>JBEINE010000203.1:0-4744 GCA_040378245.1 Hyphomonadaceae bacterium | reverse complement strand
CAAACGCCTCGCCAAGCTAGGTGCCATCGCTTGATGTCGGTGAGCTTTTGTTGCATGGGACTTCAAATCAGAGCCTGAGTTGAGCGACAGGCTGCTAGAGCGACCTGAGCGGTTCCCATAGGAAGCGCGGCGCTCTTGGGCGACTTGTTGGCCTCACAATGGTCCCAAACTCGGTGCTTGAGTTTTGGGATTGGAACTATGCGGTCGGTTTGACGTTTAACGGCAGACTGCAGCGATTACCGAGTCCCCACACCCCAATTAGAGGATATGATATGAGCCTCGCCCCTCAGTATGGCCCACCAGCCCTTTCCAATCTGGCTGCGCGCTATTTTTTGCCACAAGTCCAGATCAATCCCGAAAAGCGTGTGGCTTTGGTTGGCACTTTGCCGCCACGCCGCTGTGGGATCGCGACTTTCACGGCCGATGTTCAAAGCTCTTTGAATGCGGTGGCGGGCTGGCAATGTGACTTAGTAGGGATTGTCGATGACGAGCATCCGTTTGATCGGGAAACGGCTTTGTTTGGTATCCGCCAAAACGAGTTGATAGACTATAAGCTCGCCGCCTCCCGTCTCAATCATCTGGGCGTCGATATTGTCTCGGTCCAGCATGAATTTGGGATTTTTGGTGGCACAGACGGCGCTTACATTCTCGACTTTATGTCGGCTCTAACCTGTCCCTGCGTGGTGACCATGCACACAGTCATTGAAGAGCCGACACTGGGCCAACGCATTGTTGTTTCCGCAATCCTTCGCACAAGCGCGTCCGTGATTGTCATGTCCCAAAAGGGTTTTGACCTTCTGGTTGATACATATGGCGCGGACCCAGCTTTCATTAGCATTTGCCCCCATGGCGCGCCCGATTGCGAGCAAATCCCGTCCAGTGGCTGCAAGGCTCAGTTGGATTTATGGCCTCATGACGTTTTGCTGACTTTTGGCTTGCTGTCCCCTGGCAAAGGCCTTGAGACCATGATTGCCGCCATGCCAGCGATCGTTAAAGCTGACCCAAATGCCATCTACGTGATTTTGGGCGCGACCCACCCTCTTCTTAGAAAGCGTGAGGGAGAGAATTATCGTGAGACTTTAATCCAGCAAAGCCGGCGTTTAGGCGTGGCTGATCATGTCCGCTTTGTTGATGCCTTCGTCGATTTCCCCTTACTGTTGCAATATTTGGGGGCGGCCGACATTTATGTGACCCCTTATATGAATGCAGCCCAAGTCACGTCGGGCACATTGGCCTATGCCATTGCGCTGGGCAAACCCGTGGTATCGACGCCCTACTGGCACGCCAAAGAGGTTGTCGACGAGACTTCAGGCGCCTTGGTTGATTTTGGCGATGTCGGGGGTTTCGCGCGCGCCATCATCACTTTGCTCAAGGATCCCGCAAAACTGAAAAGGGCAGGCGACATTGCCTATCAACGCGGTCGGCAGACAATTTGGGCGCGCTCGGCAGAACGCTATGTTGAGGTTTTCGAGGCCGCCTTGGCGATGGGTGAGGAGAGGCCAAGCCCGTCCCCCCAAATCATCACTGACACCCACCCTCGCTTAGATGCGGTCATGCGGGCAACAGATTCGTGCGGCATCCATCAGCACAGTTCCTATGGCGTGACCCATCGTGCGCACGGCTATTGTATTGACGACAATGTCCGTGGTCTGATTTTGATCCAGCGCCTTCGCAGGCTTGGCGCGT
This sequence comes from Hyphomonadaceae bacterium, assembly GCA_040378245.1. Lineage (GTDB taxonomy): Bacteria > Pseudomonadota > Alphaproteobacteria > Caulobacterales > Aquidulcibacteraceae > Aquidulcibacter. The sequence continues at coordinate 3,058 of JBEINE010000203.1, read as the reverse complement.
CAGGGGGCCATATTGACCATCTGGAGCGCACATTTGCAGCCTTTGTTCAGCATGCGTGGAACCCAGACACCAAGCGGTTTCGCAACTTCATGGGTTATGATCGCCGCTGGCTTGAAGCGGTTGGCTCTGAAGACAGCAATGGGCGCGCCTATTGGGCATTGGGCGACACAGCCCTCTATGCCACGGATCCTGATATGCGACTGTGGGCGAGCGAAATGGCCAAGCAAGTTGGTGCCGCGATGGGTGAGCTGACATCGCTGCGTGCCCGGTGCTTCAACATTTTAGGCGCAAGCGCTTTTGTCAAAGCGGCATGCGACGATCATGGCGCGATGACCATCTTGACCGCCTCTGCAGAGAATCTCATGGCGCGTCTCAAAACCCATAGTCACCCGAAATGGACGTGGTTTGAACCGGCGGTCTCTTATGATAATGCGCGAATTCCCCATGCGCTGATCGTGGCGGGCGACATTGCCCGCAGAGCTGACTGGATCACTGGTGGGCTTGATAGCTTGGCTTGGCTTGGCGCTGTTCAAACGGCTCCCGGCGGTCACTTTAGGGCGGTTGGTAGCACAACTTCGCCCGCACCCTATGCGCCCCCGACCTTATCGGATCAACAACCCATTGAAGCATGCGCGACGGTTGATGCCGCTCTTGCAGCCTTTGGTGCCACCAGACACGCGAAATGGATGACTATGGCGACGTCAGCGCAAGCGTGGTTCTATGGGGAAAACGACCAAGGCCTCTCGTTAAGCGATGGTCGGGGGGGATGTTTTGACGGATTGACGCCCAATGGCGTGAACCGCAACCAAGGCGGGGAATCGATCCTCGCTCTTCAAATGGCTAATGCCGCCATGACTTATGCACGCGATAGCGAGCGGCAAAAGGGGACGCGACTTGCCGTACTGGGTTCATGATCGAACTATTGGAACCACAGCTCGAACCTGACGCATCGCGGGTTGTTATCCGACCCTTTCATATAGCCCCTGAACCTAGAGACCTTCATCCCGTTCAAATCAGCCGGGCCAAGCGCATATTTGAAGCCGTCGTGTCGCTTGATTATGCGTCCTGTGTGCGTGAACTCGCCAGTATAAATGCCGATTTTGAAGGTCGCCACTGGGAGACAAAGGCGCTGTTCCTTGAACGTAACTTGCTTATTTGCGCGGCTATCGGATCAGATTGTTCTTTACTGAGTGTCGTCCACAAGGAACTGATAGGCGCCTATTTCTGTCTCGAATATGCTTATTGTACCGCGGCCGTCACGAATCCCTCAATCGTTGCTCATCCCGATCAAACAGGACTTCGCGATGGCGACTTGCGATTTATCTTGTCGCTGCGCAACATGGGCGAGGGGCATATTTCGTCGATTTCATTTCGCGAAGGCATATTGACGCGCGAAAACCATCTTCACATCTGGCCCAACTCGGGCCCGACTTTCGCAGCCGGGGCGACTGGTCCCGATGCCTCAGGCTGCGTCAACATTGTCCGCCCGCCAACAGTGCCGATTTCCGCCGCTGTGATTTTTCCTGTGACAGCGTCCCAACGCCATGGCCTTGAGGATTTACGCATGGTGGCATTTGTCGATGAGGACGCCACCACCACTTACCACGGTACCTACACAGCCTATTCAGGTAATGACGTCCGTTCAGAGCTCTTCACCACCACCGACTTTACGAACTTCATGTTGCGTCCGATGACGGGCACGGGTGTCGCCTCAAAAGGCATGGCTCTGTTCCCGCGAAAGATAAATGGATCTTATGCCATGTTGGGCCGCCATGATGGTGAGAGCCAATTTTTCTTGCAGTCTGATAACTTGTTAGATTGGGATGTCGGGGAGAAGTTTGCTATCCCTATGTATTTGTGGGACTTGGTCCAAACCGGCAATTGCGGATCGCCGATTGAATTGGACGAAGGCTTTCTTGTCGTAACGCACGGGGTTGGTGCCATGCGCAAATATGCGATTGGCGCGATGCTGCTCGATAAGAATGATCCGCGCAAAGTGCTGGGGCGCTCTGCCGAACCTATACTGACCCCCACGGATGCGGGTCGAAATGGTTACGTGCCTAATGTCGTGTATTCATGTGGTGCACTGCGGAATAAGAATAAGATTTTGCTGCCATATGGTGTTTCAGACACTTCAGTTGCATTTGCTTTGTTAGATATCCCACAACTTCTAGATAGACTTGTTTAACGGTTTGATTAGGGGAACGAATGGGGCGCTGTCGCGTTACCTCGTGGGACAGCAATATATGCTAGTCCGAAAAGGATTTATCCCATGAAACTCAATGATTCTGTCGTAAAATTATCGGCTATGCCTGTTCTATGTATCGCCCTTTTGGGTTCCGTGGCCTGCTCGACCACACGCGTTATCCTCCCTGAACCCGCTTCAGTAACGGTCGCAGCACCGGCCGCCGCCCCAGCCGCACCAGCGGCCCAGCCAATGGCTATGCCGTCCATGCCAAGGCCAGCAACGCTTGGCAGTATTCCATCGGTCGCGGCGAATACGGGGCAGTTCAATACATTGTTGATCGCCGTCCGCGCCGCTGATTTGGAAGCGACTTTGTCTGGCCCCGGCCCTATCACTTTGTTTGCGCCAACTGACGCCGCATTTGATAAATTGGCACCAGCGACCTTGCAGCGCCTGTTAAAGCCTGAAAATCGTGCCGTATTGCGCCAAGTTCTCACGTATCACGTTTTCAGTGGTCGAGCACCGTCTTCTGGCCTGATGGGCAAAACCATGACCAGCCCAACAGTTGAAGGTTCTAGCGTGTTCATCGATGGGCGTAACGGCGTTATGGTCAATAATGCTCGGGTCATTCAAGCCGATATTGAAGCCAGCAATGGGCTGATCCATTCCATCGATACCGTGTTACTGCCACCCGATATGATGGTCTTGCGATAGATTATCCTCAGGGTCTGTCCCGCCTTTCTTGAATCAAAAAGCGGGATAAACAGGCCCTAAATCAGAGAACTAGACGCGCAACCTGGTTCTAAAAGAACCAGACGCGCTTCATCTAATAGCTAGACGCGCAACCTGGTTCTAAAAGAACCAGACGCGCTT
>JBEINE010000247.1:0-3219 GCA_040378245.1 Hyphomonadaceae bacterium | reverse complement strand
CGGCGCTCGCGCGTCATGGTCGCGTTGGGGTCCCCCTTTATTTGGTGTATAAACCGGATTTGAGGGAGCCTGAAATCTTGCCGCAAATCTTGACCGCGGATATTGTGTTGAAGGCCTTGGACTGATTTTTGATCATAAGAAGGGGAGTTGCGCGCCATGAGGTCTAAGTCACTTCTCTTGAGCCTTGGCGTTTGCGCCGCCCTATTGCTTCCCGCTTATGGGTCGCAGGCTACTGGGCGTTTCGCGCCGTCAGAGCCCAATTCCCATCCCAAGACCAAGGGCGTGCCACCAAGCCCCGGTCAGAGCGCACCCAATGTCGTGATGACGAAAACCGACGGTACGACGCTGACTTTATCAAGTCTGCGGGGTCAGAATATTGTGTTGGAATGGGTCAATTTTGAATGCCCCTATGTCGCCCGTCATTATAATGGCGGTACCATGCAACGCACGCAGCGCGAGGCCATGGGTCAAGGCGCCGTTTGGATCACAGTGCTCTCCTCAGCGCCCGGCCAGCAAGGCTACCTCGATGGACGTGGCGTCGATTATTTCACCGCCCTGAAAAACTCCACCCCCAGTGCCAAAATCCTCGATCCCAAGGGCCTTGTTGGCCGCGCATTTGGCGCGCGCACAACGCCGCATATGTTTGTGATCAACACAAGCGGCACGATTGCTTATGCAGGCGCAATTGACGATCAACCCCGCGCTGTTGTGCCCGCTGGTACCCCGACGCGCAATTATGTGCTGGAGGCCGTATCCGCGATCAAGCAAGGCAAAAATCCGGCGGTTCAGGCGACTGCGGCCTATGGCTGCTCGGTCAAATACGGGGACAAGGGATAGGGTCAATCCTCAGCTTCGGCCAGCCTGCGGGCGGTATCGTCGGCCATCAGGGCATCGATCATTTCATCGAGACCATCGCCTTCCAACAGGGCATCCAGCTTATACAAAGTCAGATTGATGCGATGGTCGGTAACCCGGCCTTGAGGAAAATTATAGGTCCGAATGCGCTCTGAGCGATCACCGGACCCCACTTGAGCCGAGCGCATGCCAGAACGTTCAGCGGCCTTGGCCTCGCGCTCCTTCTCATAAAGCCTGATTTTCAAGACCCGCATCGCATTGGCGCGGTTTTGATGCTGCGATTTTTCCGATGACGTCACGACGATCCCGCTTGGAAAATGCGTCAGTCTGACCGCCGAATCGGTTTTATTGACGTGTTGCCCGCCCGCCCCTGAGGATCGGTAGGTGTCGATGCGAATGTCCTTCTCATGAACTTCAATTTCAACATCTTCGCGCGCCGGCAGAACCGCTATGGTGGCGGCGGAGGTATGGATACGACCGCCAGCTTCTGTGACCGGCACGCGCTGAACTCGATGGACGCCGCTTTCAAACTTTAAGCGCCCAAATGCGCCGTCGCCGGTGACAGAGGCGATAATTTCCTTATAGCCACCCATCTCGCCTTCAGAAATGCTCTCAATCTCAACTTTCCAGCCCCGCGCCGACGCATAGCGCTGATACATGCGGAAAAGGTCACCCGCGAACAAAGACGCCTCGTCGCCCCCAGTGCCCGCGCGCACTTCGAGGATAACATTGGCTTCATCATCGGCGTCACGCGGCAAAAGCAAAATCTGAAGCTCTTGCTCCATTGCCGGTATTGTCTCTCGCAACACTTCAAGTTCGCTCTGTGCTACCGCGGCCATTTCGTCACCGCTGGGCAAATCGAGGATCATCTGCTCAAGCTCGGCCTGCTCGGCTCGCGCTTTTTCAATGGCACGGATCGCCTCAACCACGGCGGTCATAGTGGCGCGCTCCTTGGAGAGGCGCATGATCTCGCCGCCATCGGAGCACACAGACAAACGTGCTTCGATTTCGTCAAAGCGGTCGAGGACACGTGAAAGACGTTCTTGAGTCAGGCGCATAAGAGGTGGGGCGTTAGCACGATCGCCGCACCTCGGTCGAGGCTAAGTAGCATCAAAGCTATGGCCGATGGGTGGCACTCCTCTTCCTAAGCCACCACCGCTCGGTCAGTGACGCGTCGCCACGCGGTACCGTCACTGAAGGCGAGCACAGCACCTCCAACTTCGTCGGTCACATAAATGGTAGCTCCAGCGCCTGTGGTTGCGGCGGAAGGCAGGCTGGCTTTGGCATATTGGCCGACGCGAACCGGCCCACTGACATGAAGCGCGCAACTTGGCGATCCCGTCCCGATTCCCACCGCTCCATTGGTTTGGTCGATCACCATGGCATCGCTAAACGAGCTGCCATTGGCACTGATCTTGAATGTCAGTTTGTCATTACCCGCCAGACCAATCTCGGCGCGTGTGGAATAAGCGGTTTGGAAACTCAAAGTGCCCGATGCGCTGGTACTGGCTTTGTTGATCTTAACGCTGTGATTGCTGGCCTCAGCCGTGAATAAGACCGCAGGCCCTGATACGGCCAGAACATTTGTCGCGTCAGCTGGGGTTTTGATGCCGAGCTTGGTCACTTGGCCCTGACCAACCGATACGACCCAAACGCCGCCGGAAAACACGACTTCCAGATTTTCTGGCGCGACCCAAGCCCGCCAGCCCGGTTTAGGAGCCAAAAACTGCCAACCACTGGCCAGCCATGTCGCAATCTGCTGGCCGCGTCCGGCCCAATCACCTGTGGGCGAGGTCGCAATGATCCAGCTCGTCCCGATGGCGGGGCTGGCGGGCGGCGCGGCAAGGGTGCGCGACGCGACAATCAATTGCGTGACGCTATCAAGGACATCCATAGCGGCATTAAAGCTGACATGCTTGTCGTTTTGTGAGGCCAGAATATAGGGCAAAGTCAGATTGGCGGTTTGATCGGTCATGGCTGGGCTTTCACTAGAGGGCCTTGGTGAGATGCTTCCAGCTTACAATTGGGCACCCGATGGGGGATAGATTTTGGTGAGCGCTTCGGGAATTAGAGCACAGTGCGACGGCGCGACATCAAAAACGCGATGATTTACGCAAGCTTGCTGTTTTTTCGCTTAGGACAGGTTTTGGTGCCCATTATGGTTCACCAAAAGCCCTCTCGACACATAATTCTGACGATAGCTCCGCGTTCAATCAAAGCGGGACACTGGCTAGGGTCTGTCCCGTCTTTTTTGACTCAAAAAAGCGGGATAAACAGACCCTAAATCAGATACTTGGACGCGCGACTTGGTTCTAAAAGCACCAGACGCGCTCTGGCGCACGGTTTTGATCTTGGACGCGCTGG
>JBEINE010000004.1:0-40013 GCA_040378245.1 Hyphomonadaceae bacterium | reverse complement strand
CCTTGGTTCCAACAGGCGACGCCATATCAGCCTCAACGCGCGCCTGTATGAAATCCAGAGAGTCTTTAGGGCCTTCAAGGGTTGTGGTCACAAACCGACCCACCCCGCGATTGTCTATGACCCGATAGAATCCGTCGTTAGAGGGGATGATGTGCGTGGTTTCGGGTCGTGCAGCCATCACCATTGGCCCCGTATTCGGCGACTGAAATGTGCCAAATGCCGTCTCAACTTGGCCGTTGAGTGCCTGCGCCGCCACAGACCACACCGGGCCCAAAGCGCGCGCTGCCTCCAGTGAGACGGGATTATGATAAACATCGCGCGGCGCGCCAGCCTGAATGATGCGTCCTTGGTCCATGATGGCGACCTGGTCAGCAATCCCCAGCGCTTCTTCAGTATCATGGCTGACGATCAATGCCGCGACGCCCGCTTCTCTTAAGGCTGCCAACATGGTGCGTTGGAGGTCCACGCGCAAATGCAGGTCAAGTCCGCTGAAGGGTTCATCCATCAAAACGGCGCGCGGTCCGGGTGCGAGCGCTCGGGCCAGCGCGACACGTTGTTGTTCCCCACCCGACAATTGGTGAGGGTAATAGGTCGCCCGGTCCGTTAGTCCGACTTTACCCAACCATTCCATCGCTAGTTCGCGCGCTTTGGTTTTGCCAAGCGCCTCTAGGCCAAACCCCACATTGCCAAGCGCACTGAGATGGGGAAACAGCGCATAATCCTGAAACACCATGCCAAGGCTTCGTTGTTCTGGCGGGACGCTAAAGCGGTTGGATGAAACCAATTGGCCATTCGCCCATATCTCGCCAGCGTCAAGGCCTTCAAGCCCAGCAAACAGGCGCAATAATGTACTTTTTCCCGACCCTGAACGGCCCAGAAGTGCGACAATCTGACCGGCCTCGATTGACAGCGAGACGTCGTCGACGGCCTTGAGGCGGTCAAATGCGCGACTTATGCCACGGGCTTCTAGACGCTTGTCACTCATATCTGGCCTGCCCGCGACTTTGATAGACCTTGCGAGAAAATCAGCGTTGGAATGAGGGCGAGGGCAACAATCGCAAGTGCTGGCCACGCCGCTGCACCAAGGCGCTCATCAGCGGCATAATTATGCGCGCGTAGTGCCAGTGTATCGAGGCCGAAGGGTCGCAATATGGTCGTCGCTGGTAATTCTTTGGCGATTTCAACAGCCACGATTAAAGCCGCTGCAAAGGCCGAAGGCGCGGCCAAGGGGGCCTCTAGCCTCAAAAAGCGCTTAAAGGGCGGACTGCCCATCGTGCTCGCCGCTTCCCGCATTGAGCGCGTCGACTTTTCTAGGCCGGCCGACAAGGGCTCTAATCCAGCTGCGGTAAAGCGGGCGCAATAAGCAAAACACAGGCCCAATATAGCGACAGGACCAGCCAGAGCCGCTGCGGCACCATGTCCGATAGATGCTAAGGCGGCCAAAATGCCTAGGGCCGTGACAGCCCCTGGCGTGGCATAGCCTGCCAAGGCGGCGGTCCGTACCACTTGGCCTGCTTGTTGACTGGACCGCGCGACGAAAGCCGATATGGCTGCAATCACGAGGGTTAGACAGGCACCTATAACGCACAAAAAAGCGGTCGCTAACAGGGGCTGCGTCAGCTGGCGACCCGGTGCGCCATCCCTAAATCCAAGGCCGATTAAATGCCCGATTGGGATGATGAACGCGACACAAAAGACCCCCACGCAAACGGCCCACGCGCATAGACCCTTAGTCCCCTGGAGCCTAAAACGGCTCGGTGTGCGCCATCGCGAGGATCCGCCCGCAACTATGCCCCGACGCCAGTGCCGCTCAATCCAAACCAAAGCCAGGACGCCTACCAGCAAGACCAAGGACAATCGCGCCGCCCCGGCTATGTCGCCCATCGAAAACCAGGCTTTGAAAACACCAATCGTCAGGGTTTGCACACCCAGATGATCCGCTGCACCATAATCTGACGCCATCTCCAGCGCCGCCAAAGCGGCACCCGCCACGATCGCCGCACGTGCCATCGGCAAAGCGATTGTCATAAAGCGACGCCAAGCCCCCGCACCTAGCATGCGCGAAGCCTCTAACGCGCAGACGGACTGGGCTTCAAAGGCCGCCCGCGCGGCCAGATACACATAAGGGTAAAGTGTGCTCACATAGACCAAAACAGCCACGCCAAATCCCCGCACACCCAGAAAATCGCCCCAAGCATAGGCACTCACATAAGCGGGAATCGCCAAGGGCAATGCCAAAGCCCAGACCAAGACGCTGCGCCCTTTAAATGCGTAGGCGGTAACCAGCCATGCTAAGCCGGTGCCCAGGATTGTCGCTAGCGTCGCCGAAACGCCTACCAAAAACAGTGTTGTCAGGACCATGTCTGTCAACAGCACATCGGCCATATGGGAAAAGCTGGGGCTTGGCCGAAGTGCAGCGATTATCGTGAAGATTATAGGCAGAGCCGGGATAAGCACCAAGGCTAACGGCCAAGCAGCCGCGCCGACCTCAAAGCGCTTAGAAACACGCTTGCCGACTTTGTTCTCGTGGTCAGAGGTTAGGCTTTGGGCAGCAAAGGTCACTTCCAGCCTGCAAGATCATAGATTTTTTGCGCTTGTGCCTGATTATTGCCTAAGGCCGCCATAGGGGTCTTCGCTTCCTTGAAGCCTTCCAACGCGGTCAATTCGGGATTATCGGTCTTGCTTCCTGCAACCACTGGAAACTCATCATTGGCTTTGGCCAAAATGGTTTGCGCCTCTGGACTGGCCAAAAACTCCAGAAACTTGACGGCATTGGCTTTGTTGGGTGCATGGGCCGCCAAAGCGCCACCTGAAATGTTGACATGTGTGCCACTGGTCGCCTGATCTGGAAACGATAGACTGACCTTCTGGGCCGCGGCTTTTTCTTGAGGGTCGGACGAGCGCTGCATGCGAACGGCATAATAATGATTAACAAGCGCGACCGCGCATTTGCCCTCGGCAATAGCCTTGATTTGGTCAGTATCAGCGCCTTCTGGTGCGCGCGCAAAATTGGCCACGACACCTTTGGCCCAATTCTGAGCTTTCGGTGCACCCCATAGATCGATTAAGGAAGCCATGAGGGACAGATTATAAATATTGCTTGACGAGCGAACACAAATTTTGCCGCGTAGAGCGGGTGCCGCCAAATCTTCATAATTGGCAACCTGCGCCGGCGTAACTTGCGTCTTGTCGTAAGCAATCACACGGGCGCGTTTGGCAAACCCAAACCACATGTCTTGCCCACCATGCAAAGGCTTAGGAATGGCAGCATTGAGAATAGGCGAGTTGATGGGTTGAAATAGGCCAGCTTGCTCTGCCCGATAGAAGTTACCGGCATCCACAAGCAAAACAACATCTGCTGGGCTTTGATCACCCTCAGCTTTCAGGCGCTCCAGCAACAAATCGCCTTTCATATCGATACGATTAATGGCGATATTTGTCTGCTTCTCAAACAAATCATAAAGCTGTTCATCAGCATCGTAATGGCGGGCAGAATAAAGGTTTATCTCGCCTGCGCTTCCGATTTGGCTTTGGCTTTTGGGTTCTGGGCTGCAGCCGAGCAGGCTTAGAACGCAGAGCCCTGCGATACCACACTTGCTCTTAAGAATTGTTCGCATCATGGCCTTCTTTGGCACAGGCCGGATTTGGGTGCAAGGTCGGCCCGCACGTGTCAAAGAGACGCGGCCAAGGCCTTAGGGCCGATTCACAGTGGGAATGCGCATGAAGGCGGGGACGTCGTCGCCAAATGCCAGAACAACTGGATCGTGGTCGGTTCGGTCCTGGCGGTTGCGACCTCGCTCACTGCGTTGATCAGGTCTTGATGCCCGTTCTGTCCGGTCGCGTGACGCGCGAACGGCGCGTGGGCGCTCATCGTGAGGCGTTGCATCAAAGCTACTGGCTTCTTGTGTCAGCTCATTATCGCCCAAATCGATGATCGCCAATGGATCAATATTGGGAGTCGTAACAGGGCGTCGTCGTCCGCGACCGCCACGCTCGCGACGCGGGGCAGGGGCGATTGAAGCCGACGATGCAGCGTCTATCTCTGGTGCGGCTAAGTCACTGCCATCGCCAACTGGGGGTACATCCTCAACCATATCAGCTTTAGGAGCCGTACGTGTCCGGCGGGGTCTGCTGCCGCGGCCAGTTTCAGAAGCACCGGCAGATGCGCGTTGGGGGCGATCATCTTGAACTTTCTCGTCTGGAACGCCCGCAATTGTGGCGTAGTCGATTTGCGTCTTGATCAGCGCCTGAACGGCATCGAGCGATTTGGTATCCGCACTGCTGACAATCATAAAGGCTTCGCCCAAACGCCCCGCCCGCCCTGTGCGGCCAATCCGGTGGACATAGTCTTCAGCGTGGCGGGGAACGTCGAAGTTAAAGACGTGGCTGACGTCCGGGATATCCAGCCCACGCGCGGCAACATCAGAGGCGACGAGAATCTGAAGCTCATTATTGCGGAAGCGCTCCAATGTGGCTGTTCGCATGCTTTGCTGCAGATCGCCATGGATAGGCGCGGCGTCAAAGCCATAAACTTTTAGAGACTTGGCAACGATATCAACGTCTGTCTTGCGGTTGCAAAACACAATGCCGTTTTTCATGCGGGGCAGGGCTGCGGTAATCGCCGCACGCAGCACAGCTCGCTTGGTCTTGGGGTCCGACGACACGCTTTTGATCAAACGCTGGGTAATGGTCGCGGCCGCTTGACTTTGCCGCGCCACCTCGATGCGCGCTGGGGCTTGAAGGAATTGCTCAGTCAAACGTTTGATTTCATTGGGCATGGTCGCTGAGAAGAACAAAGTTTGGCGCGTGAAAGGCGTCAGTTTAACAATGCGCTCAATATCGGGAATAAAGCCCATATCGAGCATCCGGTCAGCCTCATCGATGACCAGCATATTGACACCGGTGAGCAGTAATTTTCCCCGCTCAAAATGGTCGAGAAGACGGCCCGGCGTCGCAATCAATACATCGACACCTTTGCTCAGAAGCGCGTCTTGATCGCCAAACGATACCCCACCAATCAGGAGAGCCATGGTCAGCTTGTGATTTTTGCCATATTTGCGAAAGTTCTCAGCGACTTGATCGGCTAATTCGCGTGTGGGTTCTAAGATCAAGGTCCGCGGCATGCGGGCGCGTGGGCGGCCTTGTGACAGGCGCTCGATCATCGGTAGAACAAAGGCGGCGGTTTTGCCGGTACCGGTTTGGGTAATCCCCAGCACGTCGCGCCCAGCTATAACTTCGGGAATGGCTTTCCATTGGATCGGCGTTGGTACGGTATAGCCCGTGTCGGCTATGGCGCTTAGAAGCGGGGGCGACAGCCCAAGTTCGGCAAAAGTGACGCCGTCGGGCGTCTGGGTAATCGGGCCAGACATATTGGTCCCGGTCTCGTCAGTCATGTATAAAGTCTCGCTAAGTCAATCGGCGCGGCGCCGAATGTGGCGCGACTTACCAAGCACCCCCTTGGATGGTTGGCTCCTAAAGTTGGTGTGGGCCAATCCTGTGGGAAAGTCAATGAATGGTGGAAAATCTGCAAAGAGGCACCGCGCCTCTATTCAAACGAGGGTGTCTTGTCCTATGGCGAGTGGAACGGGCAAATCTAGCGCTCGATCTGATTCTTTACCTTTATGGAAACATGGCCCATGTCAGACCAAGATCAAACTCACTTCGTCTGGCACGGTACAAGCGCAAAGTCTGCGCCCTATCGGGGCGTCTTTCCGGAAGTCTCAGCCTGGTTTTGCCGCCTCTATATGTTCCTTGTTGGCTGGAAAATGCGCGGAGACTGGCCCCAATTTCCTAAAGTTATTCTGTTGGCGGCCCCCCACACCTCAAACTGGGATGCCTTGCTTATGTTGGCGACGGCAGGGGCGTATCGCATCAAACTGAATTGGATGGGCAAAAAAAGTCTCGCGGCAGGGCCGTTTGGTGGCTTGATGCGGGCCTTGGGCGTCGTGCCGGTCGACCGTGGGGCCCGCAATGGTTTAGTGGGCTCTGTATCTGAAGCTATTACACGCGCCGAGGAGATGATCTTGGCTATTGCACCTGAAGGCACCCGAACCCGCGCCGAAGAGTGGAAGAAAGGCTTTTACTTAATCGCACATGCCGCCAAGGTTCCCATCGTTTTTTCAGTATTAGACTTCAAGACCAAAATCGTAACCATCAGTGGTTGGCTAAAGCCCTCAGGGGATTTTGAAGCCGACTGGCCGCTCATCCGCAGCCACTATGCCAAAGCCGAAGGCAAATATAACCAGAACTTCTTCTTGCCCAATTAGGTGAGTTTGATTTCAGACAAGCGCTGTTCCAAAAAAGCCTGCGCTGTGATGGGTTCATATTTCGGCGCCCCCCCCCATTCCATGGTCTCGACCACCACATCGGGCGCAAAATGCAAGAAGAACGGCGTCGAATAACGGGCAAAACGGGCGCGCGTCTGATCGGGATTTACCACCCTGTGCGGGGTGGAGGGCAAACGATCATTGGTCATGCGTGACAGCATGTCGCCAATATTGATGACGACGCAACCTTTGGGCGGGGTAATGGACAGCCATTGCCCGGTTCGATCCTGCAATTGCAGGCCCGGTTCTTCGCTGCCAAGCAATAACGTAATCACATTAATGTCGGTATGTGCGCCAGCCCTAATGGCGCCTGGCGTCACCGAATCTGCGATGGCCGGATAATGCAGGATACGGAGAATGGAATTCCCATCCGCGACTTTGGGATCAAAAAATTCGGGATGCAGGCCCAGATAGCTAGCAATTGCGCGCAAAACCCGCCTGCCAAGGTCATCCATCGCGTCAAACAGCGCTTTTTGTTTCTCATCAAATCCTGGTATCGCAGCCATTGCGACATTGGGCGGCATCAAGGCATGATTTCGATGGCCTTGTGACAGCTCACGGCCGGTGTGCCAAAACTCTTTGAGATCAGCCACTGTATGATCCTTGGCCGTCTCGACACCAAAAGCCGTATAGCCGCGCTGGCCCCCGCCCTTTGGCACATGGTAGGACCCCTTGACCTCCGAGGACAAAGCGAAAAAATCTCTTGAGGCTTGTAATGCCTCATCAATAACAACTTGATTGACGCCATGATCGGCGACAACGGCAAAACCATAACGCTCAAACCACGTGCCGAGCTCTTGGGCAAAAGCCTCAAAATCGCTATCATAGCGCGTCATGGACACAGGCGGAATGGCGGAAAGCGACATTGATGGCTCCAGTTTGTCAGGCTTTTTATAGTGGGCACTTTGCCGTACCTCAATATGCGAGGCTGGAAGGTTGGCTTGCACCTCGGCCCTTCCTTCTTGCACCCTCGCGGGCTAACAAGCCACGATGACAAGCGCTTCCCATGAACATATTCTCATCATCGATTTTGGCAGCCAAGTAACGCAATTGATCGCGAGGCGCGTGCGCGAAGCCGGCGTCTATTGTGAAGTGCATCCCTATAACAAAGCCCAGGCCGTGTTGGATCGCGGCTTTAATCCCAAGGCCATCATTCTCTCAGGCGGGCCCGCCAGTGTGGGCGATACGGGTAGCCCACGCGCACCACAAAGCGTGTTTGAGCTTGGTGTGCCTGTTTTGGGAATTTGCTAAGGGCAACAAACCCTGGCCCTTCAATTATGTGGCAGCGTCGAAAGCGGCCATGCTGCTGAGTTTGGCCGCGCGGAAATCTTCGTCACGCAGCCCTCGGCTCTTTTTGAGGGCATCTGGCACATGGGTGAGCGCTATCGCGTGTGGATGAGCCATGGCGACCGGGTCACGAAATTGCCAGAGGGGTTCAGCGTCAAGGCCATCAGCGAGAATGCGCCCTTTGCCGTCGCTAGCGATGAAGATCGCCGCTTTTACACTGTGATGTTCCATCCTGAAGTCGTCCACACCCCCGATGGGGCCAAGCTCATAACCAATTTTGTCCGCAAGATTGCGGGCCTTTCGGGTGATTGGACCATGGCGGCCTTTAAAGACGAAGCTATTGCGCGCATTAAAGCGCAAGTCGGCGATGGCAAAGTGATTTGTGGTCTGTCGGGTGGGGTTGATAGCACGGTTGCCGCAGTTTTGATCCATCAGGCAGTCGGCGATCAGCTGACCTGCGTCTACGTCGATCATGGCCTGATGCGGGCTGGCGAAAGTGATCAAGTGGTCAGCCTGTTCCGCGATCACTATCATATCCCGCTGATCCACGCCGATGAGAGTGCGCGCTTTATGTCCGCCTTGGCCGGTGTCACCGATCCCGAAACAAAACGCAAAACCATTGGCAAGCTCTTCATCGATGTGTTTGAGGAAAAAGCCAAGTCTGTTGGCGGGGCGAGTTTTCTGGCGCAAGGCACGCTTTATCCTGATGTGATTGAGAGCGTATCCTTTGATGGCGGGCCATCCGTGACAATCAAAAGCCACCATAATGTTGGTGGTCTGCCAGAGCGGATGAATTTAAAGCTCGTGGAGCCCTTGCGGGACTTGTTCAAAGACGAAGTACGGGCTTTGGGCCGTGAGCTTGGCCTTGATGAAGCCTTTGTCGGGCGTCATCCTTTTCCGGGACCCGGTCTTGCCATTCGGATTCCAGGCGAAATCACCCAAGAGAAAGCCGACATATTGCGCAAAGCTGATGCGATCTATCTGGAGGAATTAAAAGCCGGTGGCCTTTATAACGTTATCTGGCAGGCATTCGCCGTTTTGCTGCCTGTCAAAACCGTCGGCGTTATGGGTGATTACCGCACCTATGACCATGTCTGCGCCTTGCGCGCTGTCACCAGCACAGACGGCATGACGGCTGACTTCTTCCCCTTTGACATGGCCTTCCTCGGCCGCGTCGCGACGCGCATTGTGAACGAAGTCAAGGGCATCAACCGCGAGGTCTATGACGGCACCAGCACACCACCGGGCCCGATGGAGGGGGAGTGACTGCATCGACAACACAATCGTGCTCGAGAGCAGCGAACGCATGCGGCCTGTGCTACTGTCTGAGCAACAAAAAGCGCTTTTGCTTGTCTGAACGTGAACTGATGTATAAACTATAATTTCTTGGGGGTTACGATTATGGCAACAGGAAGAATGACGGCGACCCTAGATGGGGACTTTGTGGTATTTCTGATTGGGATGCGCTTCAACAAAATATGGGCCATTCACAAGTGGTTACCCGTTTTCTTGGCTATGCCAAAAATGCTCACAGAATTGTACACAAATAAAGAACTTGGTTTTTTGCATCACGAAATGTGGCTCGGACGTAATGTTGTTTTGATTCAATATTGGCGCTCAAAGGACCAGTTGTTAAGCTACGCAAAGAATAAAGATTCTCAACATTTGCCAGCGTGGAAAGCCTTTAACAAAGCTGTAGGCTCAGACGGGTCTGTAGGTATTTGGCATGAAACATACCAAGCAACAAATGGGACTTACGAAAACGTTTATGCCAATATGCCTCCATTTGGTTTAGGGAAAGCGGGTACACTCCAGCCTGTCGGAAAATCAACAGAAACGGCTCAACAGCGGTTTGAACGCAAATAGCACGGACGCAAACATGCGCCCAAGACCTGAGCTTCGTTTCCCCCCCAAGAGCTGCTAGGGTCTGTCCCGTCTCTTTTGAATCAAAAAAGCGGGATAAACAGCCCCTAAATCAGAGCATAGTTTTTGCGAAAATCTGTTACAGATTTTACGCAAGATGCGCCAAAAAAAGCCGAAATTGGAACGATCAAGCCTGACCGTAACACCGCTAAGGCGGCTCCACCATCATGCAGCTTTCGCGCTCAAAACGGGCAGGTTGTTGCGGGTGCCCAGTTTATGGCCTCCGGCAAACAAGGCGCGGTTCACCGTCACTCACCGACGATTTGACATGCCCCGCCGCGGCCCAATACCAAGCGGCATGCCTCACGCGCGGCGACGTCGCCAAGCCCACCAAAGCGGGCGCGATACCACACACCGTCACGGCGCGACACGCTGCTGACTTCGTGCTTGGCAAATGATGGGAAAAGGCTGGCGAATTTTGAGATGGCTGCGGTCGCTGCTGCTTTGTCCTTGAAGGCCCCAACCTGAACGATTGCTGTGCCTCGCGCTTGGCGAGCCCGCGTCACCTCAGCTTGCCTGCGAACTTCTTCGCGAGCCGCCAATGCACGCTCTCGTCTTTCTTTTAGGAGTTTTGAGCGGAGCTCAACTTGTTGGCGCTCCCCACGCGCTTCGGCCAATAGACGCGCGGCGGTGGCCGCTTGGGTGCGGGCGGCCTCCCGTTGGGCTTCTTCAAGCTCAAGCGCTGCTGTTAGGCGAGCCGCTTCGCGCGCATTAGCCTCGGCTTGACGGCGTTGCGCTTGGGCGATTGCGTCGGCATCAATTTCGGCCATGAGGACTGGAGCGGGATCGGTTGTTTGCGGTTTTTGCGTCTGCGCGTCTGTCGGCGACGACGCGACCTCCGCCTTTGTCTCCGTGTCTTCTTCAGCGGCCGCTTCTGACGCGTCTGAAGGCACGTTGGGGTTAGATGTTGAATCGGTGGACATTGGGTTAGACGCAATTTCGCTGGTTTGAGGCGCAGGCGTCAGTTCAGCCAATGGATCCGTTGACGGGGGTGATGCTGCCGCGCTTGAGGGCTGCGGCGCCATAGCTGCATTGGCAACCAAGACAGTATTTGAAGCCTTCTCCTGCACATTGTTGGTCACTGAGCCAGGGATAATTGCATCTGTATCCGCAACAGAAATGTCTGTCCTGGGTGACACGATCGTGGCCACGGCGGGAGCGCGAGCCTCAAGCATCGCCATTTGACGTGTGGGAACCGCTTCGGATGGAGGCTGAGCCTGATCTTTAACTTCCGCAGCCACTTCGCCCTCTGTCATGGCCAGGTTTGATACTGGCGCCAGACGGCTTGAGGCTTTCTCAGTGGCCGCAAACATAATTTGAGGCGAGCTTTTTTCGTTGAGATGCGCATCGTCATGAACCGCTAACACGTGCGGCGCGCCACCTGTTAGGCGTGCCGTCATAACAGGTGCCGCGACTTGATCAAATCTGATGTAGCGCCCTGAACGGGACATCGCAAATGTCGCGCGCCCCGTTGGGGTCACGGGGAGAGAAGGTAGATCCATAATGAGCGCAGCCGCGTCGCCAGCGTCACGTGAATCCGCCAAAATGGCTTGATAAGACGTTGAAATTGAGGTGAATTGGGTTGACCCTATACCCAGCTCAGTGAATGCGGACTCGGTCAGTGCCTCCACCAGATCATCGCGTTGGAAGCGAGTGGCACCGCCAAGAACAATGGTAACGACGCGGCGGCCATTGCGTTGGGTCGTTGCAGCTAAGTTGAAACCAGAAGCATCGGTGTAGCCGGTTTTCAGGCCATCCATTCCTGGTACTTTGCCCAATAAATGATTATGTCCCGTGATCCTTTGGCCATTCCAAGACATTTCCTGAACCGCGAACCAGTGGTATTGATCGGGAAAATCTCGGTGAATGGCGATCGCCAAACGAGCTAAGTCTTCTGCTGTTGAACGTTGGGTTGCGTTAGGCAGCCCCGACGCATTCCGAAAAGTGGTGTTTGCCATGCCCAGTTCGCGGGCCTTTCGGGTCATCATGGTGGCGAAGTTCGTTTCGCTGCCGCCGATTTTCTCGGCAACAGCCGTCGCGACATCATTGGCCGACCGCAAAATCAGCGCCTCAACAGCCGTTTGCACCGGTATCGAATTGCCAGCCCCTACGAAGAGCTTTGTTGGCGGTTGGCTAGCGGCATTGCGCGAGAATGTAATTTGGTCGTCCCATGTTAGGTTACCGCGCTTGAGGGCGTCAAATAGCAGGTAAAGCGTCATAACCTTGGTGATTGATGCAGGGCGACGGGACGCTTGAGCATTGTTTTCATACAGAATCTCATTCGTTTGCGCATCCACAACGATTTGGGCCTCGCGTGAACCAGCTTGGGCTAAAGCAGGCGTATGCGGGGTTAAAGCCGTTATCAGAGCCGTGGAACTAACCAAAGCGAACAAAAAGGGGCGAGCTGCCATTAGGGCCTCCGAGCGCTGCGCTCTACCTAATAATCTGGAGGTTTACGTATGCTTAATACCGCGTCAAGGCTAGCCTTTAGGCTGGGTTACAACGAAGTAATGTTTCTGATTGCATCCAATTTGCGCAGAACACGTCATTAAGGCGCTTAAAAGTGATGCTTAGGACCGACTAACTAAGATACTGCGCTCACCTCGAGATGCCTATCTCAATTTTTCAATCAGACAATTTCCTACGGAAATCACAGACGGTCTTGATTAGTGGCTCTGACAGCGCTAACCGCCCCAGATGTTGATTTTCCAATTCCCCGGTCAAGGCAGTCAAAGCGTCGGTATGGGTAGCGCGCTTGCAGCGGAGTTTGGCGCTGCCAGAGATGTCTTTGCGCAAGTTGATGAGGCTTTGGGTCAAAAGCTATCGTCTTTGATGGCCGAGGGTCCTATTGAAACACTAACTTTGACTGAAAATGCTCAGCCGGCTTTAATGGCGGTTAGCTTGGCCGTCATGGCGGTTTTGGACACTGAATTTGGTATCCGCGTTGAACGCGCGGCCTATGTGGCAGGCCATTCGCTGGGCGAATACTCGGCCTTAACGGCAGCGGGAGCATTTTCAATAGGCGATGCAGCGCGCTTGTTAAGGGTGCGCGGCCAAGCGATGCAGCGTGCGGTTGCGCCGGGCCTTGGTGCTATGGCGTCTTTGATTGGTCCCAAAGTTGATTTGGCGTTAGCCGAAGCGGCAGCCGAGCAGGGGGCCAAAGTCGGCGTTTGTGTGGTCGCTAACGACAATAATGCCGGTAATATCGTGATCTCCGGCACACGAGAAGGTGTCGATGCCGCCATCGCTGCGGCCAAAGAACTGGGCGCGCGGGCTATTCCGCTTTCGGTCTCAGCGCCATTTCACTGTCCCTTGATGGCCCCAGCAGCATCGGAAATGGCTGCCGCATTGTCCAAAACGCCGCCTAAGGTGCCCCAAGTCCCGGTGTTGAGCAATGTCAGTGTCCAACCGACACGTGACCCTGCTGAGATTACACATTTGTTGGTTGAGCAAGTTACCGGGCGCGTGCGCTGGCGTGAGACGATTGCTTGGTGTGCAGGTCACGGTGTTGAACAATTTGTTGAGATTGGTGCTGGCAGTGTCTTAACCGGCATGTCAAAGCGGATTGCGCCAGATGCCACCTCCATCTCGTTGACATCGCGCACAGATCTTGAGGCTTTCGCGGTCATGTTAGCGGTCTAGCTCAAACCAAAAGAGGGAAGATGATGTTTGATCTGACAGGCAAAAAAGCGCTGGTGACAGGCGCAACGGGGGGCATAGGTGGCGCCATTGCGCGTGCACTCCATAAAGCCGGTGCACAAGTAGCGCTTTCGGGCACCCGTCAAGCGGCGCTGGATGAGCTGGCGGGCGCTTTGCCTGGTAGCGTCACTTTAGCGTGCGATTTGTCCAATCCGGCTGAAACGGATGCCTTAATTGGTCGGGCTGAAGAGGCGTTGGGCGGTTTGGACATCTTGGTCGCCAATGCGGGCATCACTAAGGATGGTTTGTTGTTGCGCATGAAAGATGAGGATTTTGAACGGGTCTTGGACATTAATCTAGGCTCTTATTTCCGTCTCGCTCGGGCCGCCAGTAAGGGCATGATGAAGCGCCGTCATGGCAGAATCATTGCGATCACATCGGTGATTGGCGTGACAGGAAACCCCGGACAGGCCAATTATGCCGCGTCCAAGGCGGGCATGATCGGCTTTACCAAATCAATCGCCGCTGAACTCGCGTCTCGCGGCATTACCGCCAATTGCGTCGCGCCGGGGTTTATTGTGTCGCCTATGACGGATGCACTCAGTGATGCCCAAAAATCCGACATTACGGCCAAAATCCCTGCAGCCCGCCTCGGCCAGCCCGATGACATTGCCGCGGCCATTATCTATCTCAGCTCGAATGAAGCCAGTTACGTCACGGGCCAGACGCTGCATATCAATGGCGGCATGGCGATGATCTAGTTGCTGTTTAGTCCCTAGCTAGGGGCGCACAAAGATGCTAACTCAGCGATGTCCGTGGGGGCCAGTCTGGCGAAACGGTAATAATAACAAGGCCGAAGCTGTTTCGGCGTGATACGAGGGCTACCTATGTCTGACGTTTTGGACCGCGTTAAGAAAATCGTGATCGAGCATTTGGACGCTGATGCGGACAAAGTTGTTGAAAATGCCAGTTTTATTGACGACTTGGGCGCTGACAGCCTCGACACAGTCGAGCTTGTCATGGCGTTTGAAGAGGAGTTTGGGGTGGAAATCCCTGATGATGCCGCTGAGAAGATCCAAACCGTTGGTGATGCGGTGAAGTTCATTTCAGCCAACGTTGGTTAATATGACACAGCGTCGCGTTGTCGTGACGGGAATCGGCCTCGTTACACCTCTCGGTGTCGGGGCCGATTTCGTTTGGGATGCTTTGTTAGCTGGGAAGTCCGGCGCGGGCGCGATTAGCGCTTTTGACCCCGCTGATCTTTCAGTGCGCTATGCCTGCGAAGTCCCTTGGACAAGTGGCAGAGGCGGCGGTGGCCCAGATGTCGAGGGAGCTTTCGATCCTGATCAAGCCATGTCGGCACGTGATCGTCGCCGTGTGGATGAGTTTATCCTCTACGGCGTCGCCGCAGCTAATGAAGCCATTGCTGACTCGGGCTGGATTGCTGACAATGAGGAGAAGCAAGAGCGCACCGGGGTTATGATCGGGTCAGGCATTGGTGGCTTGTCAACGATCGCGGATACGGCCCTGCTTCTTGATCGCGAAGGGCAGCGGAAAATCAGTCCGTTCTTTGTGCCGTCAGCTTTGATCAATCTGACCTCCGGCCATGTTTCGATCAAATATGGCTTCAAAGGACCTAATCATTCAGCAGTTACGGCGTGTGCGACTGGGGCTCATGCCATTGGCGACGCGGCGCGCATTATAAAATATGGCGATGCCGATGTGATGGTAGCGGGGGGGTGCGAAGCCGCGATCTGCAAATTGGGTATCGCTGGATTTGCGGCCGCGCGCGCTTTATCAAGCGGCTTTAATGATGATCCGCTCTCAGCGTCGCGCCCCTATGACAGGGACCGGGACGGTTTTGTGCTGGGCGAGGGGGCTGGCATTGTCGTCTTGGAAGAATATCAGCATGCCAAGGCCCGCGGCGCGAAGATTTATGGCGAAATCGCAGGCTATGGCATGTCAGGGGACGCCTACCACATTACCGCCCCATCAGAAGATGGTAATGGCGGGTTTCGGGCTATGCGTTGCGCTCTGAAAGATGCGGGGGTAAGTGTCGATGAGATTGATTATGTCAATGCGCATGGCACCTCGACGCCGCTGGGCGAGGAGATTGAATTACGCGCTGTCGAGCGCTTGTTTGGTCACGCCAGTGAGCGCTTGACGATGTCCTCCACTAAATCAGCCATTGGTCACTTATTGGGAGCCGCAGGATCGGTCGAAGCGATTTTTTCGCTGCTGGCGATCAAGAATAATGTCGCACCCGCTACACTGAATCTGCATAATCCCTCGGTTGAAACCAAGATCGATTTGGTCCCCCTCATAGCGAAACCCATGCCGATCAAGACCGCTTTATCCAATTCATTCGGATTTGGCGGCACCAATGCAGCGCTTGTCTTAAGAGCAATTGAGTGACCGACCCCGTCGCTATGTTCCGAAATAAAAAGGCGGCAATTGCCAAAACCACAGTGCGGCTTGGCATCGGCCTAGCCAGCATTATGGCGCTCCTGGTCGCGGGCTTGTTTCTATTCTGGTCTTTTGGCACGGGTCCTCGCGCTAAGGTCGGCGATTCCACGATCTTTGTAGTCGAAAGCGGTGATGGCATAGCCGCGATTACCACTCGCCTTAAGACAGCGGACCTGATTCACTCGGGCTTAGCCTTTCGCTTGGCCGCGGAGGTTTCGGGAACCGCCGACCTGATCAAGCCCGCTGAATATGAAATCCCGTCTGGCGCTTCGCCTGGGATCATCGCTAAAATTTTGGCGAGCGGCAAGGGCATTAAGCGCACCGTCACGCTGCCTGAGGGATGGAGCGTTTCACAGCTTTACGCTCGCTTAGAAGCCAATCCAATTCTGGTGGGTGATTTACCTGACCCGCCACCAGAAGGTTCACTCAACCCTGACACTTACATCATACAACGCGGCGACACCCGCGCCGATGTCATCAAGCGGATGCGGGCCTCCCATGACGATGTCCTCGATGAATTATGGCTCACCCGCGCTCCCGATCTGCCGATCCGGACCAAAACGGAGGCCGTGATTTTGGCCTCAATCGTCGAAAAGGAAACCGGCATCGCGGAGGAAAGGCCTCGCGTGGCAGCGGTTTTTGTCAATCGTTTGCGCAAAGGCATGAAGCTGCAATCTGACCCGACTATCATTTATGGCCTGACAAAAGGAGCGCCCTTACGACGTCGGATTTATCGCTCCGACTTGGAAAATCCCCATCCGTGGAACACCTATGTTATCAATGCTCTGCCGCCGACACCAATCGCAAATCCGGGCAAGGCCGCGCTGGCTGCGGTTTTAAATCCGCCCAAAACGAACGAGCTTTTCTTTGTGGCCGACGGAAGTGGCGGGCACGTATTTGCGGAAACCTATGCTGAGCATAACCGTAACGTTCAACGCTGGCGACAGTGGCGCGCCAAACAAGAAGCCGAGAATGCCGATTTAAGCGGTGCCAATACCGAGATGACTGACAGCAAAGTATCAGGTCAATGAGTCAGGCGCTTGGCGGGCCATTATCGGGCATGACTGGGTTTGGGCGTAGTGAGGGTATTGTCGGCGATGTCGCTTGGGTCTGGGAAGCCCGTAGTGTCAATGGTCGCAACCTTGACGTCAAGTTTCGCACGCCCCCGGGTTTTGATGGTTTAGAGACCCGAATTCGCGAGGCCTGTGCCAAGCGCTTTAAGCGAGGATCAATCCAAGTTTCCCTGTCGGCCAAGAAGGAGCCCGCCAATAGCGCGCCCCAATTGCGTATTAATCAGGATGTCTTGAACTTTTATCTCAAAGAAGGCCAAGACTTTATCGCTTCCGGTGCGGTCGCCAAGCCATCTTGGGATGGTCTTTTGTCGCTGCGGGGGGTTGTCGAGACCGCCGAGATTGCCGATGCCGAAGAAGTCAAGGCCGTGCGTGACACCGCGATCATTGCAGGGCTTGAGGATGCCCTAGAGGCCCTGAGTTCGTCACGCAAGGCTGAAGGCTTGATGCTGGGAAAGCTCTTTGGAGAGATTTTCACCAAGATTGATGCCGTCTCACATGTAGCAGAAGCCGCCGGCGAAGATCAGGCGCGCGCGATTCGCGACAGGGTTCAAAAGCGGGCCGGGGAGCTATTGGGCGAGGTCCCCCATGATGAACAGCGCTTGCTGCAAGAAGCCGCAGCCTTGGCTTTGAAGGCCGATGTTCGAGAGGAATTGGATCGTCTGGCCGCCCACGTCGCTGAAGCGCGCAAGCTTTTGGCCGGAGGTGGTGACATTGGCCGCAAGCTTGAGTTCTTGGCTCAGGAATTTCATCGCGAATCCAATACCCTGACAGCTAAAGCGGCTGCGTTGCCCTTGATACGCGCTGGACTTGATCTGAAATCGGCTATCGATCAGCTGAAAGAACAGGCGGCCAATGTCGAGTAATGTGGAAATACGCCGCCGTCGTGGCCTGATGCTGGCTGTCGTCAGTCCTTCCGGGGCCGGCAAGACGACATTGTCGCGTCGTTTAGTTGCCGAGGACAGCCAGATATCACTTTCTGTTTCATGGACCACCCGCCAGCCGCGGCTCGGTGAGTTAGACGGGGTGCATTATCACTTTGTCGATAAGGATATGTTCCGCGCACATCGTGCCCAGGATGGCTTTCTTGAATGGGCGGAGGTGCATGATCATTATTATGGCAGCCCGCGCGAAAGTGCTTTTGCGATATTGGAATCGGGGCGCGACCTGATGTTTGATGTCGACTGGCAAGGTGCAGCCCAATTGCGATCCTCGGCAGCAGAGGATGTTGTAAAGATATTCATTCTGCCACCCAATATGGCGGAGTTGAAACGCCGCCTGATTGCCCGCGGCCAAGACAGTGATGATGTCGTGAAAAAGCGGTTGGCCAACGCTTATGGCGAAATCAGTCGTTGGGAAAACTTTGATTATGTTCTGGTCAATGAAGACATTGATATCGCTTATGAGCAGTTGAAAACCATATTGGCCAGTGAACGAATGGCCCGCACGCGCCAGCCTTGGCTCAGTGGTTTTGTGCAGCGTCTCATGCGTGAAGACACCTAAGGAAGCCAATTGAGACGTTTGCATCACTTTATCTAATAGATGTGTTCAGCCAGACCATCTTGAAGCGCTTGCGCGTTACATTCAACTACCTACCCTCGCACAGGGTCCGCGCATGTACCGCTATAACCACATCGATCAAGCCATCATTGACGCGCGGGTTACGCAGTTTGCGGATCAGACGGAGCGCTATCTCGACGGCAGCCTCAGCGAAGATGAGTTTAGGCCTCTGCGCCTCCAAAACGGCGTTTATATAGAACGTCATTCCCCGCTCTTGCGCGTGGCGATCCCATACGGCCTTCTATCGTCGGGCCAGTTGCGCCAATTGGCCAAAATCGGGCGGACTTATGATCGTGGCTATGGGCATTTTACAACGCGGCAGAACATTCAGTTCAATTGGGTGAAATTGGAACAAGTGCACGAAATCCTTGCCGATCTCGCAAAGGTTGAAATGCACGCAATTCAGACCAGCGGCTCGTGCATCCGCAATGTCACAACGGATCACTTTGCGGGCATTGCCCCTGATGAGCGCGTGGACCCGAGGCCTTTGGCCGAGCTGATGCGTCAATGGTCAACGCTTAATCCAGAGTTTGCCTTCCTGCCGCGTAAGTTCAAGATTGCTTTTAACGGCGCAACAGAGGACCGCGCCGCCACCGGCGTCCATGATCTGGCGTTTGACCTCTTCAAAAACGAAGCGGGCGAGATTGTGCTTGATGTGAAAGTCGGCGGCGGGCAGGGGCGCACGCCGCGCCTTGCCGTTACGATTAGGCGCGGGCTGCACTGGCGCGATATCATGACTTATACTGAAGCCATTTTGCGAACTTATAATCGCTGGGGCCGGCGCGATAACATCTACAAAGCGCGCATTAAAATACTTGTTGAGGCGCTTGGCGCTGAAAAATTCGCGCAGGAGGTGGATGAGGAATTCTCCCATATTCAAGGCAGTCCCTCAACTCTGGAAGCCGACGCGTTGGCGGCCATGTCCCGTTTTTTCAGTTCACCACCTTATTTTTCTCAGGATCAAGCTGATGCAGATTTGGCCCCGGCCAGATTAGCCCATCCCCGCTTCAATGCCTGGGTAAAGCATAATGTCACGGGGCATAAGCAGGCTGGCTATAGCGCCGTGACAATCGCCCTCAAGCCACTCAATGTCGCGCCAGGCGATGCATCCAGCGATCAAATGGACGCGGTTGCGGATCTTGCTGACCGCTTCAGTTTTGGCGAAATCCGTGTCAGTCATGTGCAAAATCTGATCCTGGCTGATGTGGCCCGCAAAGACCTGTTCGCACTCTGGCAGGCACTAGAGGCCCAAGGTCTTGGAACCGCCAATGCAGGCCTTGCGACGGATCTGATTTGCTGCCCTGGCGGGGATTATTGCGCGCTGGCGAACGCAAAGAGCATTCCGGTCGCTGCCGCCATTCAAGCTCAACTTGATGATAAAGCCGAAGAGATTGGGCCGCTGGCGATCAAAATGTCGGGCTGTATCAATGCCTGTGGTCATCATCATGTCGGACACATTGGCGTATTGGGTGTCGATAAGAAGGATGAAGAGTTTTACCAAATCCTTCTGGGCGGTCGCACGGACACTAAAGTCGCACTTGGCCAAATCATTGGCAAAGCCGTGCCACGTGACGATGTTGCCCCGATCATCGGACGCTTGACCGATTTCTACCTAGCGCGCCGCCAAGACAATGAAGCCTTTATCGACGCTGTAGAGCGACTTGGAAAAGACGCGTTCCATGCCGCAGCCTTTGAACCTAACAAGGAAACTGCATGAGCCAGCTGATTAAACTTAACAATGATGGCGCTTATCTCGCGCGCGCCTTGCCCCCCGGGGCCTTTAAGCCTGCGCCACCATCCAATCCCAAGCCTGATTTGGCTGTGGTTAATGCTGGGCAAGGTGATGGTCGCCCCAAGATCAGGCCCAATGTGCCTTGGCCGAGCGAGCCTAGTATCACGCATTGGGAGGGGGGTAGTTTTGTTCGTCTGCAAGATTGGCTGGCGCGCGCTACAAATCCAGAATTGGCAACAGCAGACGGCGTCAGCCTTATTCTCATGTCGCATGAGGACCCTTTGACACTGGAGGGCCATTTGGACGGCATTGGCCTAATCGCCATTGACTTTCCGCGGTTCAGCGATGGGCGGGGGAACTCTATCGCCAATCTTTTGCGCACGCGGCTCCATTGGCGCAGGGAAATCAGAGCGGTAGGCGATGTCCTGATTGATCAATTATTCTTTATGCGCCGCTGCGGATTTGACGCCTTTGCCTTGCGCGATGGCCAATTGCTCAGCCGTGCTTTGGCCGCGTTTGAGGACTTCCCAGAAGTCTATCAGCATAATGCTGATGCAAGACCCTTTAGCCGCCCATTATGCGACGTTGCGCGGCGAGCGGCGGCGTGAAGCCAAAAGTCTATCTGATTGGGGCTGGTCCGGGGAGCGTTGATTACCTGACGCTGAAAGCGGCTCGGTTGCTGGCTGGCGCTGATGTTGTTCTGCACGATGCGTTGGTGTGCCAAGACGTGCTGGATTTGGCACCACAGGCGCGTAAAATACTGGTTGGAAAACGTGCTGGTGCCGTTTCGACCGATCAAGCCTTCATCAATCGCTTGCTGATCACCTCTGCAAAGTCTGGAGGCATGGTCGTGCGCCTCAAGGGCGGCGATCCCATGATATTCGGACGCGCCCACGAAGAGATTGAGGCCTGTCAAATAGCGGGGATTGATGTCGAGATTGTTCCGGGGATCACCGCTGCCAGTGCGGCGGCGGCGCAGATCGGCACCTCTTTGACACGGCGCGGCGTTTCCCGCTCAGTGGCGCTGATCACGCCCAGCGCGGCGCGAGGCGCGCATGACGATCACGCTTGGGCTGATCTGGCGGTGGCCAGCCAAACCAGCGCGATTTATATGGGCGCAACCCACGCCAAACAACTTAGGGACACCCTCATCGGGCGAGGCCTAAGCCCAGCGACACCCATCATTATTGTCCATGATGTTAGCCGCCCAGAAGCGGGACATGTGGCAGGGCATTTAGCAGATTTGGCTGAGCTTGCTCACGGACTTGGATCGGGTCCGGCTATGGTGTTGCTGGGTGAGGTTTTTGCCGATCTCGTCAATGTGGCGAACGCGCAGCAATCGCCTGAAGTCCGCCAAGCATGATCCCCATCATGCTGGATCCGTCTGTTGTTCGGGTGGCGGTATGCGGGCAAGGACCTTTAACCCTTCGCAGGCTAGCGTGGCTGCGTGACTGTGGCGGCCAACCATTGGTTTTTGCGCCATCGCCGAGTGATGAGCTGGCGGCCTTGGCGGGCGAGGCGTTGCTACACCGGCTTCCAAATGCTGACGATTTCAGCGCTTTGGCCGCGATCTGGATCGCCGACTTCGATCTTGAGATCGCGGCCTCGGTAGCACAGATGGGGCGCGCGGCTGGTGTCCTGGTTAATGTTGAGGATGTTTTGGACTATTGCGACTTCCACACCCCCGCTGTTGTCCATCGCGGCAAGCTGACATTTGCGATCGGTACAGGCGGGGCCAGTCCTGCGATGGCGTCGATCATACGTCAGCGCCTTGAAGCGCAATTCCCGACGGCTTGGGCAGGTCTTATGGATGATGTGGCAGCGCGACGTCTGGCCCTTAAGGCTCAGGGTGCGCGTTTTGCCGAACTCGTGAGTGATGCCAAAGCTCAGCTTGAGGCTTCGGGGCTTTAGAGCAAGTTTGGGCGGGCACACAGCACAGAAAAGAATGTCAGACGGTCTATAAGCCGGGTTCTGTCCAAGGATTTGCGTCCCCTGTGCGACCATTCATCTGGGACGGCGGTCGCCCGCCGCCTCTCGCGACCTACCCGGACACGCCAACCCACAAACGAGCCGTCCCTCAGGCTTGCGCCTTAGCAACATGGTGTCCCTATTCGGTCTTGCTCCTGGTGGGGCTTGCCATGCCCCCTTCCTTACGGTTGGGGCGGTGGGCTCTTACCCCACCGTTTCACCCTTGCCTGCATTCGCCACAAAGTGACTGGCACAGGCGGTCTGTTCTCTGTGGCGCTATCCCTAAAGCCACGCCCTAAAGCGCAGCTCCGGCGGGCCTTACCCGCCACCATGTTTGCGTGGAGCCCGGACTTTCCTCCCTTGCAGCCTTTCGACCCTTGCAAGCGCGGTCGCCCGACCGTCTGACGAGCCCATCTTGGGCCTTTGACCTTAGGGGCGCAAGATAGCAGCGACGCGCGCAATCAGTGAGGCTGTCTCGACATCAATGATGCCATCGGCCTTATTCTGGCGAAAGCGGCGCTGAAAGGCGCGGATAATGTCCTTCAGCCCGACATCAAAGGTTCCATTGACGCTCAGGCCATAGCCGATGACGCTCAGATTTTCTTGAATTGTGACGATGCCCGCGTCTGTCATGTCGAGCGTATCAAACAGAACAGTCTCGTCACCATCCTCGGCACTGGGCTTTGGCCAAATCGCAAGACCCGCCTGTGCAAACCGTTTCCATGGGAACTTCTCACCCGGGTCTGGTTTACGTGACGGGGCCAAGTCGGAGTGACCAATCACGTGTTGGCGATCAAGGCCGTGACGCTCCATCAGCTGACGCACCAAAGTCATAACCGTCACAATCTGGACTTCTGGAAAGTCTGGAAGCCCAAAATCATGGCCGCCATTGGCAATCTCAATGCCGATGGAGCACGAATTCATATCGCTCTCCCCATCCCATGTGCCCCGTCCCGCATGCCAAGCGCGCTTGGATTCGTCGACGAGTTGGAAGAGGCGACCGTCCTCATAGGCGAGATAATGGCTCGACACCCGGCTCATTGGCGCAGGCGTGATGATCATGGGGGCGGGGGTTCCATCCGGCAATAAAGGATTGGTGGGTATTTCGTTCTCATATGTCGTCCGCAATGGGGCGGGATCGGTCAGGACTTTGAGCGCACCATCTGCACTTTGCATGCCGGTATAATGCAAGACGATGAAGCGTATCGGCCGCTTGCGCTCATCAAAATTGGGGGACGGGAATTGAATGATGTCAAGAGGCATAGGCTTAAGGGCTCTGCTTTGGCGAGGAGGTCGAGAATGGGCTGGATTACTGAGCATGAGCGCCGTTTAACCGATTTTGGGGCCTGCCACGGCATCGGCTGGCAGGCTTTTGTTCTGACGCGCTGCGACCAGAAAGACGCCTGCCAATGTGACGCCGCCACCGATTAAGAGATTGGCTGTAACAGGCTCCTTCAACACGAGAATGCCAATCGCTACCGCCACCACGGGGGTCAGAAGTGTTAGGGGTACCAGCAAGGTCACCTCATAGCGCTTGAGCAGCTGATAAAAAGCCGAATGACCAAATAGCGATACCGCGACCACTGAGAAGGCTAAAGCCGCCCAAAGATAAGGCCCCCCGCCGATGAAAGACGCTAATTGATTGGTCTCGGTGAAGGCCGAGAAGATAAACAGAGGGAGAAATGACAATATGCCGACCCAAGCTTGCATCGATAAAGCGGGCATTGGATCGATGCGTTTCATGATGATCGTGCCAACCGCACCAATAAAGGCAGAGGCCGCAACAAAAATCAGACCAATTTCAAAGGCGAATGCGCCGGGTCGATACATGATGATGATGACGCCCGCAAATGCTAAGCTCATGCCAAGGACCCGTCGCCAGCGAACTTTTTCTTGCAAAAAAATAACTGACAAAATGGTGACCATCGGCAAACCCAACTGACCAACAATAGCGACAGCACTGGCGGGGCTGGCTTGTAATCCTAGGAACAACAGAGCGAAGTTAACCCCGCCGATGCACAGGGAAATCAGAAACAACAGTCCAAATTGCTTTGGAAACGGCCGCAAAAATGGCAGTAGGCAAAGCCCCAGGAACAAGAAGCGCAGGCCGGCAAAAAATATCGGCGGTACGTCCTGAACCGCCCATCGGGTCAAAGGAAGGTTTACCCCCCAAACAAAGCAGCACGCCAGCAATAGCAATAAGTCCATCGGTTTCATGCTGGCTTCGTTTCACGAATTGGGGCGTTTGGTCAATCGCGCACCGTCACACGCCGTCACTCTTAATCTAGACTTATGGCGAGCTGTCGCGATGCACGTGAGCGGCACTGAGCCGCCTATCGCCCTGAAGGGTCAACGATCCAACCCCGACCCGTGCGGGTGGCATTCAAGACCACATTTACAGATTTAGCGCGCGGTCGTGCGGACGCCGTTAGGGCTCCAGCGAACCCAATAACCAGACCTGCCATCGCCAAAGCGATAGCCCCAAACACAACGGCTGTAGCGATAAACAACCCAGATACGGTTGCAACAATCGCGTGGTAGAGATTACGAGCTGTGTCGGGTATCGGTTTCATGATTTGGAGATTGGACCTTCCCTGCTTTTCGTCAAGACGGCGAAGCCAAGTGCCGCAAATTAATCTCAGAATTGCGCTGCATTTTGCGATCTCTTCCCTGCCCCATGGCGCGTTTTTGAACAAGACTTTTGGTGGCGCGGCTCTTTTTGATGGCCTCATAGGCGGCATTGATGGCCGACGTCTTTTCATGGGCAGCTTTGAGAAAATCAGGTGGTGCCCCGCGAGCGATGAAGGTATCTGGATGATTCTCACCCATCATCCGCATCCATGCACGGCGAATGTCTTCGTCGCTTGCAGAAAGGTCAACACCGATCAGAGAATAGGGATCAGGCGATCGCTCTGGAAAATAGGGTGCTGAGAGCCTTGAGAACTCTGTCTCTGTGAAGCCAAATAACTCAGCCACACGCGAGAGATAAGACTCTTCATTGGCGGTAATGGCCCCATCTGCAATCGCCACTGAAAACAAGACGTCCATGACGTCTTCCAGCAGGCAAGGTTTTGCCACATAGCGGCGCCCGATTCGTCGGGCATAGCCTTCAAAACCATGAACCGTTTCCTGCGCTAATTTGAACAGGCGATCAAACATGGGACGGTCTTCGGGGGATATTGGAAATGCTGCCCGGAACGCTGCCGCTTCATCCAATGTGATACGTCCGTCTGCCTTTGCCATTTTAGCGGCGAGCGCGACCACTGCGGCTGCAAACTCTAAGTCGCCGGGATGAGGGGAACATGGGTCGAGAGGGCGCTCAATATCGCTGGGCAGCCCGAATGCAGCCCCAGCAAGATCAAGAAGGCGTTTCCATAGCGACATGGGAAGAGTCATATCACAGTTTGTCTCGGTTCGACCAGTGGGGAAAAGCGAGCGCCATCCATCGCCCTCTGCGCAAAGTCGTCGATGGCGTGGGAAAAGTGAAATTTCGAAACAATTTTATCTATTATCCTAAGTGAGTCTTTGTTTGTTAATGCGACGACTAAGGTTCCGTGCCGGAGTATTATGTGTTGGAATACATTCAGGTCCTAAAGAGTGTCCTCGACGTACCATTGCAAGTTGTCATTGGTTGTCCACTGGGCATTATAGCTGCTTTGCATTTTGCGAATTCCTCAACACCTGAAGTAAAGGGCGCTCGTTCCGATACGGTCGTACGTCAGGCCAAGGCCATGGCGACGCCATATACTCGATGGCTCAAGTCGGTGGGTGTTGTGTTGGGTCTGGGCGTTTCAGCGGGGAGCTTCCTTTACCTGCAAGATCCCGATCTGTTTATGTTTCTCGTCAGAGCCTTGTCGCTTTAGTGTCTGTCCCGCTTTTTTGAATCAAAAAAGCGGGACAGACCCTAACTCAAAAACCTAGACGCGCGTTAGCGTTCAACCCTATCACTGTGTGAATTTTACACGTTTCCCTAGTCAAATGACGGACCATGTGCGATTTATGATCACCCGATCAGGAGGTGGTGATGGACGTAGTTTGGTTTCGAAATCGGATGAAGGAGGTTGGTGCCACCCAAGAAGATATCGGCTCAGCTATTGGTCGAGATCGTTCGGCGGCAAGTCGGCTTTTGTCGGGGACCTTAGAGTTTAAGACCAGTCATGCTGCACCTTTGGCGCTGGTGCTCAAAACGACGGCCTCTGAGATACTCCAGCGCGCTGGCGTTGATTTAGGGCCACAACCGGCTGGCCCCGCAAAAGGCTATCACAAGCGTGTTGAAGCTGCCCTTGAGGCCTTTGCGGCCGGGGAGATCGTCGTTGTAACCGATGATGATGACCGCGAGAATGAGGGCGATCTAATTGTTGCCGCAAGCCTGTGTACGCCCGAAAAGATGGCGTTCATCGTGCGCCATACATCAGGCATCGTCTGCGCCCCAATCACCAAGGATTTAGCGCGTAATCTGAGGCTTGACCCGATGGTGGCCAATAATGATGCCCCGCATTCAACCGCCTTCACTGTCTCAGTGGATGTCCGCGTCGGCACAAGTACTGGGATCTCTGCTGAAGACCGAACCAACACGTGTCGCGCGCTGGCTAATCCCAATAATGGCGCTGCCGATTTTGTCCGTCCTGGTCATGTGTTTCCGCTGATTGCGCGCGATGGAGGTGTCTTAGTGCGCACTGGCCACACTGAGGCGACCGTCGATCTGTGCCGCCTGGCAGGGCTGCCGGAGGTGGGTGTGATTTGTGAAATGATGAATGATGATGGGACTGTGATGCGAGGCCCCCAAGTTGCCGCTTTTGCTGCAACGCATGGTCTTAAGCACGTGTCGATTGCTGAAATGATCGCCTTTCGCCAAAGTCGAGAAAAGCTTGTTGAGCGCGTGTCGAGCTTTGTGGTCGATAGCGAAACCGGGCCCATACAAGGCTATGCCTATTCGACACCATTTGATCCGGTTCACCACCTTGCGTTTGTGGTGGGAAAAATTGGTGATGGAGACGCCGTACCGACACGGCTTCACCGAGCTGACGTCGTCAAGGACGTATTTGGCGGCGCACCCGCTATAAAGGCTGCGATTGAGACGTTTCGTAAGGAAGGCCGAGGCGTTTTAGTTTACTTGCGCGATGGCACTGTGGGTGTGCCGTTCCAACAACATGGCGAGGCCAGCGGCTCTGAAACTCAGCGCCTGCAAACCTGGCGCGAGATTGGCGTGGGTGCCCAAATACTGCGCGATCTTGGCGTTAATTCCATCAAACTTTTGACACGCTCAACCCATAAGTTTGCCGGCCTCAGTGGATTTGGTATTGAAATCACTGAAGTCGATGGGCGTTAATGGTGGGGGGCAATTTGGCTTTGTTTCACGCCATTATCGTTTCAGGCTTGCCCTCAGCCAGCTTCTGAGCGGTCACATAATCGATTTTGCCGGTCCCCAATAAGGGGATTGTACCGACTGTGATGATCTTTTTGGGCAGCGCCAGTTCGCTGGCGCCCTGTTCTTTGTACCAAGCCAGAAGTGTCGATCGATCTGGCGCTTTGTGATCGGTTAGTAAAATAATTTGCTCGCCCTTGCGGGGGTCGTTCGCGGCGACCGCGACATGCATATTGTCAGGCCAGCACGACGTCGCATAATTCTCCACAGCCCCCAGCGACACCATCTCTCCGCCAATCTTAGCAAAGCGCTTAACCCGACCTTGAATGGTGACATAGCCATCCTTATCGATGGCGACTACATCACCGGTATCGTGCCAGCCTCCTGGAAGCGGCTGGATCTCGCCTGGTGCATCAACGCGAATATAGCCACGCATCAGATTTGGCCCTTTGACATAAAGGCGACCGCCGCCGTCTATGCCTGGAATTGAGGCCAGTCGCCACTCAATGCCTGGAACTAAACGCCCACAAGTCCCGGGCCTATTCTTTGCGTCAGGCGTATTGACGGCGATAATGGGGGAGGCTTCGGTCGCGCCGTAACCCTCAACGATCGGCACATGAAAGCGCGACATCATGGTCGTGCGTGTTTCTTCTTTGACGCGTTCGGCGCCGCAGACAATAAAGCGCAAGCTGTTCAAATCGCCATCCTCGGCCTGACGCGCGTATTGGTTGACGAATGTGTCAGTGCCAAACAAGATCGTGGCGTGGGTTTCACGAACCAGTTTCACAATATTCTTGGCCTGTAACGGCGAGGGGAATAAGACGCATTTCATCCCTTGCAGCAGAGGTAAAAAGGTCCCCCCAGTTAGACCGAAGCAGTGGAATATTGGCAGGGGATTAAGTAAAACATCCTCTGGGTTAAGATCGACATGGCCTGCTACTTGTTCGACATTGGCGACAATATTGGCATGGCTGAGCGCCACCCCCTTGGGAACACCTTCAGTGCCTGAGGTAAACAACAAGACGCCAGTAGAGTCTGGATCAGATTTCGCCAAGGCCAGCGCTGGCAGTGTGGCATCAAGGAAACCGCGCGCCTTATCGAGCGTATTGATACCCTCCCGCACATCTTCAAGATAAACGATTTTAAACTCGCGCCCGAGCTCAGCAATCAGAGGGGCCAGATTGGCTTGAGCGACAAAGCGCTTAGCCGTGACAATGACCTTGATTTGACCGGCGTCACAGGCCGCGCGCAGGTTTTTAATGCCTGATGTAAAGTTCAGCATGGCGGGGGTTCGACCAAATGCCAGAAGCCCGAATATAGCGACCATGCCGCCACCAGAATTGGCGATCAAAACCCCAACATTCTCGCCTTCTTGCGTCCATCGCTTTAGCTTTCGTCCCAGAATCAATGATCTGAGGATCAAATCGTCATAAGTGATGGGAACTCGATCAGCGTCCTCTAATATCTCTTTCTTGCCGCCAAAACGAGCTTTTGCGTCTAGCAATGCGGCAAAGATTGTGCGGCGCGTGCGCGCAACATCATAAGGGCGAACGGGCATAAACGTGTCCTTGAGCGCGTTTCCAAATCCACTGGCGACGTGGTGCCATGAAGCACGACACCATCTTCTAAACCCATCTCGTTGTATTGGATGGACTGCCAGCCTAGCCTGTTAACTTTGGATTGCAATTTATTTCAGCAATTCAATTTCGTATTTCCGTCACAAAGCTGTTATCGCGCCTGCGGATTGAGCGGGCTTCAGGCTTGCAGGATTTCAAAGATGCAGGCAATTTAATCTTATGCGCATCACTAACTTCTCCGCTTTCCTTGCCCTTCTCAGTATTGCGGTGTTCGGGCTATTCACGCCGTCTTACAGCCAGGCCTTAAGGCAAACCAAGGGTGACTTTGAAGATAAGTTTCGACAGCTTGACCCTGAAGAATTGCCCACGCCCAGTGATTATCGCTCTGCAAGCGGTGCGCCAGGGGCGCGCTACTGGCAACAAAAAGTCAGTTACAAGATCAATGTCGCTCTGGATGAAACGCGTCGTTCCTTGAGCGGCTCTGCTGAAATTGTTTACAAGAATAATTCCCCTGATGCGCTCACCTATCTCTGGTTCATGCTGGACCAGAATGAGAGCAAACCCAATTCGATTGCCGAGCTTAGCCGAACGACGTCTGAAACGGGCCGTATCACCTTTAATCAGGTCCGCCGCGCCCAGCGCCTGCGCGATTGGAGTGGTGGCTTCGACATCAAGTCGGTTAGCGACGCCACAGGTGCGCCGCTGAAAACTGACGTCGTCGATACTTTACTGCGCATTGATTTGGCAGCGCCTCTGTTGCCGGGCCAGCAGACCGTCGTCAACATCACTTGGTCCGTTAATTTGATGGAGACGCGTGTCATTGGAGGTCGGTCGGGTTATGAGTGTTTCGAACAGCCCGGCGAGGATCAAAACTGTATCTTCTTAGCGGCGCAATGGTTTCCCCGCGCCGCCGCTTATTCCGATTATGAAGGCTGGCACAACAAGAGCTTTCTGGGTGCGGGTGAGTTTACGCTGGAGTTTGGTGATTATGATGTTGCGATTTCTGTACCGTCTGACTTTGTAATTTCTTCCACCGGCGAGCTTCAAAATTCTCAGGACGTTCTGACGACACTTCAATTGGAACGATTAGCGCGGGCGCGAACAAGTCTTACTGACCCAGTCTATGTTGTAACGCCTCGGGAAGCGGCCTTGGCGGAGAAGTCAAAATCGACGAAGACAAAGCTTTGGCGGTTTTCAGCCGATAATGTCCGTGACTTTGCTTGGGCGGGTTCGCGCAAATTCATCTGGGATGGGATGGGCGTTAATCAAGCCGACGGGAGCACCGTTTTGGCAATGAGTTTCTTCCCAAAAGAAGCCGAGCCTTTATGGTCGGCCTATTCCACAAAGAGCATCGCTCATACCATCAAAGTATACGAGCGGATGACCTTTCCTTATCCATATCCTGTCGCTCAATCTGTCAATGGCCCTGTCGGTGGCATGGAATATCCGATGATCACCTTTAACGGTCCGCGACCGCAGAAGGATGATCGTGGTAATCTGACTTATTCGGAACGGACTAAATATGGGCTGATCGGCGTCATCATTCACGAAATTGGACATATTTGGTTCCCGATGATCGTGAATTCCGATGAGCGCCAGTGGACGTGGATGGACGAGGGGCTCAATACATTTCTTCAATATGTCACCGAGCAAGAATGGTCGAAGGGCTATCCCTCGGCACGGGGCGATCCACGCGATCTGACTGAATACATGCGCTCCAGCCTGCAGATGCCGATTATGACTCAATCGGATTCTATCGCTGGTCTTGGCAATAATTCATACGGCAAGCCGGCTGTCGCGCTGGTAGTCCTGCGTGAGACCATTCTGGGACGCGAACGTTTTGATCGGGCATTTCGTGAATATGCCATACGTTGGCGGTTCAAGCGACCGACGCCGGCGGATTTTTTCCGGACGATGGAGGAAAGCTCAGGCACCGACCTTGATTGGTTCTGGCGAGGCTGGTTCTATTCCACAGATCATGTCGATGTCGCTTTGACCCATGTGCGCGAAGGCACATTGGATACCCAAGACCCCGTCATTGAGGCCGCGCGCAAAATGGCTCAGCGCGATGCCCGGCCTGTTGAACTGGGCGAGGCCAATAATCGAGGTGTGCAGACCTATTTGGACCGCGATCCCAAAGTAGCCGATTACTATAATCGCACAGACTCTTTGGCCGCGACGAAGAAAGATATTGCAAGCGCGGCCGCGAGCCTTAAAGCGCTTGAACCTGAAGAGCGCGCGGCTTTGTCCAGCAAGGACCGCTTTTATATTCTGACATTTGAAAACAAAGGTGGACTGGTAACCCCCGTTATCGTGCAATTCACCTTTAGCGATGCGACGACAGCGCGGGTTGCCATTCCCGCAGAGATCTGGCGGCGCGACGCGCGACGTGTGAACTGGACTTATGTAACAGATAAAGAGGTTAAACAGGTAGAGGTCGATCCGCGCGAGGAGACCGCCGATGTGGACCGATCCAACAATTATTTTCCAACTCGCATCGAGCCAACGCGCTTAGAGGTTTATAGAGAGCGACGCGACGGACGTAACCAAATGAAGGATGATGACCTAAGTGTCACTCCAGCTTCGCTTGAAACAAAGCCTGCGGTGACGATCGGTGAGCCACGCGCCCCCACAATGTCACCCAAAGCACCGCGCACAGCTCCATGAAAACGCGGCCCTTACTTCTTGGGCCTATCATGGGCCTTATCGCAGCATTGGCTCCACAAGGGCAAGTGTTGGCCCACCGCATGAATAGCGCTATGAGCGTTATCGAAACAAGCCCTACGAGCGGACGGCTCAACATAACCCATTCCTTGTTCGCCCATGATTTGGAGGGCGCATTGGGAGCGGGATCGGTTTCGATGACGTGGTTTGAGACACCCCAAGGCCAGGCCGCTTTGCAGGCCTATTGCGAGGAGAGGTTTGACCTGCAAGATCACAATGGCCGCGCTATCCCGCTAAGTTTTGTTGGTCTTGAGTTGCGCGGTGATTTGATCAATATCTATTTTGAGGCACCGCCCTTAACAGGGACATCTATCCAAGTCGCGGCAAGATTCCTGCATGAAGTCTCAGACAGCCAAATCAATCAGGTCAATTTTCGGGCTCAGGGGACAACCCTTAGCGCGATTTTTCGAGCCGGTGGCTCCTCACAAAGGCTCCAGTTGCCGACACGTTGAGAGAACAAATCATCTTTGGTGGACTGCTAAACTGAAACAGGGCTTTCTTTTTGCGGCCAAAGGGCACATTTAATGGGAATGGTCACCCTCCTAGATAATCGCGCTGCCATAGCCGCACGCCACCCTGAAAAACAAAAGCGTGCCGACACCCCCCTGCACCGGAAGCCTCAGTGGATACGGGTGCGAGCGCCCGGGGGTGCAATCTATGAAGAGACCAAAGCCGTGGTCCGTGACAATCATCTGATCACGGTGTGTGAAGAGGCGGGCTGCCCCAATATTGGCGAATGTTGGTCGAAAAAGCATGCGACCATGATGATTATGGGCGATACCTGTACGCGGGCCTGCTCATTTTGCAATGTTAAGACCGGAAAGCCCGCTCCCTTAGATCTTAACGAGCCGGCAAATGTCGCGCGCGCCGTCTTGACTATGGGTCTGCACCATGTGGTGATAACTTCGGTCGACCGCGATGATCTGGAAGATGGCGGTGCGTCGCATTTTGTTGAAACCATCAAGGCCATTCGTGCAGCTGCGCCCCAAACCAGTATTGAAATACTCACCCCTGATTTTTTGCGCAAATTGGGCGCTGCCGAGGCCGTCATTGATGCTAAGCCTGATGTGTTCAATCACAATTTGGAGACTGTGCCTCGGCTCTATCTGACGATCAGACCGGGTGCGCGATATTTCGCATCCTTGCGCCTGTTGGAGCGCGTTAAGGAGCGTGATCCAAGCCAGTTTACCAAATCTGGCCTGATGGTAGGCTTGGGTGAAACCAAAGAAGAAGTTATGCAGGTCATGGACGATATGCGCAGCGCCGGCGTCGATTTCCTGACCATTGGCCAATATCTGCAGCCCACACGTAAGCACGCGGCAATTGACCGCTATGTTACACCCGAGGAGTTTAGCACCTATGAGACCATTGCTTATGCCAAAGGCTTTTTGATGGTCTCGGCATCGCCTCTGACTCGATCAAGTCATCATGCCGGTGAAGATTTCGCGCGTTTGCGGGCGGCGCGCGAAACGCATATGAGAACCATATCGGGGTGAGCCGGTTTGCAACCATCGAGTTGATGCCCTTCGCCCCTGATGACCTTTTGGCATTGGTTTCAGATGTTGGGGCCTACCCAAAATTTCTGCCTTGGATCAAGGCAACAAGGATTTCCGCCCAAAAGCCTTTAAGCCAAGGCCGTTACTTCATTGGCGAAGCGATTGTTGGCTATAAGGCGTTTCGTGCGCAATTTTCCACTCATGTCGACATAGACGCTGTGGCGCGTACCATTACGACGCGTCTGATTGCAGGCCCTTTTAAAAAGCTGGAGTGCATCTGGGCATTTCGCGCCAGCCCGTCGGGGACACTTGTCGATCTGACACTCGATTTTGAGTTTTCAGAACCATTTCTCGCTGAACTTCTGGCGGCGAACATGGATAAAGCTGTCGGCAGACTGATTAAGGCCTTCACAGCGGAGGCCGAACGGCGATACATCTCAATCCAATAAGGGCATTTGCTGGGGATTGTTAAACTTGACCGATATGTCTGCAACACCACCAAATGAGCTGAAGGCTGGAACCCCACTTATTCAAGCGGCCGGCTGGCTTTATCCGGCAACGACGTTCTTATCGGCGGCCTTATTGTTCACATTACAGCCTTTGTTTGCCAAAATGCTGACGCCCTTAATGGGGGGATCGCCTGCGGTGTGGAACACGGCATTGGTGTTTTATCAAGGCGCATTATTGCTCGGCTATCTCTATGCCCATCTCGTCGCAACGCGTTTGAAGCCTCGGATGCAACTTTTTGTTCATGCAGGTGTATTGCTGATTGGTTTGGTCTTCCTTCCGATCAAAGTTTCAAGCCTTGTAGGTGCCCCCGACGTTTCAAATGCTGTTGGCTGGACATTGGCCGCTTTAGCTCTGTCGTTAGGCGGACCTATTATCGCGATCTCAGCGACTGCGCCGCTCATACAGGCTTGGCGCGCGCGGTTAGGTGATGCGGTTGACCCCTACAGGCTCTATGCAGCGTCAAATCTTGGCAGTTTCATCGCTTTAGCCGCCTTCCCCTTCCTAATTGAACCTATGATCGGCGCGCAGACACAAGCGATAATCTGGTCGATCGGTTATAGTGTTCTAGCCGCTGCCTTGATCGTCTGTGTCTGGGCGGTGCCAAAAGATAGTCAGGCACCGAGACAAACTGCCCTGCACGCAACAACATGGGGAGAACGTGCGCGTTGGGTGCTATACGCAGCCCCGCCCAGCGCCCTTCTCGTTGCGGTCACGACACATCTGACGACTGATGTCGCCTCGGTCCCTCTAATTTGGATTCCGCCCTTAGCCTTATTCCTCTTGACGTTCATTATCGCATTCTCAGCTTTGGGCGATAAGATCGCGGAAGTCGCGGCTCCGCTGAAGTTCAGTGTCATTTTTCTGCTGGCCGCGATTATGGGTGCGCGCATTGATCAGGGTATGCTGGGTCTTGGGATCCATCTGACCGCTTTCTTTCTCATTGTGTTGTGCTGTCATCTAGAGCTTGCGCTCAAGCGGCCCGAACCGGCGCGCCTGACTGAGTTTTATTTGTGGATGTCGTTTGGGGGCGTATTGGGTGGCGCTTCGGCAGCCTTATTGGCGCCCGTCGTGCTCAACACAACTCTGGAGTATCAGATCGCATTGGCAGCCGCTCTGGCGGTTGCGCCATGGCAGCGGGCACAATTGAAATGGGCTGTGCCGGCCGCTGTATTGGCGATAGGTTCAGGGCTGCTATATCAAAATCTCTATGAAGTAGCGACCTGGCTTGAAGCCAATGTGCCGATTAATCAAAACAGTGGGGTCGCTCAAACACCCTTCTGGTTTGATGTCTTAGCCGTATGGCGACCAAAGTTTGCAGCATCTGTTCTTTGTGCAGTCCTTGCGATCGCTGCGATGATGGCTCAGCGTTCGGCATTAATTGTCGCAGCCATTGGCGGGGTTGCGCTGCTGCTGCCCGTGATTGATCGGGAAGGAGAGGGCGTCCAGTTCCGTGAGCGCAGTTTCTTTGGCGTACTGGAGATCAAGGATTCCGACGAAGCCCCGACAGGTTGGCGCTTTTTATCACATGGCACCACCTTACACGGCGTCATGAGCCTCGATCCCAACCGCAATCGTGAGCCCATGTCTTATTATTATCGCGAGACGCCCATCGGCTCCCTCTACGCAGAGGCGACGGAGGCTAAGCCGACGACGCTTCATGCCGGGGTCATTGGAATGGGGATGGGGTCGACGACCTGTTATGCCAAGCCCGGCCAAAAGTGGACGATCTTCGAAATAGATGACGACGTCATCAAAGCCGCAATGGACCCCAATCTCGTCGGCTTCATTAATCGCTGTGCCCCCGATATCACCATTGTGCGCGGTGACGCTCGGCTCAAGATGGCAGAGCAGCCAGATAATTGGTTTGATATTCTGCTTGTTGATGCGTTCTCTTCAGACTCCATCCCCACGCACATGATTACCAAAGAAGCGATCAGCCTCTTCATGAAAAAGATGGCCCCAGACGGCATCTTGATCGTTCATATTTCCAACCGGTTTTTGGACTTAGGCCAAATTGTCGCCGATGCGGGAAATGATCTTGGTTATGCCGTTATGGAAGGCAATCGGGACGGCGAGGCGAGCAATCCTAATGTGGATACTGGGGTTCGCGCTGTTGTCATCGCACGCACGCAAGAACGCCTTAATCGCTATGTTGGTCAGCCCATGTGGACAATGATTGGACCTTCGGCGCAATCCCATCCCTGGACTGATGATCACACCGATATCTTGCGCGCTTTGATTCGCAACGCGGAGTAATTCGTTTAGACCTCTCAAAGCCCCTCGTGCAGCATGCGCAATGCGACACGAACAGCTTCAATTCGAACTTGATTGCGACCAATATCGCCAAAGCGATGCTCCTCGTGGCGAATGGCGCGATTTTCGCGGGCGCTGGCAAAATGGACAAGGCCGATCGGCTTCATAGGTGTCGCCCCCCCGGGGCCGGCAATGCCAGTTATCGCAATCGTCAGATTGGCTCGGCTTTCATGAAGTGCACCCTCTGCGAGGGACCGTGCGACCGGCTCAGAGACGGCTCCGAAATCGGCAATCATGTCGCCTGGCACCCTGAGCATTTCCTGCTTGGCTTGGTTGGAATACACAACAAAGCCGCGCTCCAAAGTCGCAGATGACCCCGCAATCTCGCTCAGAAGGGCGGCTACCAAGCCACCGGTGCAGCTTTCTGCGGTGGCGATCTTGATGCCGCGGGCTTGGGCGTCATCCAATAACAAGCGGGCAGATTGGATCAGGTCAGTAGGAAAAATACTCATTTAACGGGGAACTTCGGTGGCTTGGCGGAAATCTTGTGGCAGGAGGATCGTCGCGCTGGCTTGTGCCGCTATACCCTCGCGTCGCCCCGTAAAGCCCATGGCCTCAGTCGTGGTGGCTTTGATTGAGATCTGATCAGGTCGCAATCCCAAGACCTGTGCCGTTGCAGC
Source organism: Hyphomonadaceae bacterium (assembly GCA_040378245.1). Lineage (GTDB taxonomy): Bacteria > Pseudomonadota > Alphaproteobacteria > Caulobacterales > Aquidulcibacteraceae > Aquidulcibacter. Next base: position 3,437 of record JBEINE010000004.1, on the reverse strand, counting down.
GACCATTGCGGCGCGGTGGGGACCAATTCTGGGTGCTTCGCAAATCAAGGTCATGTCGACATGATTGATCACGCCGCCTGAACTTCTCACCATGTCTCCCGCATGCTTTAGAAAGACGGATGAGGCCGCCCCTTTCCAGCGTGGCTCGCTGGGTGGGAAGTGATGGCCAATGTCACCCGCACTGAGCACCCCATAAATCGCGTCGGCCAGCGCATGCCAACCGACATCGGCATCTGAATGTCCGGCCAATCTGGCTGAATGGGGGATTTCGACACCGCATAGAGTTACCTTACTTCCGTCAACGAACCGATGCGCGTCAAAACCTGTTGCGACACGGGGCAGAAGGGGTGGGGCTAAAATCATGTCCATGCGCGCAAAGTCCTGCGGCCAGGTGATTTTGTCCAGCCGCTGGCTGCCTTCGATTGCAACGACATTCATGCCAGCTTCGCGAGCCACAGCGATATCGTCGGCGCGTTCAGCCTCTGGCCCGAGGCCGGCATAGGCTGCCAGGATTTTTGCCGCCTGAAAGGCTTGTGGCGTTTGAACGCGTAGCAAATTATTGCGGGCCTGCGAGGAGGTCAGCACGCCATCATGAGAGTGCCACAAAGCATCTGCCACTTGGCATGCGGGTGCTGCACCATCAGCACCAGCTTCTAGCGCACTCAATAATCCATCGAGGACATCTTGGCTCAGCCCTGGTCGGGCCGCATCGTGAATGAATATAAAGTCCGTGCTTGGGGTCGCTATCTTGGCCAATCCGGCCCGAACCGACGCCGTCCTCGTGGCACCAGCCTCGGCGAAAGTCACTTTGTTGGGCGCTGTGAGCGCCAATATCTTATCGCGGAAATGCTCTGCGCAGACTATAATGATCTGCTTAAAGCGGTCGTCGCGCGCAAACGCGTCCAAACTCCATTTCAAGACCGGCTTGCCACTTAGCATCTGGAGCTGTTTAGGGATCGCTTCTGATTTGTTGTCGACAATCGCTCGGCTGCCAATGCCGCCTGCAACAATGATTGCGCTAGCGCTAATGGGTTTAGGATTCATATCCCTTTATAAGTGGGCCTGAACTCATTCTCTAGCCCCTTAAGCAGGCAGGCATTGCTTAAATAATGTGCATAATGTTCAATTTTGCAACAGGCTTTGACAGCTAATGCTATTTCTGTAAGCATGTTCTGTTAAGGGAGAGCGATGGTGATGGTTGAAACACTTGAAAAGGACACCGAAGGCTCGGTGCCGCAACAGCGGCATGATGCTTTGGGCCGGGCATTCTTGGAGGCTCTGCCGTTTCCAGCCCTCGCCATTGATCCAACAGGCCGGGTTCTGCTGGCTAATGGGGCGGTCCAAGATGTCTTCATGCGGTCGGTCCGCTCGTTTGAGCGTCAGGGCTTAGCTGGTCTCTTTAGTGAGGACAGTCTTCTTTATGATCTCATTCGTCGCGCGTGGCTAACCAATGCCCCAGTGAGTGGGCGCGACATTACATTAAGCGGCCCGAGCTTTGGCGAGGTTTCCTGCGACGTGACAGCGGCTCCCTCCGATGATAGTGGCTTTATCGCGCTGTTGCTGCGGCCACGCGGGAAAGGGCGCGACCTGTCAGAGCGCGTCCACGACAACGCCGGCGCGCGCTCCATGGCGGCTATTGGGCGCATCTTGGCCCATGAAATCAAAAATCCCCTAGCCGGTATTCGTGGGGCGGCTCAGCTTTTGGTGCGCGACGCTGACCCTAATGAGCTGCAATTGGTTAATCTGATCGTTGAGGAAACAGACCGCGTTCGTCGGCTGATTGACCGGATGGAAAGTTTTGGCAATGACGCACCCATTAATTTCGCACCGATTAATGTGCATGCCTCTTTGGAGCGCGTGGCCAGCTTGGCCGAAAACGGCTTTGCGCGGGGAATTAGCGTCAAGCGGCGCTTTGATCCGTCCATTCCCGATGCACTGGGGGATGAAGACCAATTGATGCAAGTCTTCTTGAATCTCGCCAAGAACGCGGCCGAGGCAGCCATTGATCGCCATGAGGGTGCTGAAATCACACTCGCGACATCGTTTCGCCATGGCGTGCGCATGCGTACTTTGGGAGGGGAAGCTCGAGAATTACCGCTAGAAATCGCCTTCTATGATAATGGCCGCGGTATCTCAGCGGAACTGCGCGATTGTTTGTTTGAGCCCTTTGTCACAACTAAACCCAGTTCCGGCGGCCTTGGTCTTCCATTGGTCCAAAAGATTGTGGCGGCGCATGGCGGTGTGGTGGACTTTGAATCCCAGCCTGGCCGCACGGTTTTTCGGGTTAGATTGCCGTTATCGCGCCCCCCACAAGCGACAAGACGCCCAGACACCCATAAAATAGGATCGAAAACATGAGCCAAGCTGGTCGTAATGTCCTCATCGCAGATGATGACGCCTCCATTCGTCTCGTATTGTCCCAAGCCTTGTCACGAGAGGGCTATCAGGTCCGAGCGACCGGGAACGCCGCAACTTTGTTGAAATGGATCAAAGAGGGAGACGGTGATCTGGTTTTAACCGATGTGATGATGCCCGATGGCAATCTGTTTGATTATCTGCCGCGGATGCGGATGGAACGCCCCAAATTGCCCATCGTCGTCATGAGTGCCCAAAACACGCTGTTGACGGCTGTTTCGGCCGCAGAACAGGGTGCCTATGATTATCTGCCTAAGCCTTTTGATCTGGATGTGATGGTGGGGCTTGTGCGTCGGGCTTTAGACGGGAAGCGCGACTTCAATGCGTCCAATCAGCAACGTAAAGCCGAGAAAGAGGAGCGTTTGCCTCTGATTGGACGCTCGGCTCCCATGCAGGAGGTTTATCGCACCCTATCGAGAGCAGCGGGTATTGACCTGACTGTGCTCATTGAGGGGGAAGCGGGCGTTGGCAAGAAATTGGTAGCACGCGTTTTACACAATTATGGACGCCGCAAGAACGGACCCTTTATCAGCCTCAGTCTGGCCGCACTTGAACCATCGGGCCTTGATGTGGCTTTAGCTGGACCCCATGGCGTCGGCCTGTTTGAGCAGGCCAAAGGCGGCACTCTTTATCTGGATGGTTTAGCTGATGCGCCGCTACCGACGCAGGCGCGCTTTGCGCGAATTCTGGCTGACGCTGGCGACAATCGTTCACCTCTGGGTGACGCGCGCATCATTGCCGCCAGCGAGCGTGATCTAAAGGGCATGGTTTCCAGCGGCGCTTTTCGTGAGGACCTCTATTATCGCCTCAATGTGGTGACGATATCTGTCCCACCTTTGCGCGAACGCCTCAGTGATGTACCGGACTTGGCGAGGGCGTTCTTGGCGCGGGCCACGAAGGACGGATTGGGCGAAAAGGTCCTAGATAAAGGCGGCGCAGAAGAACTTGAGACGTGGACATGGCCTGGCAATGTTCGAGAGCTTGAAAACGTTATGCGCCGTATAGCGGCACTCAGTCCTGAT
>JBEINE010000268.1:0-2586 GCA_040378245.1 Hyphomonadaceae bacterium | reverse complement strand
CGATAAGATTATCCTGTATGCGACGGATGGGCGGTCCTTTGCGATGGCTGGCGATAAGATACCCATCGGACGTGGTTTTGGCGAACCCGTGCGCTGGGCGATTGATTTGGGGGAGGAGCACGACAGTATCGCCAGGTTCTTGCCAAGTCCGAGTGGCGAACGCCTAGTGGTCTCAACTTCGGGCTACGGATTTGTGGTCAGTGACGATGAATGTGTGGCGCTTAAGCGCTCAGGCAAACAAATCCTCAATCTGGACGATGGTACCAAAGTCGCCGTGATAACTCAGGTCGCTGGGGATTTGGTCGCGATTGTCGGTGAGAACCGCAAATTGCTGGTCTTTGCAGCCGGGGAATTGCCGCGCATGAGCCGAGGCAAAGGGGTCAAGCTACAAAGCTATAAGGACGGGGGTATGCTAGATGCGATGACGTTCCAATCCGCAGATGGACTGGCGTGGTTTGACACATCAGGGCGTCGCCAGCTTGTTGCAGAATGGCGCGATTACATCGCAAAGCGAGCGGGTGTCGGCCGCATGGTGCCACGCGGCTTCTCACGTAGCGGTCGATTTGTGGGCTAACAACAAGAGGTGCCACATGCTTAGAAAACGGCATTCAAGCGAACTGAAACGGGAATCGAAAAACGCTCTGACTCTGAATTGATTTCGCTCAGCCCTAATGCCCCAAAGTCTGTGTCTATTTCCTTTAAAGCGGTTTGATAACGAATGCCGACTTCTGCACCAATTTCAGCGTTCGGGAAAACCCCGATCGTGGCTCCAACATCTGCTCCCAGCACGTAAGAATAGGCATCGTCATATAAACGCCAGCGTCCGAGAGCGCCAGTCGGCGTTCGAAGGAAAGCGTGGATTGCGTCAGACTTGAGAACGCCACCGCGTACTGAAAGATAGGGCATAACTGTTTGCCCAAACAGAGCGAGGTCCAACCATTGACGATAGCCAACCTCAAGCCCCATCTGTCGAGAGTCAGAAAACTGCCCTCGTATCGTATCCGTGCAAGCCGCCGCAACGACGATACATCCGACGCCCAAGGCCTTTCCGTTTGCCTGCGAATAGCTAAATGCCCCAAACAACTCTGTATACTCTGAAACAGCGTATCGAACCTCAAACGTCGCGCGCCTGGCGGGATCGTAGGCGTCGCGATAGCCGATGCCACGCAATCGTATGACACCTGTGCCTGCGAAGCTGGGGTTGAGTGTGCTTAACACGATACTGCTGCTGTTGGCGCTCGTGACAACAGAGCCTCCAGCGGGAACATCATATCCAACGGTGCCGCCAAATGACCAAGGCGACACATAGTCTGCCTGTACCGGTGTGCCAGCAGCAAACAAGCAAAAGCCAATGATAAACGCGCGCATCCAACCAAACTCCGGAGCTGTAGACCTATTATGCTCTTGGAGTGAAATGGTTAATGAGGCCTGACTAATCTTGCGAAATTGTCCCAGACTTGGATCGTCAGTTTAAAGGGTGTTTAAATCTTGCCAACCAGACGCGCCCAGAGCTTCTATCGGCTGAAAGTCGACCTTATAGGCCATCTTGGCGGAGCCCTGAATCCAATAACCAAGATAAAGATAGGGCAGCCCGACTTCTGTTGCCTGGCGGATATGATCAAGAATGATAAAGCTGCCTAAGCTTCTTTGATCAAGCTCGGGGTCGAAAAAAGCATAAACCAAAGACAGGCCATCAGCTAAAGCATCCACCAAAGCGCATCCAACTAAAGGGCCAGTCTCGTCGCCCAGTCGGTATTCAACCAGATGTGTTCGAATTGAGGTTTCTTCGACCATGGTGGAATAGTCAAAAATACTCATATCCGACATGCCGGCGTCCAAATGGCGAAGACGCAGGTATTTTTGAAGTAGATCATAATGCTCAAACTTGGCTTGGGCGGGCACAATCTGAGCGACAACGTCTTGATTGGCGGCCGTGACACGTCGCCACCGCCGCGTCTGCTCAAAACTGGCCACTGGAATGCGGACAGACACACAGGCTGCACACATATCGCAGGCCGGACGATAGGCGATGTTCTGCGAGCGACGGAAACCGGCATGGGTCAAATTATCATTGAGCTCAATCGCGTCGGGTCCATCCAAAGCCGCGAAGACTTTGCGTTCCAAACGGCCCTCAATATAGGGGCATGGCTGGGCCGCTGTCAGATAGAATCTGATATTTTTGGCCGCTCTAATTCGGCCGGTGATGAAGAAAGGATCGCTCGACATGTATTCACTGAAACTACCGTTTTCCGCCGAGTAAGCCAAGAGGGGTCGTTAATCAGAGAGTTAGTTATCGTATTTGCGTCGCAACGATTTATGGAAAACCCCTCCTTCTCGTGAGAAGGGCCCTCGCATTTGACTTTGACCCAATGCCTCGAAAATACCGTAGACGAAGGCGGAGCCCCCCCTTGTAATCTGTGTCTCGACAACACTCTTATAGCAGAAATCGCATGTAAATGCAGGCATGCAACCTATTCCCATACACCTTTTCTGCGATCAATAGTGCTGCACGGGGGAAGGACAATGCTTGGTACTTTGTGCTCCCACGTGAAACGGGGGAGCTGTCTGCGCCGCAGATTGAGGGGG
>JBEINE010000146.1:0-7493 GCA_040378245.1 Hyphomonadaceae bacterium | reverse complement strand
CGTCGGCATATTGTACTCGACAACGATGGTTGAAGCGATCGAACGTGTCTTCAATAAAAAGAAATCTGCCTCTTCAGAAGCCCCCACTAATTCACCGGACCGCTAAATCATGAGCATCTCCCAAGCCCTAAAAGGCGCTTTCATGCTAGACTTTGCTGGCGCTTTTGGCCTCGCCATGAAGAAGTTCTTTGAGCCTAAGTTCACCATCAATTACCCCTTCGAAAAGGGCCATATTAGTCCGCGTTTTCGCGGTGAACATGCGCTGCGCCGTTACGCCAATGGCGAGGAGCGCTGCATTGCGTGCAAATTGTGCGAAGCCATTTGTCCGGCGCAAGCCATCACGATTGAAGCCGAACCCCGTGACGATGGAAGCCGCCGCACGACGCGCTATGACATTGACATGACCAAATGCATCTATTGCGGTTTTTGCCAAGAAGCCTGCCCGGTAGACGCGATTGTGGAAGGGCCCAATTTTGAATTTGCCACCGAAACCCGCGAAGAGCTTTTCTATGACAAGGACAAGTTGTTGGCGAATGGTGACCGGTGGGAGCGTGAGATTGCCAAGAATCTGGAATTAGATGCCGCTTATCGTTGATCATGTGCCAAAGGCCATTTTTGGCACGCTTTAGCCTGCCATCGCCTATTGTTTAGAGGCGCCATTACTGCCTAAAGAAGGCGCGATTCAACGACAGGAACCAAAGCCATGATTGGCGTCTCCGCCTTTTACATTTTGAGCGCGATTGCTATCGCCTCGGCGTTTTGTGTCGTGGCAGCCCGCAACCCTGTGCACTCGGTGCTCTTTCTGATTTTGACGTTTTTCACCTCGGCGGGCCTGTTTGTGTTGCTGGGGGCAGAGTTTCTGGCCATGCTGCTGATCGTGGTCTATGTTGGCGCGGTGGCGGTGTTGTTCTTGTTTGTTGTGATGATGCTGGATATTGATTTTGCTGAGCTGAAAGCGGGCTTTTTCACCTATCTGCCGTTTGGCGGCTTGATCGCTTTGATCTTGTTTGGCCAATTCACATTGGTCGGTGGGGCTTGGGTTGAGAAAAAGGTCGCGGCGAGTGCTTTGGCTGCGCCAACGCCGGCACCAGACATGGTATCCAATGCGGAGGCTATTGGCCGCATCCTCTACACAGATTACATATTCTTGTTCCAAGCGGCTGGAATCATTCTATTTATCGCCATGGTTGGCGCGATTGTTTTGACCCTTCGCCACCGCGACGGCGTCCGCCGGCAAAACGTCATGGCGCAAGTGGCGCGCAATCGGGCGACGGGCGTGGAGCTGACGGATCCGGCTCCTGGTCAGGGGATAAGACTATGATTGGCCTCGCGCACTATCTGACCGTCGCCGCGGCACTCTTCACCATTGGCGTATTTGGGATTTTCGTGAACCGAAAGAATGTTATCGTCATTTTGATGTCGATTGAGCTCATTCTGCTCGCGGTTAATATCAATCTGGTGTCATTTTCATCCTTCTTGGGTGACATGATGGGCCAAGTTTTTGCGATGTTTGTATTGACTGTGGCGGCGGCGGAGGCGGCGGTCGGCCTTGCAATTCTCGTCGTTTATTTTCGCAATCGCGGCAATATCGCGGTTGAAGACCTCAATTTGATGAAGGGCTGACGTGGTGTCTGCAGAAGCTCACGCAGGCCTCGGCCTAGTTGAAACCCTGGCTCTAACGACGGTTTTTGCGCCCTTGGTTGGCGCGCTGATCTGTGGGCTTTTCAATCGCTTCATCGGCGAGAAGGTGGCAATGTTGATCGCCACTGCCTTGTTGTTTGTTGCGGCAGGGTGCGCTGGAACCCTTTTTATTGGCTATTGGAACCATAGCCTGCACTTGCCTGAAGCCGCCATTAAGCTCTTCAAGTGGATTGATGTCGGCGGCCTTCAAAGTCATTGGTCGGTCCGAATTGATGCTATCAGCGTGGTGATGATGATTGTGGTGACTGGGGTCTCATCGCTCGTTCACCTCTATAGCTGGGGATATATGGCGGAAGATCCGCACAAGCCTAGGTTTTTCGCCTATTTGTCACTCTTTACGTTCGCGATGTTGTCTTTGGTAACGGCGGCGGACTTCTTACAGCTTTTCTTTGGCTGGGAAGGGGTAGGCTTGGCGTCTTATTTGCTGATTGGATTCTGGTATCACAAGCGCACAGCGAATGACGCCCAGATCAAGGCGTTTGTGGTCAATCGTGTTGGGGATTTTGGCTTTGCCTTGGGCATTATGGCCGTGTTTTTTGTATTCGGCACCGTTGAGTTCAACGAAGTTTTTGCCCTAATCCCTGAAAAAACCGATGCTTTGATCAAATGGGGAATCTATCAGTTTCCGGCTCTTGAGATCATTGCCTTCCTGCTTTTTGTCGGCGCGATGGGAAAATCAGCGCAATTTTTTCTCCACACATGGCTACCCGATGCGATGGAAGGGCCAACGCCTGTTTCGGCCCTGATCCACGCTGCAACCATGGTGACCGCAGGGGTGGTGCTTGTGTGCTTATGCTCACCCATTTTTCAAGCCGCACCTAAGACTTCGGCCTTTATTGCCGTGATTGGGGCGATTACGGCCCTCTTTGCGGCGACCGTTGGCCTCGCGCAGAATGACATCAAGCGGGTGATTGCCTATTCCACCTGTTCTCAGCTCGGCTTCATGTTCTTCGCCGCCGGCATTGGTGCTTATCAGGCCGCGATGTTCCATTTGTTCACCCACGCCTTCTTCAAGGCGCTCCTGTTTTTGGGCGCGGGCAGCGTCATTCACGGCATGCATCATGAGCAGGACATGCGCAAAATGGGCGCCATCGCTAAGGCGATGCCCATCACTTATGTCATTATGATTATCGGCACATTGGCGATCACCGGCGTTGGCATTCCCCATACGAGCTGGGGTTTTGCAGGCTTTTTTTCTAAGGATGCGATTATTGAAAGCACATTTGCCGCTGGCATGACGGGCAATACTGCTGCCCAGTTTGCATTCTGGATGGCGTTGATTGCCGCAACTTTGACGAGCTTCTATTCATGGCGGCTTGCCTTCATGACTTTTCACGGAACCTATAAGGGCCAAGCCCATCATGATGATGGGCATGGGCACGGGCATGATGATCACAGTCATGCGCATGCTGCTACACCGGCGGCCACAGGCCATGGTCCTGCCCCTGCCCACGAAAGCCCTTGGGTGATGCTAGTTCCGCTGATTCTATTGGCCTTAGGGGCGATATTTGCCGGAACGGTTTTTTATGAGGCTTTTGTCGGGCATCATTCCAAAGAGTTTTGGGGCAGCTCCATCTATAATGCGCCAGGCGTTGACTTGATGAAAGCCAAATATGACGTCCCTGCTTGGGTGTTTTATGCCCCCTTTGTGGTCATGGTCACAGGGCTTTTGGCGGCAATCTATTTCTATGTGATCAAAGAAGGTCTTGGTAAACGGATCGCCGATCAAGGCGGATTGCTCCACGCCTTTTTGTTCAACAAATGGTATTTTGACGAGCTCTATGAGATTGTCTTTGTCAAAGGTGCGCGGGCCTTGGGCGATTTATTCTGGAAGGGCGGGGATCAGAAAATCATTGATGGTCTTGGCCCCAACGGCATTGCAGCGCTGATCAATTTTGGGTCCAAGCGGGCGGTAAAAATCCAATCCGGCTATGTTTATCATTATGCCTTTTTAATGCTGATTGCGGCGGTCATTCTGGGCGCAATTGTCTTGCTGGGCAAAGGCTGAAGCTATTATGGACACGCTCCCCATTCTGTCGCTGCTGACTTGGACGCCCACGATTGGCGCTCTCTTGATCTTGCTTTTACCCGCAATCATCAAAAGCCCTCAAGAAGCGCGCGATAATGCGGCCCGATGGATCGCTCTCGTAACCACGTCGGTGGTTTTGGGTGGTGCAGTCGTGATGATGACGCGCTTTGATGCGGGCGATGCGGGCTATCAATTTGTCGAGAAATTGCCTTGGTATGGCATGATCCATTATCATATGGGGATTGATGGCATATCGGTGCTGTTGGTCTTGCTGACCGCGTTCTTGATGCCCTTGTGCATTATCGCCAGCTGAACATCGATTACCAAACGTGTCGTTGAGTATATGGCGGCATTTCTGGTCTTGCAGAGCTTGATGATCGGGGTGTTTTGCGCCCTAGATATTGTTTTGTTCTACATTTTCTTTGAAGCCGGCCTTATCCCCATGTATCTGATCATTGGGATATGGGGGGGGAAGAATAGGGTGTATGCAGCCTATAAATTCTTCCTCTATACGCTCTTGGGCTCGCTCTTTTTGCTGATCGCGGTCGCCTGGATGGCGGTGACGGCCAAGACGACGTCTATCCCTGACTTGCAGGCATTTCCCTTCACTAAGGACGCCCAGACGTGGCTGTTCCTCGCCTTCTTTGCGTCCTTTGCTGTCAAGATGCCGATGTGGCCAGTCCACACTTGGTTGCCCGACGCGCACGTTGAGGCGCCTACGGCTGGCTCGGTCATTCTGGCCGGGGTGCTCTTGAAAATGGGCGGCTATGGCTTTTTACGGTTTTCACTGCCGATGTTTCCAGACGCGTCCAATGATTTTGCGCCGATGATTTATGCCCTATCGGCAATTGCGATTGTTTATACCTCGCTGGTGGCGTTTCGTCAGACCGATATCAAGAAGCTGATCGCTTATTCCTCGGTCGCCCATATGGGCTTTGTCACTATGGGTATTTTTTCCGGCAATGAACAGGGCGTGCAAGGTGCGCTGTTCCAAATGCTTAGCCACGGCGTTATTTCGGGCGCTTTATTCCTTTGCGTCGGTGTCATCTATGACCGCATGCACACGCGTGAGATTGCCCAATATGGTGGCCTCGTAAACAGAATGCCGATTTATGCCGCCGTATTTTTGTTGTTTACCATGGGCAATGTTGGCCTGCCCGGCACGTCGGGTTTTGTGGGTGAGTTTTTGACGATGCAGGGCGTGTTCAATGTTGATCCGGTTACGGCAACAGTCGCGGCTAGTGGTGTGATATTGTCGGCCGCTTATATGTTGACTTTATATCGAAAAATCGTGTTTGGGCCGCTCGAAAACCCAGCGCTGAGCGCTATAAAAGACATGAATGCGCGTGAGATTTTGATCTTTGCGCCGCTCATCGTTGCAGCCTTGGTTTTGGGCTTTTATCCCGCTCTCATATTTGACCAGACGGCGACGTCGGCGGTCGCGCTCGTGGACGCTTTCCACGCGAATTTTAAGTGATCGGGGTTGTTATGAGCGCGTCTTCAACCATGACACCTGAGCTGTTGTTCAGCCAATTACCATTCGCTTTGCCTGAAGTGGTTCTGGCGGCTGGCGCTTTGGCGATTGTCCTTATCGGCGCGTTTTTGGGCGACAAACAGGCGCGCTTCATCACTTATTTATGCGTTGCGACATTACTCAGCGCGGGGGGGCTTGCGGTTGCCAATGCACCAAGCGCCCCAGTGGTCATTTTTTCTGGCAGCTACGTCGCCGACCCTTTTGGCGCTTATGCGAAGATGATCATTGCGCTGACGGCCAGCGCGTCGCTCTTATTGTCAGTTGATTATCTCGCAGAGAAAAAGCTGGAGCGGCCTGAGTTTCCCATTCTGGCGCTTTTGTCGGCACTGGGCATGTTTATCATGGTCTCGAGCCATGATTTGATCGCCCTTTATATCGGCGTTGAGATGCAGTCTTTGTGTCTGTATGTGCTGGCTGCTTATGCGCGTGATGACGCCAGAAGCTCAGAAGCGGGGCTTAAATATTTTGTGCTGGGGGCTTTGTCCTCTGGGCTGCTGCTCTATGGCTGTTCTTTGATTTATGGCTTTACCGGTTCGGTTAAGTTTGATGTCATTGCCAGCCAAGTCGCTGATGGTCGTTCGATCGGGATCGTGTTCGGCATGGTGTTTGTGCTGTGCGGTTTGGCGTTTAAAATGTCGGCAGCGCCTTTCCATATGTGGACGCCCGATGTTTACGAAGGCGCGCCGACCGTTTCGACCGCCTTTTTTGCCGCCGCCCCAAAGGTTGCTGCCGCCATATTGTTCGCCCGTGTCTGCTTTGAAGCCTTTGGCCCGCTCATCAAGGACTGGAGCCAGATCGTGGCGATCATGGCTGTAACGTCGATGTTTGTCGGCGCGATTTTTGCGCTCCAGCAAACCAATATCAAGCGCCTTTTGGCTTATTCGTCGATTGCTAATATGGGCTACGCTTTGGTCGCAATCGCGTCTGGTCCTGTTTATGGACCGGGGGCGCTGTTGGTTTTCATCTCCATTTATGCGGTGACGTCGGTGGGCATGTTTGGCGTTGTCTTGTCGATGCGTAATAAGGAGGGTGACCGCGTGGAGACGATTGAGGCGCTCTCTGGCCTATCGCAAACCAATCCATTGCTGGCGACGGCCATGACGATGATGCTGTTTTCAGTGATGGGCATTCCGCCCTTAGCTGGCTTCTTTGGAAAGTGGGAAGTCATTCAAGCGGCCAGTGCCAGCCACATGCTCTATCTGGCAATCTGCCTCATTTTGGCGTCAGTGATCTCGGCATTTTATTATCTGCGCATGATCAAAAAGATTTGGTTTGATCAGCCCCAGGTCGGCATGATGTTGAGCGGGGGTACCACGGCTGTAACCTTGACAGGCGCGACTGTGGTACTCGCGGCTTTGACGTTAGTCATTGGTTTTGTAGGATCGCTGGCAAGTCTAGCCGGGGCCGCATTTCAGTGAGGTCACACAGCCTTGTGCCCGCCGGTATTGAGGTCATGGTTGTAGACAGCGTCGATTCCACAAATGATGAGGTTCGTCGTCTGGCTGACGCCGGGGCCAAGGGACCCTTGTGGGTGCGTGCCTTCAGCCAGACCAAGGGCAGGGGGCGGCGAGGCCGTTCTTGGCTGAGTGAGCCCGGTAACCTCTTCATGACCGGCCTCTTGACGCTTAAGGTCGGCCCGTCTGAGGCCGCCAATCTGTCGTTTTTGGCCGCGCTTGCTGTCGCAGAGGCCATTGACCAATTTGTGGAACCCTCTGGCGTGACGCTGAAATGGCCCAACGATGTGCTGATCGATGGAAAGAAGACTAGCGGTATCTTGCTTGAGAGTTGGGCGGGGCCTGCTGGCTTGCATGTGGCCATTGGGATTGGCATCAATGTGGTGACACGACCCCAAGCGGTCGATCAAGAGATCACGTGCGTCGCCGATCATGAGCGCGCCTCAAACATTAAATGCGATGCGCAAACGCTATTCAGTGGCGTGATTGCCCACTTCCACGCGTGGCTGGACCTTTGGCAACAGCTCGGCTTCGACCCGATTGTGGAGGCTTGGTTGGCCCGCGCTCAGGGTCTGGGTCAGCCCATCGTGGCACGGCTGCCCCAGGAGAGCCTTGAAGGCATCTTTAGGGGCTTGGGGCGCGATGGCGCTTTAGAGCTTTTGATGGCAGACGGAAATCTGCGCCGGATAACAGCCGGAGAGGTCTTTTTTGAATCAAAAAGGCGGGATAAACAGAGCTAAATGAGATACCTAGACGCGCAACTTGGTTCTAAAGG
>JBEINE010000175.1:0-5853 GCA_040378245.1 Hyphomonadaceae bacterium | reverse complement strand
CGCTTTTTTGATTCAAAAAAGACGGGACAGACCCTAGCCAGCCCTTTTGTCGGCATGATTTCTCATCTATAGATGCGGCCATGACAGAAAAACGGGTGCTCCTGATTATTGGTGGCGGTATATCCGCTTATAAAGTGCCGCAATTGGTGCGCGCATTAGACAAAAAGGCCATAGCGGTTCGCGTCATCCTCACCGCCGCGGGGTCACAATTTGTCACAGCCCTAACTTTGGCGAGCTTAACGCGCGATCATGTGCACACAGAGCTATTTGATTTAACCGCCGAAACCAAGATGGGTCATATCGAATTATCGCGGAGCGCAGATTTGGTCGTTGTTGCACCCGCCACGGCCGATTTGATGGCAAAACTTGCCCATGGTCTTGCGAATGATTTGGCGTCGACGGCGCTTTTGGCGACCGACAAACCGATAATCATGGTTCCCGCCATGACTGTGCGCATGTGGGAAAGCCCTGCGGTGCAGCGTAATCTTGCGACGCTAAAGGGCGATGGTGTTGTCTTTATAGGCCCTGATGAAGGGCCAATGGCTTGCGGCGAATTTGGCCTTGGCCGAATGGCAGAGCCTGAAGTCATAGCCCATGCCATAGAACAATTCTTGATCTCCAATCATCACGCCAAAACTCTGGCTGGCCGCCATGCTTTGGTAACAGCGGGACCGACCGTGGAGGCTTTGGACCCGGTTCGGTACTTGTCCAATCGGTCGTCGGGGAAGCAAGGTTATGCGATCGCCAGCGCTCTGGCCGATGCCGGCGCACATGTGACGTTAGTCTCGGGCCCTACCGCGCTTGAGGCACCCCGTGGCGTAAAGATTCAGCGCGTTGAAAGTGCTCTCGAGATGCTGGACGCCTGCACACAGGCGCTACCCGCTGACATTTTTATTGGTGTTGCGGCGGTTGCCGATTGGCGGACCAGCTTTATTGCCGATCAGAAGTTGAAAACGAAGGATAGCCATAATGGACACAGTCTGGATCTAGTTGAAAATCCTGACATTTTGGCGACTATCGCCCACCAAGGTGAAAATCGCCCTCAATTAGTGATAGGTTTCGCCGCTGAAACGCATAATATCGAGGATTTTGGCAAAGCGAAACGCATTAAGAAGGGGTGCGACTGGATTGTGGCGAATGATGTTTCCGGCGATGTCATGGGGGGCGACACAAATTCGGTCATATTTATCACACGCACCGGCAGCGAGCATTGGGAAAGCGCAACCAAGGAAGCCATTGCAGAACGACTTGTCGGGAAAATCTCAGATGTTTTAGGTCGTTGACGTACAATTGGCGGCGGTGACACTCGATCCAGTTTGAGTGCACAGTTTCAACTTCAAAGACTTACGTGGTCGCAAAAAGAACCGCTCCTTAAGTTTCAGATTATTGGCGAGGAATGAGGTTCCAATACTATTATGCGTCATTTCGACGTCGCCCACCACTATGCCGCCTCCGGTAGCGAATATATCGGTATCGACGGACACAGCTTTGCCAACATAAAGCGCATGTGACGAAGGTACATCGTCACACGTCACGTTGCCAGTTCCCGAGTTTGTCTTCAGATATTTGCTCCATTCAACCTTTGGAACCCCACCGTCGAGCTGCAAGCTCGCCAACACGAGGGTGGCGGCACTGCCAGAATAGGGGGCAAAGACTTCGCGTGTGACGGTGCCGATCTGTATGAGTTCCGCACAGGATACCAGCTCGGTTTGAGACGCCAGATCGCCAAGTGTTGATGCGGCGAGCGAGGTTTTGCGATCCATCGTTATGAGCAGGCTGATTTCGGTGGCCCCAAACAAAGACAGCACCATCACAGGCGCAATCAAAGCGAATTCGACGGCTGACGCGCCGCGTCGGCCAGCACGCTGGCGCTTGACTTGGTGGCGGATGGCTGAAGCTAAGGCTTTGGCTAGCGTGTCACGAAATGGCATGGACAGCCTCACTGAAAGGGTTCGTTGCGAAACACCGATGTTGCAACCAGCATGCGATTAGTGGATCCCAGATCGCCGTTCGGGCCGGTCGCGTCCGTATTCTTCAAGAAATTGCTCATCCCTGGTGTCATCAGGGGCCACATATAGAATCCGCGAACCACGACAATTGATTCCGCGGCCGTATTCTGCGTGTACGGAGGCGAAGCCAACAGGGTGGGATTTGTCATCGGTGAAGGCAGGCTGCCGACTGGTGGCTGATTTTGCACCATAACAAACAACCGTTTATCGCAATCAACCATGCCCCCCATACGATTGCAGACCGATTGCTTGAATTGGGAGGCTGAAAGGCCAACGCCCGCGTTGGCTTGGCCGGTCTTAATCAGGCGCGATGCATCGGTTATCGCCGAATCTAAAGTCGTTTGAACAAAGAAAACCATCATCACCTCAAACAGGCCAAAAAGCAAGGCCAGGAACGGCGTCGCGATTAAGGCAAATTCAACGGCAGTGGCCCCGCGTGCCCGGCGTTTCTTTGATAATGCTTGGAAGATGGACTTTATCGTTTGCACAACAGACTCCGATTCTTGAAGTCCCTATTTCGCGCAAAATCCTTTCAAGTCGCTTAAGCTAATTGGCTAACAAAAGGTTACGTTATCTAGAACCGCCGCCTCTGGCAAAGCTGTTGCGTGCAATTGCACGTCCAAGAGCGTCGTTCAGGGCTGGGCCACCCGATTCAGGATGGGCGTAAGCCACGCAACGACTATCACATATGCTGGTTGAGAGTTCGCGACCTCGCTGAACCGTGAGAAGGCCGTTCACGCCCGGGGAGTCTACCGCGATGGAACCAGAAAATACTTCGCGGCCACGTTCATCAACGACCAAGAAGTGAGTTGATCCGACCGATTTACCGATCACGAGCAAGGTTCTTGAATCGTGCACAATGACGTCGGCGACGCCGGCGTTACCGACGACAACCCCAGTGATCGGCTTCTTGAAATTCAGTGGCTTGCTTTGGTCGACATTGAGCCTGATCGCTTGGGCGCTGGCGGCTGCAGGTGCCGATAGACATATGACCGCCGAACATAGAGCCGCGATAGAGATTAAAGTGCGCATAGCCAAAGCTCCCAATAATGACTTCCAATCTTAGGCCATAGGGGTGAACCAGCTGTTAACGCGCTTGCGTGCCCAATTCAGGGCGGAACAGAAGCCGACCAAGATTGTGCATTAGGGTCTGTCCCGTCTTTTTTGAATCAAAAAAGCGGGATAAACAGGTTCTAAATCAGATACCTAGACGCGCAACCTGGTTCTAAACGAACCAGACGCGCTCTAAAATACCTAGACGCGCAACCTGGTTCTAAACGAACCAGACGCGCTCAAGGCCTAAGTTGGGACATGTGTTCACAATCTGCAATTAAATTGACCCAATTTTATTCTTTCAAATCAGAAATCTAAGGTGTGGAAGTCTAGGTGTTTCGTCCATTTCAGACCAGCCAAACATGACGAAACCGCAATAAAGTTGCCGGTGAAGCAAATTTTACGAACCGAGTTTACGCTATCTTTAGGCATAGGGTTTAAACACACGACGACTTCGGGTTTTGAGGCAATCAAGACTTCACAGCTCGGTCACATGCAGAATGGGAACCAAAGATGAAAAAGTTTTTGAACAAAATCCGCAAAAACGAATCTGGCGCGACCGCGATCGAGTATGGTCTGATCGCAGCTCTTATCGCTGTTGTTCTGATCGGCTCATTGGGTTTGTTGGGCAACAACATCGCCTCCAGCTTCAACAAGATCGCAACTAATGTTAGCGGCGCACGTTAATCGTCGCTTCATTGCTTAAGAAAGGCGCTGACCCCAGCAGGTCAGCGCCTTTTTTGTGATTTAATGTCCAGTTTGATCCCCCAATTGCCATAGATTAATGCTTTGCGATAAGCTATTAGTTGTTAATTAACCAGTTTCACTGGATACCAATATTTCAGGGCACTTTGCGAGGTGCTTTCTAGGAAAAGGCGTTGGTCGTGCGTGTTGCCCAACAAAAAGTTGACGCATCTATGGCCCAGAGCGGGTCAAGCCACCCAAAACCTTCGGGCTTAATCACGTCAGCGCAGAGTGCAGCGCGGTCGCACGCAAATTCGGCCAATTCTGTCCCGAATCCCCAGAATATTGCCATCAACATTCCAGATAACGAGCTGACGCCCCACGTGAAAGCCACCTTGGCGCAGATGCAGGCCCAGATTGACCGATTGAGGGCTGATCGGCGGGAACTATCTCACAGGTTGCGCGAAGCGGAAAATCTCGCTGATACAGATACGCTGGTTCCGGTGTTCAATCGGCGCGCTTTTGTTCGCGAGCTGACAAGGGTCATGGGCTTTGCGCAGCGTTATGATGTTCAAGCCAGCCTGCTCTTCTTCGACCTTGATGGCTTTAAGCAGATCAATGACCGCTTTGGCCATCCCGCCGGCGATGCTGTCCTTAAATCGGTGGGGCAAGTCTTGTTTCAAAATATTCGCGATAGCGATCTGGTTGGCCGGGTCGGGGGCGACGAGTTTGCCGTCATCCTTGCCAAAGCCGGCGCTATCGACGCGCGTAACAAAGGTGAGCTATTGGCTGAGCGCATTGCGCAGACCGACATCCCCTATCTTGGCCACACGCTCCACGTCGGCGCCGCATTTGGGGCCTATACTTTCGAGCCGGGCGACACTGCCGAACTCGCGCTGTCACGCGCTGATGAGGCCATGTATGCACATAAGATGAAAGGTAAGGTTCAAAGCCTATAGAGGACGTGCCGACCCAAACTCAGCGCCAAGATTCGCGATCCTGTCGTAACGAATTGACACACCGTGCGGTGCTTGGTCTACAAAAGGCACACTTTATAGTCGAATTCTGTGCCGTCTTTAGAACTTTCTTTCTGTGACCGCCTTTGGTGAGCCAGAATGGGCACCAAAAGCCCTTCCAAGCGAAACTGCTCAACAAAGACGCACATCATCAGATTTGCGATTCCGGGTCCGAAAGATTGCCGCGAAACTGAGCTCATGATTGATTCCAAAGACACTCCGCACAGCATGACTCCCCCCATCGTCGCCATTGTCATCGGGGCCAGTGGCGCACTGGGTCAGGCTTTTGTCGCGGCCTTATGCGCCGATAGCGGCTATACGCTTATCTTCGCTGTGTCGCGCAGTGGTCAAGTGTTTGACGACGAGCGCGTGCAAAGCCTGTTTGTCGACTTGGAAGATGAGACCAGCATCGCTCAGGCGGCCGCAACGTGCGCCGGGGCTGGACCCTGTCACTTGCTGATCAATGCTGTCGGCGTCCTCCATGGCCCGGCCGACATTAAGCCCGAGAAGGCGCTGAAGGAACTCGACGGCGTCAAAATGGCCAAATTGTTTGCCCTCAACACGATTGGCCCCGCCCTTGTTTTGAAGTATTTCTCGCCCATTATGGTGAAAGATGGCCGCTCCATCATGGCTACATTGTCGGCCCGTGTGGGATCGATCTCCGACAATCATTTGGGCGGCTGGTACAGCTATCGGGCAACTAAGGCGGCGCTCAATCAGATCATCAAGACAACGGCGATTGAGCTGGGGATGCGGCGCAAGCATTTGATCTGCGTTGGACTTCATCCTGGAACCGTGCGCAGTGCGATGTCAGAACCCTTCATCGCCACCTATAAGGCCAATGAGATTTTTAGTCCTGAGTTCGCTGCCCATTGCCTGCTTGATGTGTTGGCGGGTCTTCAGCCCGAACAATCAGGGCGCATTTTTGCTTGGGATGGCCAAGAGATCGCGCCTTAATTGACCAGGGGGCTTGGCGCCGCCAGCGGTGCGGGCTTATCGTCCCGCCTGAGCTCCAAGACCAAATCATCTGTGCCCAACCACAATCTGCCTGTGCGGGCCAAGGAAACCCCTTTATCAAAAAGAGCCTGCAT
>JBEINE010000185.1:0-5510 GCA_040378245.1 Hyphomonadaceae bacterium | reverse complement strand
GTCCAATAACGGCTTTGATAAAAAGATGGGTGCCAGGCCGTTGGCTCGATTAATTGACAACAAGATTAAATCTCCATTAAGTCGTAAAGTATTGTTTGGTGAATTACAAAACGGTGGCACTATTGCTGTTTCAATTGTTAACGGGGATTTAAATTTTGATATTGGTCCTTTTCTAACTAAAGAACAAAAGCGAGCTCTTAAACGAGGGACGCCAACTGAGGTAGTAGAAGATGTATCAGAAAATACAGAAAACCAAGACAACTAAACGTAAGTTTTACGGCAAGTGGTTATATAAAGTTTCCGTTCTCGCTCCGGGAGTAGCCATACTGAGATCTAAATCTCCTCCCGAAGCAATAGCATTTTTAAATATGCCTATGCCTGATAACTCGTATAGACATAGTTTAATTGTTAAAGCACATACTAATGCCAGTTCGTTGACAAAGTTGTTTAAATTCTTAGAATCAATACCTGCAGAAGAGTGGACTAAGCGTATAGAAACCAATCAATTTGATTTTTATACAAATAGTAAAAGTCTTTATGAGCAATTCTGCAAAAACACAGCGCAGTTTGGGAAATTTCAAGATTGGTTGGGAAAAACAGCCTGTCTCAATCGTGCGGGCATTGGGTATCGTGAAACGTGCGGCCGCTCGTGCCAATATGAAACTCGGTAAGCTCGACACGGCTATCGGAGAGGTGATTGTGCGCGTCGCGCAGGAGGTGATTGATGGCCACCTCAATGACCACTTCCCTCTAGTTGTCTGGCAGACCGGAAGCGGCACCCAGTCCAATATGAATGCCAATGAGGTCATTTCCAACCGGGCGATTGAGCTTTTGGGCGGCGAGATAGGCAGCAAAACGCCTGTCCACCCCAATGATCATGTCAATATGAGCCAATCGAGCAATGACACTTTTCCAACCGCCATGCATATCGCGTGTGTGCAGGAAGTTGTTGGCCATCTGATCCCAGCGCTTGAGCATTTACATCATGCCCTTGATGTCAAGGCCAAAGCCTGGGGCCATATCATTAAGATTGGACGCACCCATACCCAAGATGCAACGCCGATCACTTTAGGTCAGGAGTTTTCAGGTTATGCCAAGCAGATTGAAAATGGCATTGCGCGCATCAAACTGACGCTACCGGCACTCATGGAGCTGGCCCAAGGGGGCACGGCGGTGGGTACGGGCCTTGCCGCACCGGTGGGCTTTGCGCAGGCCGTCGCCGACGAGATTGCGGCCATAACCGGCCTGCCCTTCACCAGCGCGCCCAATAAGTTTGAAGCCCTCGCTGCCCATGATGCGATGGTGTTCAGCCATGGTGCCATAACCAGCGTGGCTATGTCGTGCTTTAAGATTGCCAACGACATTCGCTTTTTGGGATCTGGGCCGCGCGCTGGCCTTGGCGAATTAGCATTGCCCGAAAATGAGCCGGGATCTTCGATTATGCCCGGAAAGGTGAACCCGACCCAGTGCGAAGCGCTGACCCAAGTCTGCGCTCATATACATGGTAACAACGCGGCCATTGGCTTTGCTGGCAGCCAAGGCCATTTTGAGCTCAATGTGTTCAACCCAATGATGGCCTATAATTTCCTACAATCGGTGCAATTATTGAGTGACGCGGCCATCAGCTTCACCGACAATTGTGTCGTGGGCATCACCCCCCGCCTGGACAATATCGCCAAAGGGCTTGCCAATTCGCTGATGCTCGTCACCCCCTTAAAGGAAAAATACGGCTATGATCTGGCCGCCAAAGTCGCCAAAACCGCCCATAAGAATGGCACGACATTGCGCGAAGAAGCCTTGGCGCTGGGCATCAGCGGCGAGGATTTTGACATGATTGTGCGGCCCGAATTGATGATCGCGCCGGGGTGAGTGATGCAGGCCATCGAATGTAATAGTATAGCTCAAAACCGACAGCCCACCCCCCCCTTGACGGTCCCAGCTATCCCGCCGACACTCCAGCCTAGGGTCTGTTTATCCCACTTTCTTGCCTCAAAAAAGACGGGGCAGACCCTCGTACCTCGAAATTGGTACAGCTGCGGTGGGCTTAAGGCTATGTTCTGCCATAAATCTTAAGTCTGAAATCCACGAAACTGCGCCCTCAAGGTCCTTCAAACTTAGGTGCCGCATCAAAGGCGGCGGGCGTGAAGGGTTTGGCGGTGAACAAGTAGGGGTAATAATAGGTCCGTAGCTGAGTGTGATACGCCCGAATGCGATCCTGATAGGCTGCTTGCGCGGCCATGTCTGTGCGCGCAAGGCGGTGCAGAGCGCGCTGAACCGCAATTGGCGGCAACGCAAGGGCGACAAGCCCGGCGCGTGCATCGCGTTTGGCAATTCCGGCGCGGTAGGCGCGTGACAGGGCCTCGACCTGTTGATCGCCCAAGTGCTGGAACGCATGATACCATTTCCATTCAAACGGTCGTTGCATCGGCGGCGACGTCGCAAACTCTGGGTATAGTTTGTAGAAGCGTTGCAAAGTCGCGTCGCGATCTAAATCCCAGGCATCATGCACCGCCTCTCGGTTTTCGCGCATAATGGTGGCACCATCCGGGATGGGGGTCATAGCATTGATCACGAGATTGGAACCGGCAGGCGCAATCAGGGTGATAACAAACCATATGGATGCCAGCACAGCGGCATTGGTGGGCGAACTGCCCGCACCTCTTGCGATCAAGGTCGCCACCAGGGTCCAAAACCCAAGCAGTGCGAGGATGAGCGCGGTAAAGGCAATTGTCTCGCCCAAACCAGCCCCGCTAATCAAGGCACCGACCCAAAAGGCCAAAACAAGTACCGCGCTGACCAAAATAAAGCGGGCTGCTATGCGGGGAAGCCAGACGCGCAAACGAGCCTTTGGGATCGCCTGCAAACTCGCCAACCGCCCAGCCTCTCGCTCGCCAGACCAAAGGTCATAGAAAAGCACAATCAGTACTAAGGGTGCCAAATAAATGAGCACAAAAGCAAAATCGAGACGGCCTGGCAAAGCCAGCTCTGGGTTGTGGGCTTCATTCTCATGAATCTGGCCTTCAAGGGCGAGGGCCCGAATGCGTAAGATCGACGGCGCAATATCGCGTTGCCCCAGAGCGGCAAAGGCCAATGGTGAGGGTAGGTCCCATGTCGGGTGGAAGCGATAATAGGCCGCATCACCAGCCTCTTTGGCAAAGACCTTTACCGCCGCTGTGTCCTTGTGTTGAAGCGCAATAACGTCCGCAATGGCGGCTTTTTGTCTCGATATGTCCTGAAGCCCTAGACCTACCGACAGACTGGCCAGACAGGCCAGAAGTGCTATGGCCCAAACGCTCGCCTGCTGGCGGAATAGGAAAGCGATCTCGCCAAAAAGATGTTTCATCGGGCGCTGCGTCCCAAAGATCGACGGCTCCACCTCGCTAAAACAACGACACCTGCGAGCCAAGCCAAGAGGATGATAATGGGGCTAATCGCTGATTGTAGACGTTCACTGGCGCTGGTGGGCTTGAACCTAAAGTCCGGCACTTGGGCCCAATTATCCGCGCCAATGCGTGTTCGCTGCTCAGCCAGCCGATCCTTGGATCGGGCAGCATCATCTTCAAGACTGAGCTTGTTGCGATGCAAGCCATTGAGATATTGAACCATTTGAAAGCGGTGGGCTTCGCTTTGCTGCACAAAGCGCAAGTGGGTTTCAAGGTCTGTTCCAGCTCCGGCCATTGAAACGTGTCGCACAGCAATTGCCGGGCTGAGCACAGACATGGCAGAAACGATGTAACTTTGAAGCCGCTGTGACGCGGCGACTTCGGCGAGGTGTTTGTCAAAGAGGCGCGACGTTAAGGCTTCGCCTTCGGCTGAAACAGCACCCCGAAAATTGAACGGAAGGTCCTCGACTTTAGTGACACCATATTGGGCTAGGGTGCGTGCCTTGAATGTCGCAAAAAACGGATCATTAGGGTTGTGACTATCGCCCAATCGCCGCAATTCAGCTTGGATATTAAGGTCAGTCGCTGCACGGCTGTTCAAGGGTTCTGCCCGAGTGGCTATTTCCGCCGCCCCGCGTGGCGCCACAATCGCGACAAAGCACCAAATGCAAACCAACCCGAGGAGGGCAGCCTGACCTGATTGAGCAAACGCTGACGCCGCAACGATGCCAACGATCCATATCAGTAGATAAAGTCCGTAACCAAGGCCGATAAGAGCCGCCGCCATGGCTTCACTCGGCGTCGCAAGGACCATCGAGACAAGAGCGATCAAGGCAGGGGACAAGGCTATAAGGCCGACAGCGCATAGAGCCAAAATTTTACCCAAGATTAAATCGGTCTCGGTGACCCCTGATGACAAGAGCAACCCCAAGCTACCGCGTGTACGCTCGCGCGTGATCATCGAGAAACCTAGGAATATCAACAGAAGTGGTGCGAGGGTTTGCAGCACAAAGGCCGGCGTCAACTGGCCAAAGCGCATCAGGCTGGAGCTTTCGCGCACCGCAGAAATGGTCGCGCTGTTTTGGCGATGGCCTTCCAGATAGAGGGTGGTGCCGCTGAAGGGATCAATGCCCGGGTCAAACCCTGCAAGGGCGCCAATTGGGCGGTAAACATAGCTGCCATAATGGACCATGCGGTGGGGATGACGGGCGGGCTGGGCTTCAAACAGCGCGTCGGTTTGGGTCTGATTGGCGATGCGGCTCAGGCGTTCTTGTGCCATGTGAGTATGGGAGGTTGCCGCCGCAATCGTCGACAAAAGCAGTAAGGCAATCAAGCCGATCAAGGCTACGCGTGATCTTACCATTAAGGCAAGCTCAGCCTGTGCTATCAGAAGGGCGCGCCTCATGCAGTGGCCTGTCCTAGGCGGGCGCTTGTGAAGGCACCATAAAGCGTTTGCAGGTCAAACCGCGGGTTTGTGCTTTGGGCCTGCCACGGCTCTGCTAACTTGCCTTCAATCATCAGCCCGATGGTGTCCGCCACTTCCACAGCCCCCAACAGATCGTGGGTCACCATCAAAGTGGCAACCCCGCTCGCTTTGAGGTCCAACAACAGTGACTGGAAATCCTGCGTCGCGTGGGGATCAAGACCGGTGGTTGGTTCATCGAGCAATAGGACCGGTGTTTGGCGCAACAGGGCGAGGGCGATGGCTGTCTTTTGACGCATGCCTTTGGAAAAAGTACCCAAGCGTTGATCATGAGCCGCCGCCGCCAAACGAACTTGATCAAAGGCCTCTGCAATCTGAGCCTGTGTGCGCGATTGTCCAGCAAGGCTCAGGAAATAGCCCACATTCTCACGAGCTGTGAGGTGCTCGTAAAGGGCAACCGTTTCGGGCAAATAGGCGATTGCAGCCCGCGCTGCATCAGGCTGGGTCGCAGGGTCTTTGCCGTCCACCAGAACATGTCCGCTGGCAACAGGCAAAAGCCCCAGAGTTGCAAACAGAGCCGTGGATTTGCCAGCACCATTGCCGCCCAATAGTGCATAGATTTGACCCGCGGGCACATGTAGTGTCAGCCCATCAAGCACCACGCGATCACCGCGTTTTACCACCAGATCCTTAAGCGACAGGCC
>JBEINE010000142.1:0-7623 GCA_040378245.1 Hyphomonadaceae bacterium | reverse complement strand
TGGCTATCATTATGCGCGCGGGGACCATCGCCGAACCCGCTTGATTGGTCGCGAACGGGGTTATCATGGCACCAATTTTGGCGGCATTTCAGTGGGCGGTATTCTCACCAATCGGCGTGTTTTTGGGCCAGGCCTGCCCGGTGTTGACCATCTGCCCCACACACATGGTCTGCCCGAAAACGTCAATGCGCTGGGTCAGCCGCCCGCGGGCGCGCATCTGGCTAAAGAGTTGGACCGGATTGCCGCTCTGCATGGGCCAGAAACAATAGCGGCGGTGATTGTTGAGCCTGTGGCAGGGTCCACAGGCGTTCTCATCCCACCCTTGGGTTATCTGGAGGAATTGCGAGCTGCGTGTGATCGGGTCGGTTGTCTCCTCATTTTTGACGAGGTGATCTCCGGCTATGGCCGGATGGGTAAGGCGTTCGCGACACAAGCCCTCAACGTCCGCCCGGACATTATCGCCACAGCCAAGGGCATAAATAATGGCGCTTTGCCCATGGGTGCGGTGCTGGTGCGGCGCGAGGTCCATGACGCCTTTATGGCAGGGCCAGAGACTATCATCGAACTCTTTCACGGCTATACCTGCTCTGGCCATCCAGCAGCCTGTGCTGCGGGCCTTGCGACCATGGACATTATGGAGCGCGAAGGTCTATTTACCCGCGTTAGCGAGATTGAACCTTATTGGCAAAAGCGCCTGCATGAATTGGAAAGTGCGCGCCATGTCATTGATGTGCGCAATCTGGGTTTGATTGGTGGCATAGAACTTAGCCCTCGCGAAGGCGCCCCGGGCGCGCGCGGTTATGAGGCTTTTACCAGATGCTTTGATGCTGGTGCCCTTATACGGGTGACAGGCGATATCATCGCTTTATCGCCGCCTCTCACGATCGAGGAAAGCCATATTGATCGGCTGGTTGATACGATTGGGACGGTACTGGCCGGGGTTGATTAAGCTGCCGTGAGACTTGCCTCGGATTTTTTTTGACTTAAGTCGAGGTCATGTCAGTCGATCAAACCCTCGCGCCGCAAAAGCACATATCAGAAGCAGCCAAGCGCGCACTCGCGGAAGCCGACGCGCGTCGCGAAGCCCGCGATGGCGTCCCAGTCGCTGCCGAGCGTGACGGCCCCGCGGGCATAGAGCCCACACGCTTTGGCGATTGGGAACGTAAGGGTATTGCTTACGACTTTTGATGTCGACCTAATTCCCGTTTTTCGCGTAATGGCTTGATAAGTGCCCGACAATCAGGTCCTGTGGATGTGTCAAACGGGCTGGAGCTAGATGTAACGTCCTGTAGGTCGTTCCGATCACGCGCCTGAGACCAAAGCTGCAGAATGCGGCTTGTTATTTGGGGGTCAAAATGACCAAAAGTAAGATCTCTTTGCTAACCGCTTTAGTCTTCAGTTTCTCTGTGATATCACTATCTGCGGCTGCGCAAAATGCGCAACAGAGCCATCCAGTCTCGACCCCTTATCGGCAGCCAATTGACAGGGGCCAAGCAGGCACCACACCGATGGCTGAGGGCGGTGCGGGTTCTGCGCGCCGTCAGCCCTATCAGCCATCATCGCCATTTGTCGAGGTCTTGCCATTGAGCTTTTTTGTCGGCGCCATCAGCTATGGCGTCGGATTTCCGACGCAGACAACTAACATCTATAGCAGCGGCTTTGTCTATACCGTCAGCCAAACGCGCTTTTCGGGGGTCCAGCAACGCTCCCCCATCCCGCTGATCCCACCAGTACGTCACCAGCGCCACGCGCCGCCATCTCACCATCATGGCTGTCGCTGCTGATTGAGATTAAGGGCTATCAGAGTCCGAACCCGCTACCCATGTGCGGTTTTTTGAGCCTTGCGCGCTTGGCGAACGGGTGTGTCACGTGCTAACCCATGATCGACTTGTTTTGTAACAGAAAGACATCATGTTGAGCGAAACTGAGATTGCTACCCTCCAAGGCCACGCAGCTTCTTATGGTTTTGAAGATCTGATCGCGTGTGGCGAGGGCAAATTATTTGGTCCCGCCAACGCGCAATTGCCTTTGCCCAATATGCTGATGATGGACAGAATCCTGTCCATCACTGAAACAGGCGGCGCTTATGATAAGGGCCATATTGTCGCGGAATTGGATGTTCATCCGGGCCTTTGGTTTTTTGAGTGCCATTTCAAAGGCGACCCTGTGATGCCGGGATGCTTGGGGCTTGATGCCATGTGGCAATTGGTCGGCTTTTATTTGGGCTGGTCTGGGCTGCCTGGTAAGGGGCGAGCTTTAGGGGTCGGTGAAGTTAAGTTTTCCGGTCAAGTCACCAATGATGTCAGACAGGTCCGCTATGAGATTGATATCAAGAGGGTGTTTAAATCTCGCCTGATTTTGGGCCTCGCTGATGGGGCGGTTTTTGCGGATGGGAAGCCCATTTATCACGCCAAAGACTTGCGGGTCGGGCTGTTCCAACAAGATTCTCTATAAGGACAAAGCCGATGCGCCGCGTTGTTGTTTCAGGTCTGGGCATTGTTTCTTCCATCGGTAATAACGCGAGCGAAGTCAGCGACAGTCTGGGGAACGCGCGCTCTGGCGTGGTATCCGCCCCCGACTATGCGGCCCACGGCTTTAAGTGCCAAGTTGAAGCCAGGCCCCAATTGGATTGGGAGAGCCTAGTGGATCGTCGTGCGGCGCGATTTTTGTCTGAGGGGATGGGCTGGGGCCATATTGCTATGGAGCAGGCCATTGCTGACGCGGGCCTTGAGACCAGCGACATCAGTGATGAGCGCACGGGCCTCATTGCGGGTTCCGGCGGGCCATCGACGCACATGATTGTCGCTGCTGCCGACAAAACCCGCGAGACCGGCTCACCCAAACGGATTGGCCCTTTCGCAGTGCCCAAGGCCATGTGCTCAGGCATTTCAGCGGTCTTGTCGACTTGGTTTAAGATCAAGGGCATCAATTATTCGATCAGCTCCGCTTGTGCGACCAGTGCCCATTGCATTGGCAATGCCTATGAAAGCATTGCATGGGGCAAACAGGACATCATGTTTGCTGGGGGCAGCGAAGACCTAGATTGGACATTGTCGGCCTTGTTCGATGCGATGGGGGCCATGTCATCGAGCTATAATGACACCCCAGCGCGGGCGTCGCGCGCCTTTGATAAAAACCGCGATGGCTTTGTGATTGCTGGTGGGGCCGGAATTTTGGTGCTGGAAGAGTATGAGCACGCCAAAGCGCGTGGTGCCAAGATATATGCCGAACTCACAGGCTATGGCGCGACCTCTGATGGCCATGACATGGTCGCTCCATCAGGGGAGGGGGCTGCCCGCTGCATGCGCCAAGCGCTAGCCATGTCAGGTGATCGTCGCGTCGATTATCTCAATCCCCATGGCACCGGGACGCCAGTGGGCGACCTGAAAGAAATGGGCGCGGTAAGGGACGTGTTCTCGCGAGATATCCCCCTCATTTCCTCAACAAAATCATTAACGGGCCATTCGCTCGGTGCTGCTGGTGCTCAAGAGGCGATTTATGCGCTTTTGATGATGGAAGCGGGCTTTGCCTGCGAAAGCGCGCATATTGACGACATTGATCCTGAGTTCTCCGATTTGCCGATTTTGCGCGCCCGCAAAGAAGTTCAAATTGAAACCGCGATGTCGAACTCCTTCGGCTTTGGCGGCACCAATGCGACATTGATGTTCTCGAAGGTCTAATCCGATGCGGTTTTTACTTTTTTTGGCCCTGATTTTGGGGGCCTTGTTTTACTCAAACCCGACCGAACAACGTTTGCGCGAGGTGATGCGCGAGCAGGATCAGCTGACCCTGACAGCCGCGAGCCTGTTGCCGATCAAGCGGACAAATTATTTTTTGGTCTCAAAGTTTGATATCAATTATCTGGTTGGCAAGACCACATGCTGGGGTGCGGCTTATGCCGTCATCATTTGTCCGCAAAAAGCCAAGCAACCCTGACCCAAATCATGGGAAGGCTAGCTGTGGAAGAATGGGACAACTCAAGCCACTTGCGCCCGTCCAGTTTCATTCCCAACCCGCCCAAAGGCGGCTCTTCCGCCATTGGCCATGGCAAGGGCTGAGAACAGCAAGCGCGGGTCAATCGGCTTGGTCAGATAATCGTCAGCACCCATCTCAAAGCCGCGCGCTTTTTCTGCGGGCATGGCATCAGCCGACAGCATGATAACGGGCTGATCACAATTGGCCCCGCCACGGGTACGGATCCGTCGCAAGGCTTCAAGACCGTCCATGACAGGCATGCGAACATCGAGAATAATCAAGTCGAACTCTTGCAGTTGGGCAGCCTCAACGGCTTGAGCCCCATCTTCTGTGAAAGTGACGTCATGGCCGCCAAGCTCCAAAAAGCGCGCCAGAATATGGCGATTAGCGGCATGGTCTTCAGCGACCAAAATGCGCAGACCATCCACTTCCTCAACATCCTTCTCAAGATCGTCCTCAATCACCAATTGGTCAGCGACTATCAATGGCAGGATAACGGTAAAGCACGTGCCTTCACCCACGACACTGCTGACGTTAAGACTGCCGCCCATCAAGCCTGCCAAGCGATGGGAAATCACAGTGCCAAGGCCGCTGCCGCCAAATCGGCGCGAGATCGAGGAGTCGGCCTGCGAGAAAGGCTCAAATATGCGCGCAACAGCCTCTTCGCTCATACCGATGCCGGTGTCAGAGACTTTGATAACCATAATGGCACGCCCCTGCTTACATTGTTCCGCATTGATCGAAATGTTGATGCTGCCGACATGAGTGAACTTCACCGCATTGGACAACAGATTGATAAGGATCTGACGCAATCTTGTCGGATCCCCGATCAGGGCTGCGGGGATTTCATCGGCCACATTGATGTTCAGCGTGAGGCCCTTATCAGCTATTGTCGCACTCCACAGCCTCTCCATATCCACCATTAGGGAACGGGGCGCGAAGGGAATTTCCTCAACATCCATCTTGCCAGCTTCGATTTTGGACAGATCTAGCAAATCATTCAAAAGCCCCAGCAAGGCGTGGCCAGCGCCAGAGAGCGTGGCAAGAATGTCGCGTTGATCGGCGGTTGGATTTGAGCGCTTCAAGAGTTCGGCACCACCCAGAATACCATTCATCGGCGTGCGGAGTTCATGGCTCATCGTGGCGAGAAAATCTGACTTTGCCCGATTGGCGGCATCGGCGGCTTCACGCTCGGCATTCAGGTGGCCGGTCAATGTGCGGGCATGATGATAGGCCAATAACAAATTGGTGCAAAACCCCACGCCTAACAGCGCCATAGCGATGACTTCGATCTTGGAGAATGCGTTCCCAAAAAGCTCAAATCCAGTCGTGAGCGTTAAGGAGCCAAGATAGGGCGCAACAGAAACCCAAAATACTTTCGGACAACGATATGAAAA
This sequence comes from Hyphomonadaceae bacterium, assembly GCA_040378245.1. Taxonomy (GTDB): domain Bacteria; phylum Pseudomonadota; class Alphaproteobacteria; order Caulobacterales; family Aquidulcibacteraceae; genus Aquidulcibacter. Next base: position 2,251 of record JBEINE010000142.1, on the reverse strand, counting down.
ATTCTGGATATGCAACAGGGCCGCCGCAATAAAGGCAATCGCCCCGATTTGTCCGGCTTCCCCACCCGCCATCCACAAAACGGCGGACAGCGAACAATAGGACCAGTTTGAGAAAAAGCAGATCATCAGCAGGATGTGATCACGCCATTTCTCCGGCCAATCGGGGGCAAAACGGATAACTGCAATGGCATCAAGGGACTGAACGGTTACCAAAAGCCCTAGCCAGAGAGGGGCAAGCCAAAAGGGCTTCAACATCATCGCTGCGGCGACCATGACAAGGGTTGCAAAAACAAATCTCACTCTCAGAGATTTAGATCTCTGAATCATGGCGTCTAAAACGCTAACTTGATCTTGAAACGTCATGCCTTGCTGCCACCTGCGGGTCCCCGGGCTCCGCCTCGAAGGAGAATTACTCTCGGGTAGCCTATCAAAGAAAGCCTAATGGTGTGTAACTCTCAGTTTATTGTGCTGTTTTCTATAACCTTAGATGGGCGTACCTAATCTGACGCTAACTCTATGGCTACGCCTGGATTGGCCTATCGGGCTGAGGTAAACTGGGCTGTCTTGGTATACTTGCGTTGTGGGTCTGCGTCAGCGAATTGACTTTCCACCACGCTAATCCTATTGGCATCGCTCACTTAACTCGGCAAAGCCCAAAAGTTTCTTTTGTCGCGCCGCTCTCGGAATACAATCATGAAAGTCAAGAGCTCGATCAAATCCTTGAAAACACGTCATGCCGCGTGTCAGGTGGTACGCCGCAAGGGTCGGGTTTATGTGATCAACAAAGTTGATCCCCGCTTTAAAGCTAAGCAAGGCTGAGCCTGCGTGCTGGCGCGTCCTATTCGCGCTGTCCTCTTCGATTATGGTAATGTGCTTGTGGGCTGGTCGCCCCGAACATTTTACGCGCGGATGATTGCCAAGCCTGAGCGGCTCGATTATTTTCTAGATAAAGTGTGTCCGATGTCGTGGCATTTGCTCCATGATAAGGGCGTGTCGATGTCGATTACAATCCCTGAACGTCAGGGCATGTTTCCCGATTTTGCGGACGAAATTGCCGCTTGGCAAACCGGCTTTTCACAGATGATTACCGGCGAAATCACTGGTACGACGGCGCTGGTCCCGATTTTAGCCAAAGCCGGTATTGACCAATATGTGCTGACCAACATGCCCAGCGAGATGGTGGACACGTGCTTTTCGCCATTTCAGTTTCCCCGCTATTTCAAGGACGTCATTGTGTCGGGCGATGAAAAGACCGCTAAGCCCGATAGAGCTATTTTTGATATCGCTTTGACGCGCATGGGCGGCTTGCACCCCGGTGAGGTTTTTTTTACCGACGATTCGCCCGTCAATATCGCAACTGCCACTGAGATGGGATTTGTCACCCATTTGTTCGAAGGACCCGAAGGTCTGGTCACCGCCATGCGCGACGCTGGACTGCCGGTTTGACGCCCACACCCACTTAACCCACAATGAAGCGATGCGCCGCATTGCCAGATTCCTGCCCTTTGTCTTGATATTGCCAGCAGCTTCTTGGCCGCCGACACAAAAGCTGATCGCCGCTAATCAGAGCCATGCGGCTAGCTCGTCACTGACGTCAGTGGAGACGGGCCGAGAGCTTGATCGATTATTCGTGCAGTTACGCTATAGCGAACGCCAAGAAGCCGCGTCCCGAACAGAGTCTGAAATCTATAGTCGCCTAGCCAAGTCATCGTCAGCCACCACCAATCTTTTGTTGCAAAACGCGAACGTGGCGCTGAGCCAACAGGATTTTAAATCAGCGCGCGCGATGCTTGATGATGTTGTGAGATTGGACCCCGATTTTGCTGAGGGCATGACGCGCGCCGCGCTTTTGGCTTATCAGGATGGTGATCTATTGCGGGCCCAAGGCCTGTTGAAACGGGCCCTCAAACTTGAGCCGCGTCACTTCGGGGCATGGGCAGGATTGGGTCAAGTGCTTGAAGATGAAGGCAATCTAAAGGGGGCTCGCGATGCGTATCGGGAGGCGCTCTATCTACACCCATTTTTGAACAGCGCCAAACGCGGACTGATACGTCTGGAGGCTAAGATTGATGGTCTGTCGCTCTAGGGTCTGTTTATCCCGCTTTTTTGATTCAAAAAAGACGGGACAGACCCTAGCGCTATCAAGAGCCTTTGAGCCTCGTCATTAAGGCTCTTGCAACCTCTTTGTGAAATCCTGATCCAGATAATGCCAGAATTGCGTCTGGGCTGGGTGATGGTGTGAATATTGGGC
>JBEINE010000111.1:0-10204 GCA_040378245.1 Hyphomonadaceae bacterium | reverse complement strand
GCGTCCGATGGCGACAAGTGGGGCGATGCCTTTGTCTTGGAGTGCTTTGACTTGTTTGCCGCAGGCATAGCCCGCATCGGCTAGGGTCTGTCTCGCCTTTTTGAAGCAAAAAAGCGGGATAACCAGACACTAAATCAAGTACCTAGGCGCGCTTTGGCGCACGGTTTTGATTTTGGACGCGCTGGCGTCAATCTTGGTGCCATCAATAGACACCGTGCCAACGGCCAACAATCCCTTTGGCATAGCCATGTAACAACAAACCCAACATCATACGGGGATGATATTGCAGCCGACCCTCTATCCCAGCGCCCACCTTAAACGCACTCATATCAACGCGTTCACACGCCGCCAAAATAAAGTGCGCCATGTCATCAGCCGGCAGCCAATCCCTCAAATCAGGCGGCAACAAAAACGATTGAGAACGGTCGTCAGAGATGAATTTGGACATCCCTCATCATAGCTGATTTGCGAGTTATGCGACAGACCCTAGAACTCAGCCTTAAAGGTTGCCCCCCAGATGCGTGGATCGCCCGGGATGCCCGTGATTAGACCCGTATTGCCGCCTGGAACATTGAGGAGCTCGAAATAGTCCTGATCAAAGACGTTACGTGCCCACAAAAAGAGGTCGAGGCCTTGGGGCGTCCTGAAACCAAAGCGCAGATTGGTCAGGCCATAGCCTTCGATCTGTGTGTAGGCGGATGGTGAGGGGTTGGAGGAAAACTCAGACCGATAGCTGCCATCAATGCCGAGATACACATTGCCATCTTTTTTGAACCAGCGGGCGGGCCATGCATATTCGCCACCATAGGAAACGGCCCATTTGGAGACACCGGGCAAGACTTGGCCGGAGATGTCGCAATTGGCGGGGCTGATAGCGCCTGGCACGCCCGCAGCTCCCGGCGTCTGGCCGGCACCCAAAGCCGCCCCGCCTGAAAGTTCCGGCGGGCAAGGGGCATCTTTGAATTTCTCATAGGTCGCGTCGGTATAAGCCACATTAGTGTAGAAGGAGAGCCGGTCGGTTGGTTGGGCCGCGAAGTCAAGCTCGGCACCCTGAGTGCGAACCTGCTCGGCATTGGCAAGATAGCCGCGCAATACGCCGAATTGGCCATTGGTCACTTGCGACTGATAATCTTCAATGTCAGTCCTGAAGAGCGAGAGGTTCAACGTGACCTTTCTATCCCAAACTTGTGACTTTAGTCCGGCCTCATAATGATTGACCGATTCAGGACGAATGGTTTGGGCGCCCAATAAGGGTAGGCCCGCAGCATCCGAGGGTACGCCATTTTGATTGATCCCGCCGGACTTAAAGGTCTTGGCATAAGTTGCATAGGCTAGGATATCTGGCTGGAACCGATAGCTGGCGGTCAAGTCGTAGGAGAAGTTCCAGTCATCAAACTTGGGCCTATAGGATTGGGGCGCAAAGATCGCGAGTTGCGCCGCGCGCCTGGCACCCGTCTGACCCGGCAGAACAGGCTGTCCAGCGCCATCAAACACGGTGCGGTCATAGAGACCTTCTTTCTCATCATAATTGATGCGAACCCCGGGTTGGATGGTCAGCTTATCGGACAGTTTCCAACTCGCCTGCCCAAATAGCGCTACACTGGTGTTGGTGAGGCCCTGTGTGTTGATGGCGGTTAGGCCATCGAGCACGGTTGGATCGAGCGACAGCACATTAGATGGGGCAATGTTCCAGCGGCTGGAGGCGGGGCCATGGCGCTCAAACCCTTGGGTGTCGATCTTTTGGTAATAGGCAAAGACGCCGACCACGAAGTCGAGCTTCTCGCCACTCTGGTTATAGCGCAGCTCTTGGGTATACTGATTTTGTTGCGATGGATTCTGTGAGTTGGTGACAATCGGAAGGCCTGTAAAGTCGCGATCATTTTCGGGCTTCCAGTCCCAGAACCGCCAAGCTGTCACGGCGGTCACCGTCCCAGGTCCACGGTCCCAAACCAAGCGCACTGACGCGCCCCCTGTGATATTGCCGGAGTTCAAGCTCGCATCGATGTCTGTCAAGCGGTCAAACGGATTTTTGCTGACGACCGTATAATTTTGAGCAGCGGCTAACGCGGCATATTGGCGGTTCAACGGGCGTTGGGTGGAGCCTGTCCGCACAAACACCGTCCCGCAGCACTCTGGGTCTTGGGTGTTGTAATCGGCGGCGAAGGTGACATCGAGCTTTTCATTGGGGCGAAACAGAAGTTGTGCCCGGACGCCCAGATTGTCTTGTTCATTGATATAATTGGTCGTCTTCACATTATAGATGGTGCCTCGGCGACTGGTCGACGAGAGAGCCAAACGCCCTGCAAGTTTCTCCGTTATCGGCCCCGAGAGCGAGGCCTTGGCTTGCTTAAAGCCGAGGCTGCCAATGGTGACTTCTGAGCGACCTTCAAATTCAAACGTCGGGGCACGGGTTGTGATGTTGATAGCGCCCGCCGTCGTGTTCTTACCATAAAGCGTGCCTTGTGGCCCACGCAGCACTTCAATCTGGCGCACGTCGAGGAAGTCGAAGGTCGAGGACGCCGCGCGGGAATAATAGACATCATCAATATAAATGCCGACGCCTTGCTCGATCCCATCATTAGTCAACCCAAAGGGCGCACCAAGACCACGAATATTGGCGGCACTGTTGCGGGGGTTGGAAGAATAGAAAGTCAGGGTGGGCGCGAGTTGGGTCAAGCGGCCGACATTGAAGCTGCCAGTTTGATCCAATTGGCGACCGCCGACAACCGACACCGCAATTGGGATATCTTGCGCAGCCTCATTGCGGCGTCGCGCCGTTACAATCACCGTCTCGGTTTCTGGGACAACTTCATCAGCCGATGCAGAACCTGATACCTCATTATCAAGGCTGGAGGCCGCCGTCCCAGCGAAACCAGCCGCCGGCACAAAAGCCGCCAAGGCGGCCATCAAAGCAAATGCTGAAGTCGTTGAAACGCCAAGGCGCATGTTTTCATTCCCCCTAAATGATTAGAAGGCCGCATCGAAGTGATTACGAGGGCCCTTAACACTCATCAGCTAGCCAGACGTTGGGCCCGAACCAACCAGACATTCTGCAGGCTTTGATAAGCGGGGCTTTAAGAAGGCAAAAATAAAGAACAAAAACAATAACTAACAAGAAAAACAAATTGTATAGACAAACTAAGCTGAAATGTTTGAAAAGGTTGATCATGCTCTCGACAGAGCGTTGCAAGTTTGATCGTCATGGTGCCTTACAACGGATTTAAACTGAAATGGTCGGGCTTTATGTCGCAAGGATTTCGAGCATTTACGGGCTTGGGGCGCTTGTTTAGAATAGAATAACTTAAGTGAATCGTGAACCTTTCGCCATTTTACCTGATGCGATGACGACCTAAGCATCACAACCTTCGTCTAACTTTCTTCTTTGAGTCCACAACAGGGGTTCCACAGATGGCCAAACATGCCAAACTTGAGAGCCCAACAAGGCGGGCGGCGCTCGCAAGTGGGCTTTCCGTAATTTTGACTGGAGCCGGATTGGCGGTTGGATGCTCGCCAACTGGGGCATCGCCTCAGGAGCTTTTAAACGTCTCATACGATCCGACCCGCGAGTTTTATGAAGGATATAATTCTATATTTTTGAGGAAACTAAAAATCGGCGATGGGCAAGGTGCAACGGCCAGCATCAACCAGTCCCACGGTGGATCAGGCAAACAGGCCCGTGCCGTCATCGATGGCCTCAAAGCGGACGTGGTAACCCTTGCGCTGGCCCATGACATTCAGTCGATCGCTGATCGGGGTCTGATCGCGGCCGACTGGCAGAGCCGGCTTCCCAACAACAGTGCCCCTTACACGTCGACACAAGTTTTTTTAGTCCGCAAAGGCAATCCCAAAGCCATTCGCGACTGGAGCGACCTTGCGCGCGCGGGTATCGGCGTTATTGCGCCCAACCCAAAAACATCCGGGGGCGCGCGCTGGGGCTATTTGGCGGCATGGGGCTCTGTCACTCAGACTGGTGGTGGGGAAGGGGCCGCAAGAGATTTGGTAACAGCGCTTTACCGAAATGTTCCCGTCCTCGACGCAGGCGCACGCGGTGCCACCACGACATTTGCGCAGCGGGGTATAGGCGACGTCCTGCTCACGTGGGAGAATGAAGCGCAACTGGCGCTTAGCGAGTTCCCGGACCTTGGCCTTGAGGTCGTTTACCCGCCAGCCAGTGTCCTTTGCGAGCCGCCCGTGGCTTGGGTGGACGGGGTCGTCAGCAAGAAAGGCACTCTTGCATTGGCAACGGCCTATCTGCGCGGTCTCTATGAAGAGGACGCCCAAGACTTGGCGGCTCGTTATCATTTTAGACCCCGCAATGTCTCCGTCCTGGCTCGCTATAAGAAATCCTTCCCAGCGATCAATTTGTTCACCATTGAAGATGCTTTTGGCGGTTGGGAAGACGCGCATAAGGCGCACTTCGCAGACGGCGCGCAGTTTGACCTTATCATGCGAGCGCGCGCGTCCTTGAAGGCACCATGACGGCAAAAGCGACCCATCCCCGTGTGAGCGGTTCAACCATTGCGACAAAGCCCGCAGTGGCAGGATTTGGAATGTCTATGGCGATCACATTGGTGTGGTTGTCGCTCTTGGTGTTGTTGCCCCTTGCAGCCTTGGCGTTGCGTCCATGGGAACGCGGTCTAGACCATTTCTCAGACGTCATTCTTGATCCGCGGACTCTGGCTTCGTTGCAGCTTAGTTTTTTGGCGGCACTTGGGGCTGCCTGCATTGCTGCCTTTTTGGGATCGCTTTGCGCGTGGGTCTTGGTGCGTTATCGCTTTCCTGGCCGCAATATATTGGACGCCTTGATCGACTTGCCTTTTGCTTTGCCTACCGCAGTCGCGGGGATCGCGTTGGCAACACTCTATGCGCCCAATGGCGCACTTGGGGCGATTATCAACGACTGGTTTGGATGGAAGACCGCCTACAGCCCTCTTGGTATTTTGATTGCTCTCGTTTTTGTTGCCTTTCCCTTTATTGTTCGCGCGTTGCAGCCGGTATTAGAGGATATCGAACCCGAGCTTGAAGAAGCTGCTGCAACCTTGGGCGCTGGGCGTTGGCGCACCTTCTTTCATGTATTTGTCCCTGCACTTACACCGGCTTTGGTCTCGGGCACTGCAACAGCCTTTGCTCGGGCGGCAGGGGAATATGGTTCGGTTATCTTCATCGCTGGCAATTTGCCAATGGTATCTGAAATTGCCCCGCTTCTGATTGTCATCAGGCTAGAGGAGTTCGACTATGCTGGGGCCGCCGCGATTGGGCTTGTCATGATGGTTGTATCGCTCATCGTGTTGGTTGCCCTCAGTGCTCTTCAACATACGACCGCGCGTTGGGGGCTTGGGCCCCGATGAAGCCGCGCCAACCCCCATCAGCGCCCGCTTTGTCGACATTTGGGCCAGCGCGGCGCGATCCGCCGTGGCTTGTTTTGCTGCTGATCGCTACAAGTGTGGGGTTGTGCGCTCTGGTCCTTGTGGCACCGTTGATCACGGTTTTCATTGAAGCCTTGCGCAAAGGCATAGACTTATTCCTTGATGCGGCCGTTGAACCTGACGCTTTGTCGGCGATGCGTCTTACCCTTCTGGTGTGCGCAGTGGCTGTCCCCTTGAACACCATATTTGGCGTGGCAGCGGCATGGGCTGTAACAAAGTTCACATTTCCAGGCCGTGTCCTTTTAACCGCCCTGATCGACCTTCCCTTCTCGATTTCCCCTGTTGTATCGGGCTTGATGCTGGTTCTTTTATATGGGGCGCATGGCTGGTTCGGCCCATTGCTTCAAGCGCTTGGCATTGAGGTCATTTTCGCTTTTGCGGGCCTTGTGATGGCGACCACATTGGTAACGCTCCCTTTTGTTGCGCGCCAATTGATCCCGATCATGCAGGCTCAAGGGCTAGATGAGGAACAAGCAGCCGCGACCCTTGGCGCGGGGCCGTGGCGTACTTTCTTTCTTGTCACATTGCCCAATATCAAATGGGCGCTGATGCATGGTGTTTTGCTTTGCACGGCGCGTGCCATGGGTGAGTTTGGCGCGGTTTCGGTCGTGTCTGGGCACATTCGCGGCCAGACCGCTACAATGCCGTTGCAAGTGGAGATTCTTTACAATGAATACAATAGTGTCGCGGCCTTTACCCTCGCTGCACTCTTGGCCATGTTTGCGCTGGTGACACTTGCGGTGAAGCATCTTTTTGAACTTCGGCATAGCGCTGAACTTGCGGCGCTGAAGCGCCGATAAAAGGGTAGTCATGTCATTAGACATTCAAAATATTACGAAGACGTTTGGTGGAGCTCAAGCACTGCGAGGGGTGTCGCTGGCAGTCCAGGAAGGCGAGTTTCTGGCGCTGCTTGGCCCGTCCGGCTCGGGCAAAACAACGCTCTTGCGTGTTTTGGCGGGTCTTGAGATCCCTGACACTGGGACCCTACAATTCCAAGGCGACGATCTTACGCTGTTGCCTGCACGCAAACGCGGCATTGGCATGGTTTTCCAGCACTATGCCTTGTTCCGACACATGACGGTTACCCAGAACATTGCCTTTGGCTTGCACGCGCGGCCACGCGGCACGCGACCGTCGAAGGATGCAATCGCTCAACGCGTGGGGGCTCTGCTCGCGCTTGTTCAACTTGAAGGTCTTGAGGGTCGTTATCCAACCCAGCTATCGGGTGGACAGCGTCAGAGGGTGGCCTTGGCGCGCGCGCTCGCCATTGAACCTAAGCTTTTGCTACTCGACGAGCCATTTGGCGCTTTGGATGCAAAGGTAAGACGCGAGCTGCGTGTCGCTCTGCGAGAGATCCACGAGCGCACCAAAGTCACAACTGTGTTTGTGACCCATGATCAAGAAGAAGCACTTGCGCTTGCGGACCGCGTGGCGGTGCTGCGGGATGGAACCGTGGAACAGGTCGACACGCCTACTCATCTCGTGCGTTGCCCTGCAACACCATTTGTTGCCGACTTTCTAAGTCAACAACAAGTGGAAACTTCGTTTTAAAATCTGATAATTATCGGGCCTATGCTCGTTTGCGGCGCGGTCCAGCATGTTTAAAGACCATCAATAGAAAGCGAACAGACATCGCTCATCCAAATACCAAATGTCTCATTAGTTGATCTATATGAGTGGTTTAGCTTAGCCCTGTCGCTTTGCAAGACTGAACAAGCTATTGTGCATAGGTGGATGGTGATGCAGAGTTTGCACTGCCCTTGAGACGGGGACTACCCAATGGAAATGGTGGAAGCGCGTGTCGTGGGCGCACTGAACGTCTTGCGTCAAGCTAATGCATTGGCGCAAAGCGCTAAGGTGTCGCTAGCCACCAGTCTGTCAGCTGAAGATATGGTTGTGACGGATCTCCTCGCCCAACACAATCTCAATATTAAATTGTTCGTTCTCGACACTGGGATGCTCCATGCCGAGACCCTAGGAATGATTGCAACGATAGAGGATCGCTATGGTCTCTCTGTCGCGATCGTGCGACCCGACCCTGAGGAAGTTACTCGGTTCGTGGGATTGCAAGGGGCTTACAGTTTTTATGAAAGCCTCGAGGCCCGTAAGGCGTGTTGCCATATCAGAAAAGTCACCCCTTTGAATGCCGCTCTATTAGGGCATGGGGGCTGGGTCACGGGCCAACGGCGTGATGGTGCTATAAGCCGTTCTGATCTTGAAGAAATTGAGTTTGACGCCGTTCGAAATTTGCAAAAGTTCAATCCGTTGGCGAGTTGGTCTTGGGAGGATGTGCTTTCCTACGCGAAACGCAACGATGTTCCCATCAGCCCGCTTTATCAGCGCGGATACGTATCAATCGGGTGTGAACCTTGCACGCGGGCGCTGCGACCCGGAGAGGACCCACGGGCAGCAAGATGGTGGTGGGAAAACAATGATGCCAGCAAAGAATGTGGCCTGCATATTAGGGAGCGAGTTCAATGAGCGCGTCCACCATAAGCGGAAACGGGGCAACCGCTAGCCATGGGCTATCGGCCCTTGATCGGCTGGAGAGCGAAGCGATCCACATCCTTCGCGATGTGGCGGGTCATGCAGCCCGACCAGCACTTTTGTATTCAGGCGGGAAAGATTCGGCGGTGCTGTTGCACGTTGCGCGCAAAGCCTTCTGGCCCGCGCCAGTGCCCTTCCCCCTGCTTCATGTCGATACCGGACACAATTTTCCTGAAGTGATCGCTTACCGAGATAGACAGGTGGCCGAGATTGGTGCGCAGCTTGTCGTAGCCCGCTTGGAAGACAGCATCGCACGAGGCACAGTGCGGCTAGCGAAGGCAACCGACAGCCGCAATGCCGCTCAAGCCGTGACATTGTTGGAGGCCATTGAGGATCATGGGTTTGACGCATTGTTTGGGGGTGCCAGGCGCGATGAGGAGAAGGCGCGCGCCAAAGAACGCATTGTCAGCCATCGTGACAGCTTCGGTCAATGGAACCCAAAGGCACAACGGCCTGAGTTATGGAGCCTGTATAATGCACGCGTCCAAGCGGGAGAACATGTCCGGGTGTTCCCATTATCCAACTGGACCGAACGCGACATTTGGACCTATATCGCCCGCGAAGCGATCCCTCTGCCGTCGATCTACTTTGCCCATGAGAGGGACGTCGTGCGCCGGGGTGGCCTTTTGGTCCCTGTCACCGATCTGACGCCACCGGCCCCGTTTGAAATTGTCGAGCGGTTGCAGGTGCGTTTCCACACTGTCGGCGACATTACCTGTACTTGCCCTGTCGCCAGTGACGCTGCCGATCATTCCGCCATCATCGCTGAAACAGCCTTGGCGGATATGTCGGAGCGGGGCGCAACAAGGCTCGATGACCAAGCCAGCGAAGCTGCCATGGAACGCCGCAAACGGGAAGGATACTTTTAATGGCCAAAACCAATGGTCCCTCCCTGTTGCGCTTTGTAACCGCCGGCAGCGTGGATGATGGCAAGAGCACATTGATTGGCCGGTTGCTATACGACGCCAAGGGTCTGATGCGCGACCAACTCAATGCATTGGACCGAGCGCGAACGATCGGCATCAACCAAGGCGAGCTTGACCTTGCCCTTGTCACAGATGGGCTTGAAGCCGAGCGTGAACAGGGCATCACAATTGATGTCGCTTATCGTTACTTTGCCACCCCGCACCGCAACTTCATCATTGGAGATGCGCCAGGACACGAGCAATATACCCGTAATCTGGTCACGGCCGCGAGCACCGCCGATGTGGCGATCATTCTGATCGATGCGGCTGGGACACAAGGCAAGCCGTTAAAAATCCAAACACGTCGACATATGACGCTGGCACACATGCTGGGCATCAAGCTGGTGGTTGCGGTGAATAAGATGGATGCTGTTGGCTGGTCGCAAGGGGTATTTGAAGACCTATCGGCGAAGGCCTACCAGCTTGCCAGGGCGCTGGGCGCAGAACTGCACGCCGTTGTTCCCATATCCGCCAAGCTTGGCGACAATGTCGTCGAACGGCGTGGCACTGGCGTTTGGTATCCTGGGCAAACCCTTCTCGACGTGCTAGAAACCGTCCCTGCGCTGGACTTGGCAGAGCGGGGCCCTCTGCGGATGCCAGTGCAGCGGGTGACTTTGCTAGATGGTCGCCGCTTGTATCAAGGGCGTGTCGAGAGCGGCACAGTTCGAGTTGGCGACCCTATTGTGGTGGCCCCATCAAGACGCACCAGCACAGTGGCCTCTATCGAGACCTTTGATGGCAAGCTCGATATAGCCGTTGCGGGACAGTCCGTGTCGCTTGTTTTAGACGATGATCTGGATATCGCGCGTGGCGATCTTTTGGCGGCACCGGGCGTACCTTTGGCTCACGCGGTTATCGCCGACTTGTGCTGGCTGGACGAAACGGTTTGGCGACCGGGTGCGAAATATCTCCTCAAACAAGGTGCCGCAACCTCGCAGGCACGGATTGATACCATCGTCCATGTCCGCGACGTTGCTGGCCTTTCAGAGGCACGTCCCGCAGAGGGGCTCGCGCAGAATGACATTGCGCGCGTAAGGCTTAAATCCGGCATGCCTTTACTGGCCGATAGCTTCGAATCTGTGCGCGCGGTCGGCGGCTTTATTCTGATAGACCCTCTCACCAACCAAACCGCCGCCGCCGGCATGATCCAAGCGGCAGCCTAGACGCGCGTCTGGTTCTTTTAGAACGAGGTTGCGCGTTTAGGTATTTGATGGAGCGCGTCTGGTTCTTCCAGAACCAGGTTGCGCGTCTGGATATCTAATCTAG
>JBEINE010000244.1:0-3429 GCA_040378245.1 Hyphomonadaceae bacterium | reverse complement strand
GCGTCGGACTTCGAAGCTATCAATGGTTTTGATAGGGCTTTTGGCTTGACATTGGCCATCCCGGAACGTTGTAAAATCATGGGTCCCTAGAAGCTCTTTAGCGGCCTCGTTCATGGCCTCAGCATCATGAGGCACCGACACGCGCCAGAGATGGCCTTTGTCAATCGTGAGAGGGGCGCGCCTGTCAATCATGCGGAATAGATAAACCCGGCCCTTCGCGGAGAAGCGCGCGTGAAAATCAGGATGAACGGGCTCTGCCTCTAAGGCACTCACGGCGCCCAACTTAACAAGCCAAGCATTGACCGCTTCGCAGAGTTGAAACGCCTGCCAAGGCTTGTCCAAATCCACATGGATCACCTGACCGGTCGCATGAACGCCAGCGTCGGTTCGCCCTGCGGCGTGAACACGCACGCTTTGTCCTTCAATCCTAGCTATTGCAGCTTCCACGGCATCCTGCACACCCCGACCATTGGGCTGGCTTTGCCAGCCCAGAAACTGGCGGCCATCATATTCAAGTTTCAGCTTCCATCGTTGCATCTCATTGTCTTAATGCAGCCTAGACACAGGGTGAAAGCTTTTTGCTGACATTGCCGCCTCGCAATGTTGACGCCAAATCCGCGACAAACTAGCCAATGCCCCAAACTTAAGGACATCAAGACCCATGAAAACACCGCGCGCCTTTTACAAGCCTCTCGCCGTGGGAGCGCCACTACCCTATCGTGAGCTGCCCGTTCGAGTTGAACGAATGATCCACTTCGTACCGCCTCATCTGGAGAAAGTGCGCGCAAAAGTTCCCGAAATTGCCAAGACAGTCGATGTGATTCTGGGAAATTTAGAGGACGCCATCCCCCATGACGCCAAGGACGCCGCACGCGCCGGCTTTATCGAGATGGCAGAAGAGACAGATTTCGCAGCCATCGGGACGGGGCTGTGGACAAGGATCAATTGCCTCAACAGTCCTTGGATGCTGGATGATGTGTGTCACATCGTTGAGGCTGTTGGCGATAAAGTCGATGTCATTATGATACCAAAAGTTGAGGGCCCATGGGACATTCACTATGTCGATCAATTACTGGCCCAGCTGGAAGCCAAGGCTGGCGTGCGCCGCCCCATTCTTATCCATGCCATTTTGGAGACGGCGGAAGGCGTCGCCAACGTCGATAAAATCGCCCTGGCCAGCCCGCGCATGCAGGGCATCAGCCTTGGCCCTGCCGATCTAGCCGCCAGTCGCGGCATGAAGACCACGCGCGTCGGCGGCGGGCATCCAGCCTACCGAGTCACCGAAGACCCGCGAGAGGACGGGCAGGCCCGCGTCAGCGTTCAACAGGATTTATGGCATTACACGCTCGCCCGCATGGTAGACGCCTGCCAGTCCGCCGGCATTAAGGCCTTTTATGGACCCTTTGGGGATATCCGAGACCTCCTCGCGTGCGAGCAGCAGTTTCGCAATGCGTTCATATTGGGGTGTGCAGGCGCCTGGACCTTGCATCCAGACCAAATCAAAATAGCCCAAGACGTCTTCAGTCCAGACGCGGGTGAAGTCGTTTTTGCAAAACGTATATTAGAGGCTATGCCTGATGGTTCGGGGGTCGCTATGTTGGATGGCAAAATGCAGGATGACGCGACTTGGAAGCAAGCCAAAGTCATGATCGACACGGCCCGCCTGATCGCGGCCAAAGACCCCGAAAAAGCATCCATTTATAACCTAGGTTCTGTCCCGTCTTTTTGAATCAAAAAGCGGGGTAAACACACTCTAAATCAGATACCTAGAAGCGCAACCTGGTTCTAAAAGAACCAGACGCGCTCTCTAGACCAAAATGACTGCGGGCGACCCCATAGAGCCGTTCACCGTTTCTTGGAATCCAGAAACGGTGTAAAACTGGCTCTATTTCAGAAGTTTAAAGCGCAACATCGTTTCCATGGAAACAAAACGCACTCTCAGGAACCGCCCGACATCTGATTTTGGCTCAACCAATTCAATGGCGGGTGTTTAGCTGGCCGGTGCGTTGCATGCCTGGATGCCGGCTGCATCCAAGCTCTTTGAGCCGACAGTGAACGAAGCAACGGGTCCAACGACGCGTGCAATTTGGCGGCAATCGCGTACCGCAGGGCTCTTGCGGTCCAATGTTGCGACGCAGGTGTCGCCTGCGCAATTCCATGCCGTGCTCAGCGCAATGACCGTCTTGTTAGGCTCAGCTAGAGGGGTCACTAATTTGACGGTGACAGTTGAGACGCCAGCCAAGGCGGCGGTTGTTGAAAGCGCGAGTGAAGCTGTTACGAGAATCGCTTTGATGTGCATGGGGAGGCTCCGTTTTGACTATAGACTGCAGACCGAGTTTCTTGACGCCCGTGTCAACTTTCTACTTACGCCAGCTCATCCGCCCTGACAAGCGAAAGCATGAACAAACTGCATTCTGTTCATCGTTCAGTCCCTCAAAAAGCAGAGTCAAACTCAGCCCGAATAGATCCAAAATTCTATGGCTTGACGGGCGACGTCACGACGGCTGTCGGCGCTTGGCTGCGCGGTACGCCATTCGCCGCGGCCACCAATGACAGCCCAACATCTCGACGCAACGCTGAAGCCTCTTTAGCCTTCGGACTTGCCAGATAGGCATCTCGTGCGGCCACAGTCGGCCATGCTGCAATGATAATCCGATCAAATAGGCTATCACCTTCCAAGGCCTTGAATTGACCAACCTCCGGGGACGTTAGCAAAACACCTCCCGCTGCCGTAACACTGTCTATAAGTAAGCGTGTCGCGCGCGCTGATGTGCTTAAGCTCTCAATGGAGCCGTCGCGGGGTGCTGTCATGACGATCAAAAAGCCGGTACCGGCGCCCTCGAAAGCTAAAGGGGCGCTACCTTCTAAGGCGACCACGCTAAAGACCCCGGCATTATCGCGCTTCTTGATCGCCTGACGGTAAGCCTCCCCCCACCAGAATGCCTCAACATCGCTGCGGTTTGGAAACTTTGCGAAGATAATGGACCGGTCCTGCCATGGACCCTCTAGCCAATTTACGCCCCGACCAGATCCCCCGATTGCCAGATAATAGCCATTAAGGCTGGCATAGATTGATGGTAAAGCCGCAGCATATGCGGCGATTTTGGCCCGATCGGTGGTTTTGCCCACCACAAGTATATAGCCGGGGCGGCTCTGATTGGGCTGCTTTTCGTCGGCGACCGGCTGGGAGGCAACCGACCTGACGCCAGCCAGAGCGCTTGCGGCGGCGATTAACGCCAAAGCCATCTGCATTGATTTTCCCATAATGTGCATCCCTCTTTTACGAGCCAACCCTAATGCGCGCGTCCTCTCAATGGAAGGTCACGCTCCGAGGAATTTTAGCGGGGCTAGAGCGCGTCTGGTTCTTTTAGAACCAGGTTGCGCGTCGAGGTATTTTAGAGCGAGTCTGGTTCTTTTAGAACCAGGTTG
>JBEINE010000057.1:0-15426 GCA_040378245.1 Hyphomonadaceae bacterium | reverse complement strand
GATCCCAACCTCAAGCCTGAAGAATCCACTGACATTACCTTGCTCGCGCGCCGATCCTTTGGTGCCCTACAGCTTACTGGCAGTGTTTTTTATCAAGAGATTGATAATGCGATTTTCTCATTCAGTGGCCTTAACCAGTTCGGGACGGTGATTTCTAACTTCAAAAACATCGATTTGGTGAGACAAAGCGGCATTGAATTACTCGGTCAAACGCGGGACCTTTTTGCGCTCGGCCTCGATATCGATGCGAATATTAGCTATATCGACGCCAAAACGGTGCGTAATCTGGCCAATCCCAGCGCGCAAGGTGTGCGTTTTCCCCGCGTACCTGAATGGCGCGCCAGCGGGAATGTTCGCTATAAGATCGGTAGTGATCTGAAAGCGTCGCTGGGCTGGCGCTATGCGTCACGGCCCAATAGCGATTTGTTTGGCCTGATCCGCGGCGATGCCTTTGGTTTTCAAAGTGAGTATTTTTATGTTGATACGCGCCTGTCCTGGGACTTGAACGACAAGGTTCAAATCAGCGCCGGGGTGGACAATATCAATAATGACCAAGGCTATGTCTTTCATCCTATGCCCCAACGCACGTTTGTTTTTGACGTGAAGCTCAAGCTTTAGGAGGCGCGTTCATGACAGTTTCGCTTGACGCAAGACCGATCGGTTCTGAGACTTCTCAGAAGTCAGGTCGTTTGTACCGCATGTTATGGCGCTGGCATTTTTATGCTGGGCTATTTTGCATTCCCTTCATCATTATTTTATCGCTCACCGGCGCGACTTATCTGTTCAAGGCCCAGATCGAAGCGGCTTTTGATGCGCCCTACACGGATCTTGCTTTGCAAGGACCAGCCCAACCCGTCAGCGCGCAAGTGCAAAGCGCTTTAGCCAGCATGGAGGGCGCGCGTCTCAAGTCATATCGTTTGCCGCAAGAGGGCGATGATGCGAGCCAGATCATTATAACCAAAGACGGTATTGATTTTCTGACCTATGTGCATCCACAGACCCTTGCGGTGTTGAAGTCGATCAAGACTGAGGATCGGTTCATGGCGATTGTAAAAAACATACATGGGGAGCTTTTGGCGGGAGATTACGGGTCCTTGATCGTAGAGCTTGCGGCGAGCTGGGCTTTAGTGATGGTGGTAACAGGGCTTTATCTGTGGTGGCCGCGTCAGGCCAGCGGCCCCGCCGGGATCCTGTGGCCGCGATTAGGGCGAGGCGCTAAAGTGTTTTGGCGCGATATACATGCAGTCACAGGGATTTGGATATCAGGATTTGCCATCTTCCTATTGATCAGTGGCCTGCCATGGACCCATGTCTGGGGCGATGGTTTCAAGGCCCTTCGACAAGCCATTGGTACGGCGTCTGTGTCGCAGGATTGGTCGCGCGGGCGGTCGTCTGAGCTGAGCGCATCACAGGTTCCGCTCGCGGGCACCAATCACCAGCATGGTGGGAATCCAATTTATACAGCGTCAATTGACGACGTCGCTGCGGCGGCGCGCGCTGCATCCCTACAGCCGCCCGTTGTCATCTTCCCCCCTGATGCCAAAAATAAAGTCTGGCGGGCGGTGTCTCAGACGCAGAACCGACCCCTTGGCACCAGTTTGAAGTTTGATCCTCTTGACGGAAGTCTTGTTGATCGACAGGATTTTGCTGATAAACACCCCATCGATCAGGCTGTTGGCATTGGGCTAGCCGCCCATGAAGGACAGCTTTTTGGTCCGCTCAATCAGATCATTGGGTTGCTGACGGCTCTGGGTCTCATTACACTTTCAGTCAGTGCTTTTATCATGTGGCGCAAGCGAGCACCGCTTGGGGTGTTAGGCGCGCCACCGCCCATCCTTGAGGCTAAAATTGGCTTTGGGCTTGGTGCATTGATTGTGGCCTTTGGGCTTTTCCTGCCCGTTTTGGGCGCATCCTTAATCCTTGTTGCTCTGATCGAGCGCTTGGTCCTCATCCGGTTTCCCGCTGCGCGTACGTGGCTTGGTCTAGGCCGTACTCAATTCAGAAAGGCTTGAACATCATGAACACATTTATCCACATCTTAATGAGCACGACGTTGGTCTTGGCGGCCTGCGGCGGCGCGGCACCGCCGCCTAAAGCCGCGACTCCAGTGGCGAAGGCGGGGTCGATTTCAATCTCCGAACCCCGCGTTCGAATACCCCTCAACGGCCGTGATCAGACAGCTGCTTATTTGACCTTGACCAACACCGGCACAAAAGCTGATCGGTTGATCAGCGCCTCAAGCCCGCATGCAGGAAAACTAGAGCTGCATGCGCACCTTAAGACCGCTGACGGTATGATGGCCATGCGGCAAATCAATCAGATTGACATTCCAGCCGGAGCCCAAGTGCCGCTGACTCCAGGCGGTCTGCATCTCATGGTGAAGCAAGTGAAGCCCGGCCTGAAGGTGGGTGATGTTCTCGCATTGAAGTTGGTATTTGCATCAGGCCAAACGGCCCAGTTTGATGCGCCCATTGTCGCCAATCCAAGCGCGGACATGGGCAAGGAGCATAAAGGCGGTCACCAACATTAGCGCGCCGCGCGCCCCGCTGGTTTAGGACAGACTTTAACCCTCGATAAACTCACGGGCTTTTTCGCTGGACTTAAAGGGCAGGCTTACGCCGTCAGCGCGGCCAAAACTGGGCAAGATGCGCTGCAGCCACGTTAGGGCCACCGTATCCTGATCTAACCGCGCGGCTTCAAGGAGTTTTTCGACGCAGCCGCGCAGGTTCTCGTGCCTTTGCTGTGTATCGCTGGCGACCATAACGCCATCGACATCGGTTTGGATGACTTTCTCAAAGGTATGGAACAGTTCCTCGTGCAGGCGCTCACCCGGGCGAAGACCTGTCTCGATAATGGCGATATCGCGCCAAGGCTCTTTGCCCTTCATTCGGATCATAGATTCAGCCAATTCCATGATGCGGATCGGCTCACCCATATCCAAAACGAATTGACCCCCGGCAATGGCCTCTTTCGAGCCAGCGCCAAGTGCGGCGGCTTGCAACACCAAAGCACTCGCTTCTTCGACGGTCATAAACCAGCGAGTCATGTCCTTATGGGTCACTGTAACGGGGCCGCCCTTGGCAATCTGACGTTCAAACAAAGGCATAACCGAGCCGCTGGAGCCCAGCACATTGCCAAACCGAACAGAGTGGAAAGCCCCCTGTGCACGGGTCGCACAATCTTGCACATAAAGCTCGGCGACACGCTTGGCCGCACCCATGATATTGACGGGATTGACCGCCTTGTCTGTGGAAATGAACACAAATGATTCAACGCCCACCGCCAAAGCCGCCTCTGCTACGACGCAGGTGCCCCCGAGATTGACTTCAATGGCCTCACACAAATGGGCTTCCATCATCGGGACGTGCTTGTTGGCGGCGGCATGCACCACAACATTGGGCTGGTAGCGATCAAACAGGTCGTTAACCCGTTTGGCGTCGCGCACATCACACAGGCGCGCAATCACATCAAGGCCGGGATGTTCAGAGATGATATCAGAGGAGATTTGATAGAGATTGTTTTCAGAGGAATCCACGAGAATGATGCTGGCTGGCCCAAGTTGGGCAATCTGGCGAACTATCTCGCTGCCGATTGTACCCCCGGCCCCTGTTACAAGGACCCGTTTGTAGCGCACCAAGGCGCGTGGCGCGCGCAAATCCAATTCACGCCGCGATCGGCCCAAAACATCGCCTGGATGAACAGCACCGAGTGTGGCGCCAGCACCCTCAGCAATACGCATCAGCTCCACACCTTTGCGCCCCGCAACGGCCAATGCCATTTGCGCCGCTTCGCGTTTGGGGTCTCTACCGACAAGGGCAATCCGCACGCTTGAATTTCGCGAAAGGGCAGCAACCACGAGAGGTTCCAAGAATTCCAACCCGCCATAAACTTTAGCGCCGGCAAAAACTTTGCCCACCTGATTGCCCAAGGTCGACACGATGGCGATCGGACGGATGGGCAGAGGCCCCCGATTGCGGGCCGCATGTATGGCCTGGGTCACGGCCTCTGTGGGGCCAACCAGAATAGTTGCGGGTGCGTCTTCAGTCACGGAACGGAACAAGGCCCGCAAGCCACCACCCGACATGGCCCGCGCCAAACCGCGGGCACCAGCTGCAATCAAAAAAGTGCCTAAGGCGGCGATGGCCGGCGCAATGCGCGGAATCGTGGCGGCAGGATCGGCGAAGAAAAGAAGGGTAACAGACCCAACACCTGCCGCCGCGACAGCCTGCGACAAACGGACAAGGTCGTCAGCGGTCGTCCAGCGCCACACCGTCTGATTCAAACGAAAGACGACCAATGTGATCGCCATGCAAAACGTGAACGCTATGACGGCTGCTACTTCGCCTCTGAAGGGGACATCTGCCAGCTGGGTGCCTTGTGAAAAACTTAAGCCTAACCAGATGCACGCGGCAGCGATGAGAATATCGACAAGATAGCCAAGTGACAGGAGTTTTACTTTTTGACGAGTCACACTGATTCCTCAAGCAAGAATTGCCAGTTAGCTATAAACTCACTCTGGTGAGACGCGTCTAAGCTCTCACAAACCATAACACAATGCCGAAACGGTGACGAATTTCGGTCGCGCGCTTCTGCACTGATTTTGAGAGAGATGTCCATAGTCTCACACCGAAATCGCCACATTTTTTGCGGTGCTGTCAAAATTAAGACGCTGCGCTTATCATTGCTGAGATGGCAGGTGCTGCTATCGGGCAGAACAAAATGGAGCGCGACCTCGCGAAAGGGTCGCGCACTGGGATCGCGCCGACTTAAATCAGGCCTAAAGACATCCTGGCCGTCAATTCTCGACCCATCCGCGGCCAATTTTATCTGTCTGATGTGGGAATAGACCTGGCCCAAAAGTTTGACGGTCGCATCAGTTTCAAGAGTGACAAAGTCTTGATCATCCCGCTTTTTGCATCCAGCTTTGATGACTTGGGCCGAATTTCTCGGAGCCAAGCCGGATACATTTGCACCGCTACTTGTCAGTAGGACACTTCCGTTGGCCTCTATTTCGCAAGAACCGCACCAGCTGCTTCCAGGTCGCGCCGACCGCATCCAAACAATCGTATCATGCGCATCTGCACGCACGATACCACTAGCAAGGAGGAGCGACACGGGCTTATCAGGTTTTGGCCCCAGTATAGCGTCCAAAAGCCTATGATAGTCAGCCGCGCCCGAACCAAAGGTCACCAGCGTGCCATTTTGTCGCCTCAGGCTGATGAGTGCCGTTTTGCAGGCGGTTAGAAGGGGCAGGGTGGCAGGAATGGGCGTCAACATGGAAAGCTCAGCTGCCGCTGATAAAGTGGCGATCACCGATCCACCCCTGATCAGACCATCCACTTGCAAGGCATTTTTGAGACTGTTCAAGGATTTCTCAATCCACCGCCTGCGGAGAAGCTCGGGAAATGCGACCTCAACGCCCAATAAGGCCACCGCTCGCAGCCAATTCGCGCGAGGACTTAAGGGGTCAAAGCGTTCTGTTAGCTTAGATCGCACGGTGACACTTGGCACTGCAAGTCTGGCGATGTCGTAATAGAGAGATTGCCAGAAGCGCTCGCGTGTCTGATCGTCGAGCTCATCAATGAACGTCAAAACATGGGACAAGCCATTCAAAACGCGTCGCGCCCGCCATATCATCTCAGTCGATCTCGACCCTGCACCGGTTCTTGAGGGCAATGGTGATTTTTCTGTCGCGGTCACCCGTGCGTGTCTATTCAGCCAATATACAATCCATGCTTTTGATAAATCTGTGGTGCCAATGGCGGCGGACTTGATATCGCGCAAAAACTCAAGACTTTGCGCCCATGCGCTCTGGGCAAGGACAGGATCGGAAAATGGGCCCAAGAGTGGATCAAAGTTTCGAGACTGAGCATCAGATGGTGCTACGCCCGCCAAAGCCTCAGAGCGCGCCACGTCGCTTGGGGGGCGAATGTCCGATAATTTTTGAAAGACGGCGGGCCTTTGCACCAGCTCACCAAGCGTCCAGCGCGGTGCGAACACCTGCCTGACCGGCGCACCAATAACCGCAACCAGACCTTGGTCAACACCTTGAAGATTATCAATGGCCATGAGTAGTTCGATATCTAACCGCGCAGTGCGGCAATATTGCCGCGATAATGATTAGGCCCGCCTTTGAACGCGGCTGTTCCGGCAACCAAAGTGTCGGCCCCTGCCGATACGCATTGAAGCGCTGTGATCGGGTTCACCCCGCCATCGACTTCCAACATAATGGGCCGACCGGTTGCATCAATCATCGTTCGGATTGCCTCAATTTTGGGCAATTGGCTTTCCAGAAACATTTGGCCGCCAAAGCCCGGATTAATGCTCATCACTAAGATCAGGTCGAGCCTGTCAATAATGTGGTTCAAACAGCTTTCATGGGTTGACGGATTGAGCACCACGCCAGCTTTCTTGCCTAACCCGCGGATCGTTTGCAGACTGCGGTGCAGATGAGGTCCCGCCTCGGGGTGGATCGAAATGATGTCAGCACCTGCCTCGGCAAAGGCCTCGATATAGGGATCGGCGGGCGCGATCATCAGATGCACGTCAAAAGGCTTATCGCTGTAGGGCCGCAGCGCTTTCACGATCTGGGGTCCCATGGTGATATTGGGGACAAAATGACCATCCATCACGTCAATATGGATCATGTCAGCCCCGGCCGCACTGATGTCGGCGACCTCTTGGCCGAGCTTGGCAAAGTCAGCCGATAGAATCGATGGGCTAATCTTCAAAGTGGACATCATGTTCTTTCCCTGCTTTCCCTTATGAGAGCAAGTTAGGTTGAAATGCACTAAGCCATTGATTTGGTAAATCGAGCAATAAAGAAGCCATCAAGCCCGCCACGATCAGCCCACATGCCGGGCAGAATGCGCACATGACCATCGGGGGTCAGCGCTTCTTCCAAGCATTCAACTTCAAAAGCGTGGATCGGATCCCTATTGAGGCCTGCCGCCAGCGCGGCGCTGATCGCCATAGAAGCCTCCTCGGGTTCGAGTGAGCAAACCGCATAGACCATTCGACCGCCCGGCTTAAGCGCATGGGCAGCGGCGGTGATGAGTTCGGCTTGGACGGGGGCAAACTTGGCTACGTCGCTGGGCGTTTTGATCCATAAAGTTTCAGGATTGCGCCGCAACGTCCCCGTCGCACTGCATGGCGCATCGAGCAGGATCGCATCATAGTCAGCGCCGCCGGCAAGCACACGAGCATCGCCCGTCAAAAGTCTTGCGACCATGTGCGTGCGGGCCAGATTGTCAGCGACGCGCTCAATGCGGCTGGAATCAATATCAATCGCCGTCACCTCTGCGCCGCTGGCCGCCAACTGAAGCGTTTTGCCCCCAGGTGCCGCGCACATATCGAGCACCCGCTCGCCGCGCTTGGCGGCCAACAATTTGGCAGGCAGCGCCGCCGCCGCATCTTGGACCCAGATCCGGCCCTCATTCCAAAAAGGCAGACCCGTCACATCACTTGGGGTTTGAGCGAGGCGTATTGAGCCCGTGGGCAATAATGTGCCCTCAAGCGCGTCAAGCATATCGTTTGGATCGCCTTTAAATGACAAATCAAGCGCTGGCTGCTGGCAGAGGCTGGCGGCTATGGCGTCCGCATTTATGGCCCCATAAGCGGCCCGCCAACGGCTCCACCAGATATTTGGTACGCGTTCTCGGTCGTGTGGCCGCTCGTAAGGTTCGGTGGCGATCCGGCGTAAAACGGCATTGATCAGCCCGGCAAATCCCCGGCCAGTGGCTTCATATTTGGCCAGATCAACCGCGCGGCCAACCGCGGCGTGGGGTGGTGCCAAGCCCTCGATCAATTGCGCCGCACCAACGCGCAACAAGGCTTTGGCATAATGAGCGCTGTCTGGCAGCGGCTTCGAGAGTTTGGTGGCTAAGACGGCATCGACCAATCCCAGCGCCCGCAGGGTTGCTAAGACCAAATGTGCAGCAAATCCGCGATCTCTTCCGTCAAGGCGCACAAACGCCTGTTCGCGCCGCATGGCTTCTTCCACGGTCCAATGTTGATCCATAACATGGGAAATGATGCAGACGGCAGCGTGACGTGCGGGGTCAGGATTGACCCATTCGCGGGGCGGTCGGCGCGTCTCGCGGGCCGTGTTGCGCCCATGGGGAGGCGGTTTTCTGGAATGGGGAGGTGGCATATCGTGGTGGTGGACTTATGAGTGCCGAGGGTCAAGCGTTGCGGGGCGATTGTGCGCAGGATGAACCCGGTGCGATAGCCCTCGACACAATCGCCAATTTGTAAGACGATTGCCTATGACCTTGATCACCACAGATCCCGCCCCCCCTGAAGAAACCGACACCCGGGCACCGTTGCATGAAGCCATTTATCAGGCTCTGCGGGCCCGCTTAGCCACAGGGGCTTTTGCGCCGGGCGAAAGTCTAAGCCTTCGGGCACTGGCGAGCGAACTGGGGGGAAGTGTAACCCCCGTGCGTGACGCCGTCTGGCGCCTGACAGCGGAACACGCCCTGACGATTGGCCCAACGCGGCGGATTATTGTGCCGGAAATGGACGAGGACGGCATTGTAGAACTCATGCGCGCTAGGGTGCTGTTAGAGCCGGAGGCGGCTGCGCGGGCTTTGCCATTTATCACGTCAGGCCACATTGCGACCATGCTAAACGCGAATGCTGCCATGAATTCGGCGCTGCGCCGTGGCGACGTCGTTGGCTATATGGCCTCAAACCATGCATTCCACTTTGCGCTCTATCGGGCCGGACCTTCCGATGTGATCGTGCCGATGATTGAGGGCATTTGGGTCCGCTTTGGTCCTTTCATGCGCCTCATGTTTCCCCAAGCCGTCAATGAACTAGACGTGTCTGACCGGCATGGTGACGCCTTGGCCGCCATTGAAACTGGCGACGAAGAGCGGCTGCGCGCGGCCATCACCGCCGATGTTGGCGATGGGTTGGCTTGCATGATCAAAAAGACGTGAGAACGCCGCCCCTTGGGCGACATTACCACTTGACGCTGCCGCCCCGCCTCGCTTTGTTATAACAAAAAGTGCTTACATGGCAGACGCTTTGGCGTTTGACGCGGATCAAGCTACTCATAGGCACGATAAAGCAGTAAGTTTGGACTTGAAGTTCCATCTTAATCGTGCGCACAAGAAAGAAACCGGTGACTTATGTCGTTCGAAACCGATCCAACTATTCATAAAAGGCTTGAGGCCTGGATTAATGAGAGAGGTGTCGCAGAGATTGAGCTGATCCTGCCGGACATGAACGGCATTATTCGGGGTAAAGTTGTGCCGGCCAATCGGTTCCTGAAAGGGGTCTCCAATCATACATTGCGGATCGCATCGTCAATTCTCAGTGTGACCGTGACTGGGGAATATCCCGATTTTGAAGGCGATTCTGAAGATGGCTTTTCAGGCACACTCGACCCTGATTGCGTGTTGGTGCCCGATCCAGAATCCATTTGTGTGGCCCCGGGCTATCGCACCCCCACCGCTTATGTTGTCACCGACGCCTACACGCACGATGGCGATCTGATCGATATTGCCCCACGCCAGGTTTTGCGCCGCGTTTTGGACCTTTATGCCGCCAAGGGCTGGGAGCCTGTCGTCGCGCCCGAAGTTGAGTTCTTTTTGACCGCGCGCAACATAGACCCTGATTTACCCCTTGAAACCCCTGTCGGCCGATCAGGGCGCGCAGAAACGGTTTCCCAACCCTATGGCCTTGAAGCGATCAACGAATATGAAGACTTGATCGAGCAAATCTATGAATATTGCGAAATCGCCGAGCTTGATATCGACACCATGATCCACGAAGCAGGCGCCGCACAGCTGGAGGTCAATTTCAATCATGGCAATGCGCTTGAACTGGCCGATCAGGTGTTGATGTTTAAGCGGATCGTGCGCCAAGTCGCGCTGTCGCAGAACGTCTATGGCACCTTTATGGCCAAGCCGATGGACAATCAGCCAGGCAGCGCCATGCATATCCACCAAAGCCTACTCGATACGGAAACCGGCAAGAATCTCTTTTCAAATGCCAATGGCACCGACAGCAAGATGTTTCGCAATTATGTCGGCGGCCTCCAACGCTATCTTCCCGATGTCGCGCCGTTATTTGCACCCAATGTGAATTCGTTCCGCCGGATGCGGCCCCAGTTTGATGCGCCCATCAATGTGCAATGGGGATTGGACAATCGCTCGTGCGGTTTGCGCACGCCGCGCAGTGATGGTCGCAATCGGCGCGTGGAAAACCGACTGCCCGGTGCTGACGCCAATCCTTATCTGGCGATTGCGTCATCCTTGGCCTGTGGCTATGTCGGTATGATCGAAGGTATAGATCCGGGCGTTCCCATCACGACATCGGCTTATCGCATGCCGCGCTCGCTTCCGCGCACCTTGGACGAAGCCTTAACCCGCTTTAAGGCCTGCGAACCGATGCGCGAAGTTTTGGGTGAGGCTTTTTGTCAGGTGTTTGCATCGGTAAAACTTGATGAACTTGACGCGTTTGAAGGAGTCGTCTCGGCTTGGGAACGCGAACATCTGCTCTTGAAAGTTTGAGGTTTTTTGTGTCCCACACTCTTGGTATTGCCACTTTGGCCGAAGCGGAAGCCTTTCTGGCGGCCAATCCTGATATTGCCTTCATCGATATCCTTTATAATCCGATGAGTGGGCCACCACGGGGCAAGCGGATTCGCCCCCATGAGCTCATAACCGTCTATGGCCATGGCCGATATTTGCCGGGTTCCATCACAGTCGTCGATATGCTGGGCGCTGATTGCGAGGCCACGGGGCTTGTCTGGGAGGATGGCGATGCCGATAGGTTGGCAAAGCCCGCGCCTAACACTTTGTTTAGGGCGCCTTGGTTGGGCGCGGACGTCGCACAATGCGTGTTGTCGCTTTACGAATTGGATGGCACCCCCAAGTGAGCTTGATCCCCGCCAAATTCTCCAGCGGGTTATTGATCGCTTTACAGCCGATGGTCTGACCCCTGACGTCGCCTGCGAGCTTGAGTTTTATCTGTGCGATCAGCGTTATGAGGGCCAGCGCGCCAGCCTCCCCGCATCACCTGTCTCAGGCCATATGCCAATCGGTCATGAAGTTTATGGTCTGCGTGAACTTGATGATCACATGCCCTATCTGCGCGACCTTTACGCAGCAGCAACGGCGCAAGGCCTGCCGATTGAAGCGATGATTAGTGAGTTTGCGCCCGGTCAGCTTGAAATCGGCCTTGAGCATCGTCCAGACGCTCTGCGGGTTGCTGATGAAGCCATGATGTTTAAGCGCTTGGTTAAGGGCTGCGCAGTGCCTTATGGTTTGGAGGCGACTTTCATGGCAAAGCCCTTTGAAGGCCGTGCTGGGAATGGCCAGCATCTCCATGTTTCGGTTCTCGATAGCCAAGGCACCAATATTTTTGGCGCTGAAAGTCCAGAGGGCACGCCCCAATTGCGCCATGCGATTGCCGGTATGCAACAGCTTTTGCCCGCGGGCATGGCGATATTTGCGCCCAATCAGAACTCTTACCGTCGCTTTGTCGGCAATAGCTATGCGCCAGTGGCCGCCACTTGGGGGGTTAATAATCGCACTGTCGGCTTGCGCGTTACAGCAGGACCGCCCAAAAGCCGTCATATTGAGCATCGGATATCTGGGGCCGACGCCAACCCCTATCTGGCCTTGGCCGCCATGCTGGCTGGTGTTCATTTTGGTCTAACACATAAGCTAGACCCCGGAGCTCCAATTGTCGGCGATGGCTATGTCCAAGCTGATAAAGCGCCGGTCAAATTGCCCAAGCATTGGTATGCCGCTGTCGACGCATTTGAAGCGTCAGACGTGCTGAGAGACTATTTGGGTGCCCGTTTTCACGCCATGTATGTGATCGTAAAGCGTACAGAGCAAGATCGCTACAATTCGCACATACCGATTGCTGATTTTGAGTGGTGCTTTCGCAATGCTTAGTGGTACTGTCATTAAACAGTAACAATGGAGGCCATCATGAGCGAGCACCCCCTTACCCGTAGCGAAATTGATTTGTTTATGCGCCTGCGGCCGCATTCACGCCGCGCCTTTATGGCCGCCTTTGGCACAACCGCTGCCGCCATCTCACTAAGCGCCTGTAGCCCGGGCGGCGACCCTGCTGCCACATCAAGCCAAACCAAGCTCAACATTCCAGGCTCTGAAGGCACCAAGCTCGAATTCTACAATTGGGATACCTACACCGGTGAAACCACGCTCGCTGACTTTAAGGCTGCTAGCAATATCGACGTTAATATGACGTTGTTCGCCAATAATGATGAGTTGTTTGCCAAGTTCCGCGCTGGCAATCCAGGCTTTGACCTCATCGTGCCGTCAAACGAATATGTAACGCGTATGGTTGAAGCCAAAATGCTGAGCCCTCTGGATCATGCGAAAATTCCCAACATGAAGAATCTGTTGCCCGAGTTTCAGGACTCCGATTACGATCCAGGGCTGAAACATTCGATGCCTTATGCTTGGCTGGTGCTGGGCATTGGCTATCGGAAGTCCGCGCTGAAGGGCGGGGTCATTCCCGATAGTTGGAAATATGTGTTCGACAGTGACGAATATAAAGGCAAGGTTTCCCTCCCCGCAGAGAGCGCCGATTTGTTCCGACTTGGCTTCAAATATCTCGGCAAATCGGTCAATGGTGCCACCCCTGACTTGATCAACCAAGTTGAAAAAATGCTGATCAAGCAGAAAGCCAATATCAAAAACTTCCACAATGATGACGGCCAAGACTTGCTGTTGTCGAAAGAGGTTGATCTGGTTATCGAGTATAATGGCGATATCGCTCAAAAGGAAACAGAAGACGCCGATTTGTCCTTTGTCGTGCCAAAGGAAGGATCATTGTTGAATGCAGATTGCATGTGCATTCCAGTGGGCGCGCCTAACCCAAACAATGCGCATGCCTTTATCAATTTCATGCTCGACGGCCAAAATGGGGCCAATATCACAAAGACGATCCTCTATCCCACGCCCAATGGCGCGGCCAAAGCCTTGATGGACGATGGCTATAAGAAAAACACGACTGTCTTCCCGCCCGCCGCCATCATGGCCAAATGCGAATATGGCAAATATCAGGGCAGTGAAATCACTCAAGCGATGGAAGCGGCTATGACGCGCGTCCGCGCGGCTTAGGGTCTGTCCCGTCTTCTTTGAATCAACAAAGCGGGATAAACAGACCCTAAATCAGCCATGCGCTTCGCGCGGTTGGGTGCACCCTTGGGTGCACCATCTTCAAGACAACGCATCATTTTGACCAGGGCGCAGTCGCAAGGCCCTCTTTTGGATTTCTGTCCAGACCAGCCCAAAGGGTCCGCTCCTGCTCGAAGTTGGTGCACCCAAGGGGGCACCCTACGGCGCGACGCGCATGGCTGGGTCAGCGACATTGAGCCTATTTAGCTAATTTACCACCGCATGAGGCGAATGCTCTCTCATCCACTTTGCGAACGACGCTGTGAAAGTATCAATCTCATCTTCAATGATTATTTCGTAATCAATACCAGCCGGAACTTTTTGTAAGAGCTCTAGGCCTTGTTTGAAGGCAGATTTCAACGACGGATTGGACGGTTCACCAAGCACGAGATACGCTTTGAAATCGCTTTCTGCGTCGTCGAGGGCTGTTAACTTACCCAACCAATTACGGGCCTTTTCACGCACCGCATCCGCACTTGAAAGGTCAAACGATAATGGCTGAATGCAGTGTAGCTTGCCATTTTGCCATGTGTGCTCAAATTTTTGAGCGTCTGACTTTGCAACGACGGTTGCCTCCGAGAAAAGATCGACGACCTGCTCGGTTTTAAAGCGATCTCGCATGGGCCGCCAAATATCCTTGTCGTCGCGGCGGGTTGTTTTTTGCTTTCCATCATATTTCAACACAAATCGGTCGAAAATCTGATTGAGTGCGGTTTCAAGATTGACAGCCAAGCCATTGCCAGTTGAACCAACCTGGATTCCATGATCGTCTAGAGGCAAGGCCTTGAGAACGAGTTGCTCCGCATTTATTGGCGAAGCAAATAAATCGTTGCTGCTTAGCTTGCCTGAGCAAGCATTTATAGCCTGTTTGGCACGCAAGATTGCCGAAAGGAAATTATCCCGATTCAATGTTGGGAACATAGCTTTGGCGCGGCTATAAGCGCGTTGGAACTTTAAGAGTGGACGCTGGGTCGCAGTGTCCATGAGGACAACACCGACATTCACGAACTCGGCCGAAATGGGGTCGTGCGTGTACCGTACGACAACATAAGTATAGCTTTTGCGTTGGGTCATGACAGGCACCGTTCTAATTCGTTCAGACAGCCATAGATATTAGCTTTAATATCGTTAACTGCGGAGACAATTTTATCGACAACTGGCTTCGCATCGGCCCATTCTGGCGGAACGCAATTACCATAGTGTTGAAGATGTGTGGCTGACAAGCCTAGCCAAGCATCTTTGATGGCCGCCCGCGGCATCTTTTTAGACTTAAGTTGTTGCCAAAAAATGTGTCTTTGTGGTGTCAGGATATGTGATGCGCCACCAATTTCCCAAGGCTTAAGTTGCTTTACGCCGAGCATTGGAATTCCGCTGAGCGTGGTAAAGCACTTTTCATGGTCGATAAGCCAAAAGTCATTGCCGCGAACCAAGCAATTCGCGTTGCCAGGATGACGATCAATATTGTCTGTCCATACATCAAATGCCGCAGCGTGCCAGGCTTGATTGAGCATTGGACCAACGGGAGTATAAGCTGACGACCATTGTTCAAGGCCCATCTCGCCGTCTTCAGAACCCGCAACTCGTGAGCCAAATGCAATTTGATTTCCAGCAAGCACTTTTTTAGCCCAGTCCTCGTCGCTCACCTCACTGATGATAGTTTTGTCCAGCCTTACCAAAAAAGGTTCGCAGACACGCAGGGACAGATCACCACCCAAATTTGCCAGCGTCCATTCCACAGCAAGTGCTTTGACGCCTAAAGCGACAAGGCCCGAAGGCTTCAATAGGACTTCAATGAGCTCGCCTGCGCTGTTTTCAGCGATCGCAAACACAGGGCGATTCTCGCCACGTTTTGCAAACCTATCAATTCGGATCAAGTTTAAGACTTCCAAAGAAAATTACTCCAGCATTCCGTTTGTAGGTTAGCCATTTGTCGCTTCAACCTAGGTGTCATCCAATTCATTGCTTCGGTAATCCGCGCGATGGAAACTTTCGCTGCCATGTTTCAATAAGAAACAACGATACCGTTGAAGCCGAGTGAATCGAAAGCTTTGCAATTCGCGGATCAATCCGGACAAATCCTCGTTCCCTCCCGTGCGCATCACCAGCATGAGACCTTACGGCGCCAATGCCTTGAACCAAGGTTTGTAGCCATGCGCTTCGCGCGGTTGGGTGCACCCTTGGGTGCAACAACGTCAAGACATCGCATTATTCTGACCAGGGCGCAGTCGCAAGGCCCTCTTTTGGATTTACGGAT
>JBEINE010000065.1:0-14661 GCA_040378245.1 Hyphomonadaceae bacterium | reverse complement strand
ACACTTCTCCCTACGCGGCATGGAAAAGGTCAAAACCGAGTGGAAACTGATCGCACTCGCCGACAACTGCAAACGCCTCGCCAAGCTAGGTGCCATCGCATGATGTCGGTGAGCTTTTGTTGCATGGGACTTCAAATCAGAGCCTGAGTTGAGCGATGGGCTTTAGCACGCATGTTCAGTGCAATCACTCTGCCGTCCAGCCGCCATCCACGACTAGGCTTGTCCCAGTGACCAGTGACGATGCGTCGGTGGCTAGGTAAATTATGGCACCCATAATGTCTTCCACTTGACCCAGCCTTCCTAGTTTGATTTTCGTCAGGACATTGGCTTTAAACACCGGATCGGCCAGAAAAGGCTGTGTCATCGGCGTTTCAATAAAGGTTGGCGCGATCGTGTTCGAGCGAATGCCATTGGCTGCAACATCAAGGGCAATCGCTTTTGACATCCCCTCAAGAGCCCATTTCGACGCGCAATAAAGCGTGCGGTTAGGACCGCCGACATGGCCCATTTGAGAGCTCATGTGAATGAGACTGCCTTTGATCTTGTCGCGTAGCATAGCCTTGATCGCGCCTTGAGCCACAAAATAAGCGCTGCGTAGATTGAGATTGAGGACGGCATCAAAATCATCGTGCGTAACGTCGGTGATCGGCTTAGGCCTGTTGGTTCCGGCATTATTGACCACAATGTCAAACGCGGGTTGCCCATCAAAGAAAGTTGCGACAGCGTCCAAATCCAGTACGTCCAAAGTCGATGCCGCCGCTTGGCCACCTGCCGCAATAATCGCCGTTGCCGCTGCCTCTATGTCACCAGCAGAACGGGCAACCAAAGTCACGTGCGCGCCAGCGCTTCCCAAAGCCGCCGCCGCCGCCAAACCAATCCCCCGCCCGGCACCCGTTACCAAGGCGCGTCGCCCGTTAAGGTCAAAACTGGGTGTTTTGGGCAGAGTGATCAAGCGACTGCATCCCCGATGGGTTCGGCCTTACCGGCATAAGGCACATCTCGACCGCCATAGCGGCGCACCCGGATATTCGCTTGCTCGCCATGTCCGGCGAAGCCTTCAAGTGCACATAGTCTTGAGCAATATTCGCCGATCAGGGTGGAGGCTTCGTCGGTTAAGACACGTTGATAGGTGCAGGTCTTAATGAATTTACCGACCCAAAGCCCACCAGTATAGCGGGCGGCTTTCTTGGTTGGCAGGGTGTGATTGGTGCCAATAACTTTGTCGCCGTATGAGACGTTGGTGCGCGCGCCTAAAAAGAGTGCACCATAATTGGTCATGTTCTTGAGGAAGTAATCAGGATCCTTGGTCATGACTTGCACGTGCTCGGAGGCAATCTCGTCGGCGATGCGCACCATTTCGGCGTCATCCTCGGCGACAATCACTTCGCCGAAACTCTCCCAAGCGCGACGCGCAATCTCGGCAGTAGGCAGGATTGTCAAAAGCCGCTCAATCTCGCGCATCGTCTCATGAGCCAAAGCCAGCGATGTTGTCAGCAAGACAGCGGGCGAGTCTGGGCCGTGCTCGGCTTGGCCCAATAGGTCGGTTGCGCATAATTCGCCATCGACGCTCTCGTCTGCGATCACAAGCGTTTCGGTTGGGCCAGCGAAAAGATCAATGCCGACTTTGCCAAATAACTGCCGCTTGGCTTCGGCCACATATGCGTTGCCCGGACCGACGAGCATATCAACCGGTTGTAGGCTCTGTGTGCCAAGCGCCATGGCACCAACCGCTTGAATACCGCCAAGGCAATAAATCTCGTCTGCCCCGGCCATTGCTTGGGCCGCAACGATGGCGGGTGCGGGCTTGCCTTGGAAGGGCGGTGCGCATGTCACAATGCGGGGCACGCCAGCCACTTTCGCCGTGATCACCGACATATGGGCGGACGCTAACAATGGATATTTTCCACCTGGCACATAGCAACCGGCCGCGTTAATCGGCAAATGCTTATGCCCCAACACAACGCCAGGCAGCGTTTCAACCTCTACATCTGTCATGGAAGCGCGCTGAATTTCCGCAAAATTGCGGACTTGGGTCTGAGCAAACTCAATATCCTTGAGGTCTTGGCCCGTCAGCTGATCCATACAGTCTTGGATTTCAAGCGGTGTCAGGCGGTAGCTGTCGCGGTCCCATTTATCAAATTTAATCGACAAATCACGCACGGCTGCATCGCCGCGCGCGCCGATGTCAGCCAATATCTCTTCGACGGTCGCGCGCACTTGGCGATCACCATCGGCTTTGGACTGGGCGGTCGCGCCGCGCTTGAGATAGTGTGCCATGGGGTCAGTCTCCAGATTTGGTTAGAAATTGTGGGCGGGTATTGCGTGACTTTAGACGGGCGAAAACGTCCAGCCCCATTTGGTTCAATAGATCAATCAGATCGATCATCACCCAGTTTTCATCAAGGCGGTCACCCTCACGTCGCCAAAAGTCCATAACGCGCATCGTGATCGGCTGGTTGGTAGCCGCCAGACCCAGCCAGCCGCTACCTTTGTGGGTCGCCGTAATGCTGGGCCAACCCGTTGAGGCAACATAGGCCCCTTCACCAATGCGGGCGCGGTGATTGCCACCTACACGGTCAGGGAAGGCAGTCAGAAACGGCAGTTGGTGGCCGCGCTCATAATCGCTATGCCCTCTGAAATTGCCAATAGGCGCAGGGCCGTACCACCAAAAATTCTCGGTCCAAAAATCGCGCATGCCCATGGCTTTGAGACTTTCGCCTTTAAACCTATGCAGGCCGCCAATCATGGCCTCAACAAGGGCGAGGCTTTGGTCGCCCCCGCCAGCCCCTCGTGTGACAATACCGTCTTGGGCACGAGGACCTGGGGCCATACCTGACGGCCCCATGGGTGGTGATAGAGGCCACACACCAGATTGCATCATCAGCGAGGGCAAATCGAGCAGAACTATTGTTTGAGCGATCTTGCCTTCGACATAGCGCTCAAAACGTCCAAAGCGCACGAATACTGCCTGACCAGTTGCGGGAATGCCAAACAAATCGGCCTCAAAAACGCCAGCAATATGGCCCGAGCTAGCAACCCAATCGCCTGCAACGTGATCCTTTGGTGCATAATGACCAGCCATTCGGATATCAACGCGTTCTTCCCCCGCGGGGAAGGCGGCGCGCAATGACTTGAGTAACTTGTCTTCATAGGCTGACTTGCCAACGCACGAATTGACCGGTGCAAAGGCCAACAATTCGTGATCGACGCTTAGCAGCTCAAGACCCGCGACTTGGGCTTTGGTTGACCCCAGTAATGGTGGGCCAAGGGGGAAGTCAGCTTGCATAGGTTTTTGCGTCATTTCGCCTTGTTCCATGATATTGACTTCGAATGCAACCACGATATTGCTGTCGGTGTGAAAGTGGCGAAGGAAAAGTCAATGTTAGAAGAACAACGCCAGATTTTGCATCCCCGTTGGGACCGTGAGGCAATGGCCGCCCGCGTCGTGCGATATGATGATCTTCGGCCTTGCTATAACGCTTTCATAGATACGCGTACACCGGGTTCCCAAGGCAAAGAGAATTTTACGATCATTGGACCGGGCGTGTCAGAGAACCCCGACCAGTTTGTCCATATTGCCGAACCCCACGGCTTTAACATTGGTGGTGCCCGTCAACCACCTTATTGCGTCAACTCCCAACACAGCCATGACACTGCTGAAGTTTTCTTGGTGCATAGTGGCCAGTGGCGATTTGATCTAGGGGAACTTGGCGAAGATGCCCAGGTTTTCATCGGGCCGGGCGATGTGATTTCGTTGCCGACGAAAATGTTTCGAGGCTTTACAAATGTTGGCACAGATATCGGGTTTTTGTTTGCGGTCTTAGGTGGGGATGATCCAGGAAAAGTGCTTTGGGCCCCTAAGGTCTTTGAGCTCGCAGCCCAGTATGGCCTTGTGTTGTTGGAGACAGGGCGATTGATCGATAAGGCGGCAGGGCAAACCGTGCCGGATGATATTGCTATTATGCCCGTAACAACGGCGACCCAAGTTGCCGCGCTTAAGAAAGCGAACCCATCAATGGGCGAAGGCTTAGTCTGGCGTGCTGGTGGCGAGGCGACAGAGACCGATATCATAGGACCAGACGCGCCGCTTAACTGGCCACATGGCTTCACCCTTGACCGATTGCACTTGAAAAATGATGCTTGCGCCGAGATGGATAATGTTGATCGGCCAACTGTATTGTTCGTTCAATCGGGGCATGTTCAAATTGCATGGGATATTGACATGCTGACGCTGGGGCCAGGCGATACAATTACGATTCCCGCTGATATCAGTATCAAGCTAAGCTCCTCTGATAATGGGGTTATATACCGCGTAGAGGGGCAATAGTGACAGGTTTGGCGATACCCAATGTTGGCGGGCGCGACATCGCTGACATCCTAGCCCCCCAAGGTGCACGCCGCCAGGATATGGGTGATTTTGGTTCTGAATATGCTGACATCGTCGACTATATCTTGCGCTGCACGCATCGGATTTGGGAACAAAAGGACGTTGGCTTGATCGCGACCCATTATGCACCTGATATTCGCGTGCACATGATGACAGGTCCTGTCGATGGTATGGACGGCGTTATTGCAGGAACTGCGCGCACCTTATCCGCCTTCCCAGATCGTACGCTAACAGGGGAAGCGGTGATTTGGTCAGATGAAGGCGATCAAACTTATCTGTCGTCCCACCGCATCACAAGTCGTGCGACCAATCTGGGCACCAGTGAATTAGGACCAGCAACTGGACGCAAGATCACGTTTACAACGATTGCCGATTGTCTGTGCAAAGCCAATCTCATCATCGAAGAATGGCTGGTCCGCGATTATAGCGGCATGGCGCTGGCACTTGGCTTGCATCCGCGCCACGTTGCTAGGGCGCATGCGCAAGGGGATATCGCCAAAGGTTTGGGTAGGGCTGCTTGGCGGCAAGAGGCTATGGCGGCAATACTCGCACAGCCTATCGGTGCTTTCCCAGCGGCTTATCTGCCAGATCCCGCCTCGGATCCTCGAACATTTGCTCATGCGTTCCTTAATGCCACCATCAATCATCGCCGCTTTGGCTTAGTACGCGAGGCTTATTGCCCGGCTGCACATTGGGCGGGGCCGGGTAATCGGCGTTTATTTGGTTGGGGCGAGATTGCGGGTTGGTACACCGCCTTGATCGGTAGCTTTGGTGACGCCCGCGTCGCTATTGACCATGTTGCCAGCGTCGAGGGCGAACGGGGCACCATGATAGCCGTGCGCTGGTCACTCGCCGGCACGCACGACGGTAGTGCGCTTTATGGGGCACCCAGTGGTGAGGCCATTTACGTCTTGGCGGTGACGCATTGGCTGGTTCGTGGTGGCAAGATTGTTGATGAGGTGACCATCTTTGATGAGGTGGCTTTGTTACGCCAGATCGAGGGCGGATTGTGAGCGCCACTAAACCCCTAAGTGACTTGGCGCAGCTTGAATGCCAAATGCGTACTCAGCATGCGTTTGCTGCATTGTCTCAAAGCCACGTTCACCGCGCGGTGCGAGAAGATAGCCTTGGTTTCTTGATCAGCCGCGACGCCATTTTGGCTGATTGGACCCAGCAAGAGCGCGCCGAGGTGACAATCAGTGCCGACTTTGGCGATATGATCGGCTTTGAAGTCGGACACGGCGCGGAGGCTTGGCATGGGCATCGCTGGGTCGTGCGCGAGGGCGACAAGATTATCAACGAAACATTGATTGAAAATCGCGACCAGCCGAAAATTGCGCCACAAGCTCATCCGCCGCTGGGCGAATTGCGCGCTGCGCGCGGGCAATATGACGCTGGCACCAAGGCGGTCTTGCCCGCCGACTTTCCTATGGCAGCGCAGCCACTCGCCGACTTCTTACATCAGGCTTGGAACGGCCGCGCATTCAATCTCTATGAAGCGCCATGGTTAGTCAAAATTGTCCGCACCCTACCAGATGCGACTTTTTATTTTGAGCGGGCGCTATGGCAAGGCAATCAGTGCGCCATCTTGTGGCGCGTCCATGGCCACCACGCGGCTGGCCAGCGTGTCCGATTGATCGGTAGTAGCGTGATGACTTTCGATGGTGGGGTGATCACGTTAGACAACACAGTGGTGGATTTTGCTGCAATGAATGCACAATTGGATCGTGAACTGATCAGTTACGCCTAAGCGACTGCTGCCTTCATCGCCTCGGCCCCGGCACGCATGAAGCTATGGTCTGACCCGAGTAAGAAGAAGGTCACGCCTTTGCCTCGCCAATAAGCAGCGTCCGCAGGACGCGGCAGAAACATCCCCACAGCGCGCTTTGCCTTGTCGCAAGCCGCTACAATTTGGTCCACAGCAGCAATCACCTTTGGGTCATCGGGATCGCTACAGCCAAGGGCGACCGTTAGATCGATGCGCCCAACAAAAAGTGCATCAATACCCTCAACAGCGGCTATGGCTTCGATTTCGGCGAGTGCCTCAACATCCTCAATTTGGGCAATGACCGTGGTGCGCGCGGCACTAGCGGCTTGATGATTGACCATAGAGGTCAATCCATAGCCCGCTGCGCGCGACGAACCGGCATAGCCCCGACCACCGGGACCATAGTGACAAGCCTTGGCTATCGCGCGCGCTTGGTCCGCCGTTTTGACATGGGGAACAACGACCCCGTCTGCACCACAATCAAGCGCATTGAGGACTTGCTCGTCACTGGTATGTGCAACCCGCACCAACGTCGGGAAATTGGCTGCGCGCCCTGCCAAAATGCACATGTCTAAATCGCGGCGGTCAAATGGAGCATGCTCTGCATCAAGGCAAAGGCAGTCCAGCCCCGTGGTCGCCAATAATTCGACCCCATGAGGGTGCGGTGTTTTGAGGAAAGTGCCCAGGATAAAATCGCCCCTGGTCAGTCGCTCTTTAAACATCATGCTGCAGCACTCCAGAGCTTTGCACTTGCAATCTCGGCACCATCACGCATGGACTTAAGCTTAGCCCACACAATTTCAGGATCAACCACACCAAAGCCAGCAAAGGTCGAGAAGCCGCAGTCGGTGCCCGCAATCACCCGCTCACGACCGACAATATTGGCGAATTGTAGCAAGCGATTGGCCACAACTTTGGGGTGTTCGATAAAGTTCGTAGTGCTATCAATCACACCGGGGATCAGGATTTTGTCGTCGGGAATGCCTGCCAATTGATCGGTAAAGCACTCATGATCATGCTGGTGGCGTGGGTTTGAGGTTTCAAACAATAGGCCTGCAGGCTTGGCTTTCATCAAGGTCGGTAAGATCACCGCCATCTCGACATCGCAGTGGTGTGGCCCCTCATAATTGCCCCAGCACACGTGCATCCGCACCTTCTCGGCGGGCAAATTGCGCAATGCGTGATTGAGTACAGCAACATGGCGCTCAATCAGCACCAAATAATCGCCATCTGTGCGATCCTTATACATCATGTGACGACCAAGCCCCAGGTCAGGACTATCAAGTTGCAGCACTAAGCCTGCGGCTACAATCGCCTCATATTCAGGGCGCATGGCTTCGGCGAGTGCCTCCAAATACTCATCATCGGTTTTGTAAAAGTCATTGGGTTGGAACAAGGCAATGACACCTGGCGAGGCTGCATTCATAAAGGCAGCGGGATTACCATTCGCCAATCGTGCGGCCGCAAAACGGCGCAAATCGTCGTACAAAGGCTCCAGCGTGACAGGTGCGACAGCGCCGACGCAGCGTGGACGGCGATAACTGGGCGTGCCACCGCCTTTAGACTGGCGCGCTAGAAAACTTGGGAATGCCTCAAGGTCGGCGGGCGCGCGGCGGGGGCTATCGCCATCAAAGCCGCTAATTCGGTCTTTGATGTAGGTTGCATAACTGATCTTGGCCATCTCGCCATCGGACACAAGGTCAACGCCGCTGGCAACTTGGCGCGCAACTGTGTCCATTACCGCGGCGGCGATCGTCGTATCAAACAAAGCCGCGTCAATTTCTTGGCCTTCTTCAGCCGCAAACAACAAATCAGCAACGTCTTTGCCGCGGGGAAGTGACCCTACGTGGGTTGTAAGAATGCGATCAGTCATGCCTTGGGTCCTAATGTTGCGGTGAGGAAAGTGGCGAGAAGGCCCGCGAGAATCACAGGCTGCTCAAGGGGTAAAAT
Organism: Hyphomonadaceae bacterium; assembly: GCA_040378245.1. Classification (GTDB taxonomy): domain Bacteria; phylum Pseudomonadota; class Alphaproteobacteria; order Caulobacterales; family Aquidulcibacteraceae; genus Aquidulcibacter. The sequence continues at coordinate 6,556 of JBEINE010000065.1, read as the reverse complement.
ATGACCGGCATCTTCAACAATTGAGAGGCTGGCATTGTCAATCAAAGCTGCAAGTTGCTCATGCAGCGCCGGTAAGCACAGACGGTCTTCGCGCCCGCATGCCAACATGACAGGTACAGTGATTTTCCCAAGGATAGGTGTTAGATCAGAGCGCGTCCGCAGGGCTTCGCTTTGGGCAACAAAAATCTCGGAGCCTAACTCCATCGCCATATCACGCAATAAAGCCAAAAGATCGGTGTTCTTTGCGTGGCGCACAGCAAGATAGTTTGGCTTGAGTTCTTCCAACACCACGCGCTCAAGTTGACCGGCACGAACATCTTGCTGTTGACGCAGACGTTCTGACCCCCGCGCATCGGCAAAGGCAGTTGTGTCGATTAGGCACAGGGCCGCAATTCGATGGGGGGCTTGGCGATACATCTCAAGGGCGACTATGCCGCCCATTGAAAAACCTATCGGAATAAACGCGCCTTCGCGCGACCTTATCGCCCGTGCGGCCATGGCTTCAATGCTGGCATCGTCTTCAAAATCGACACAAGAAGCAGTTAGTCCGCATGCTTCAATGGCTCTGGTGATGGCATTGTCCGCTGCGGCCCATAATCGACCATCACACATGTTGCCTGGCAACAACAAGACATGTGGGCGAGATGGCGTTTCTTTCACGATGCCAAGCGCGCGCTATTGCCGTTGATTAGATCACCCGAAAACAGGCGACGCTCCGGCCCAATATCGGGGTCTGCAATACGCTCGACAAGCATCGAAACGGCGGCTTCTGTCATGCGTCCTACGGGTTGACGCACAGTCGTTAGGCGATAGCTGCGCCATAGAGCCGGCGCTACACCATCAAATCCAACAATTGAAATAGTTTCAGGGACTGCGATATTGCAATCGATCTGCGCCGCGTCCATCGCGCCCAAGGCCATGACGTCATTGGCGGCGATGATCGCATCAATCTTGTGATTACCGATTAAGGCCATGGCCGCCGTATGGCCGCTTTCATAAGAAAAATCGCCCCGTTCCACCGGTACATTGTGAATGCCAGCCAGCGCCAAGCGGTCAATCGCGCCACGAACACGCGCTTCGCCAACGCTGGAATCCGACGGTCCCCCGATAATCCCAAATGAACGGCACCCAGCTGCGACAAGCCCATCCACCAACATCGTTTCACCAGCAGCAAACTCACAACTAACCGACGCGACAGGCACTGTATCAGCTTCGCGGTTATAAAGCACCAAGGCAATGCCCCGCTTCTCAAACGCTTCCAACTGGGTTGCACTCAAACGCGCCGCAACGATGGCACCATCCACCTGATAGCGCCACACTTGGTCTAACACCTGATCAATCTCGCTTTCAGCTGCGAGGGTGAAAAGCAAGACGCGTATCCCCCGCAGCGACAGCTTGGCAGATAACTCTGCCAACACTTCGGGATAGTAAAGATTCGTCAAGTTCGAGATGATCACCGCAACAAGGTTGGAACGTTGGGTGATAAGCCCCTGAGCGATCGCATTGGGCCGGTAGCCTAGCTCATCGGCCGCTGCCACGATACGCGCGCGCGTGGAAGGAGCAACAGACGCCCCTTCACGGAAACACCGCGAAACCGCAGACTGGGAAACGCCAGCACGTTTAGCGACATCATAGGATGTGCCAGAACGCCGACGTTTATGTTTGAGTTCTGTTTTCAGAGCGGCGGTTCCTGTCGTGATGGACGCTATTAAAGCGGATCAATCTGCACAGATGCAATAGCCGGGTGAGCGACTATGCTCCTCACGCCAAGCCAGCGTGAGGAGCATGTGTCACTTAAAATCGGACGCTGCCCTTGATGCCCCACAAACGTGGTGGCGCGTAGGCCGTTTGAGCCTGTCCGCCACCGCCGAATACAAAGCGATTTGCGACCGCCTCATCAGTGGCGTTATTGATAAAGCCTTGTAGCGACAAGTTGTCTGTCGCGTCCCACGTCAAGCGCAAGTCAACTCTTGTATAAGAGCCTTGCTCATCAAGGCGCGAGTTGGCAGGTTGACCAAAGAAGCCGCTGTTGAAGCTAACCACTGCAAGTGGCGTCAAACGACCCATAGCACCCAGATCAAGCGCATATTGGATTGAGAAGCTGCCCGAATAGTCCGCTGCATAAGGCAGTTTCTTTCCCGTCAGATCACAACCAAACGACACTGGTGGTGCGCCTGGCAGGCCTGTACCCGTACCGGGGACCACACCACAATTATAGCCAGGCGCAAAGATGCGGCGCTGGCCAGCATTGGCAATCGTAACCCCATTGACAATAGTTGGGGCCAAAACTGTCGCGTCAGCCACCACAATCGACGTGCCAAATGGCAACGGCGCATTTTTGAAGTCTGTGTATTTAGCGTCAAGAGCTGAAATATTGAAACCTAGGGTCAAGTCTTGGATTGGCTTCCAGATTGTCTCGATCTCAACACCCTTGGCCTCTGCCTTACCGCTATTCTCAATGATCGAAAGCACCGTATTGGCCACTGGTACCTGCCGTTGCTCTTGCAAGCTATCATAGCTGTTAAAGAACGCTGCAGCGTTAAATTGGAGGGTGTTGTCAAAGAAGCGGTTCTTGGAACCGACCTCGTAAGCAATCACTTCTTCGGGCGCAAAGGTTGGCTGCAAAATCGCAGCCGCTTGGCCGGAGTTGAATCCGCCAGACCGGAAACCGCTGGAAACCGAGCCATAAACCAAACTATCATCTGAAAGCTGATAGTCAGCAGCAAGACGCCATGTGGTTTTCTCAAACGTTGCTGTGTCGTAAGTCGCGCCAGTCAAACGACCTGTGTTGGCTGCCAAGCACGCAAAACCCGGGCGCGGCTGAGGCGTCGGCAATGCTGCAAACACACAATTTGTCGCTTGTCCCTTGGCACCAAAGGCGCTGTCAGGAACACCTCCGGTTTGAAGCGTAATGAAGCGTTGTTGTGGGACGTTTCCGACAAGGGGTAACAAAACATCGGCATTTGCAAAGGCAAAGTCTTTTGTATCGCGCGTGAAGCGGATCCCTGCGGTCAACTTCAAGCGGTCAGTTACAGCAAATGTACCTTGTCCGTACACGGCGACCGATTCAGTCTGGGCACGTTGTTCATCATAAAAACCATTGGCACCTGGGGTCGAGACAATCGGTGCGCCAACGCCATTAATGATCCGCGTTGCAAATTGCTCATTGATGAACACAGCCCGCAGTTCATCGGAGAAGAAATAGGCCCCAAGCACATAGGTCAAAGGCCCTTGGCCACGCGACAGAATTTGCAACTCTTGGCTAAAGGTCTTGGCCGCTGTGAGCTGCGAATCGGCACCAATTTGGCTGGCTGAGAAGTCCGTATCTTGGTTACGGGTTGTGGTGAAATCAGTGAAGCCAGTAATGGATTTCACAGTAAAGTCGCCAAAATCATAGGCGATGTTAGCGCTAAAGCTGGTGTTCTTCAGCTTCAGTGCCGCTTTATAGTCCCAGTCAATCTCGTATTTATTGTTGGAATTGGTGATCGGAATACCCGCATCAAAGTTCAATGGCGCATCAATCACGCCATCGCGGTTTCCACCACGGCCGTTGAGATTGAAAATTGGTGTGGTGTTGAACAATTGCTGGTTATTGGCGATGTCGTAGAACGTGCCACCAATTTTGTATCCAAATGCAGATCCACCGGCTCCACCTCGACGTGCCCAGTCAACCTTAAAGGTTGCAGTTAAAGCTTCCGATGGGCGCAACAACAAAGCGCCTCGCACATAAGCGGTGTCTTCATCAAATAGATCATTGCCATTTGGGTTGATGTTTTTGACCCAGCCATCTGCTTTCTCAAAAGCAGCGCTGAGGCGGACAGCAGCCGTTTCGCCAATTGGCAAGTTCACGACTGGTTCAACGCGGACTTTGTTGTTTTCCCCGATTGTAACATCCATACCGCCCGAAAAGCTGTCCAATTTAGGCTGCGCTGTTGCGATTGAGATGTTGCCGCCAAATGTGTTGCGACCATAAAGCGTGCCTTGGGGGCCGCGCAAAACTTCAACGCGCTCAAGGTCAACAAAGCCCAAAGTGGCTTGGGCGGCACGCGACTGGTAAACGCCGTCAATGAAGAAGCCGATGGTCGTGTCACCATTGACACCGACATTCTCGGTGCGGACGCCGCGGATTGCGGGACGGGCATCGACGCCGGAGCGGCCGAATGTGAATCCTGGAACATTGCTCTCAAGGCGTGATGCATCGGTTAAACCACGTGCCTTGATCTGGGCGGCGCTAAATGCTGATACCGACAAAGGCACGCTTTGCAGGTTTTCTTCGCGGCGCTGGGCGGTAACAACCACAGTTTCGACAGCGCGGTCATCAGCGGCAGCGGGTGCCGCAGCCTGCGCCATCACAACGCAAGGGGTTGAAAGAAGCGCGATGGTCGCCGCACTTGCCATTAGATTTAAGCGAGAAATGATCATTTTGGGTCCCCTGCGCGCTCCAATTTTCGACGCACTTTCCCCTTTCCAACCTAAAACGACTTCGAATGCAATAACCTTTTACCAAATGCTCAGGGATTGTGACATTCTCGCAACGATACACCGAGTGAACAAGGGGGCATGGACTTTACTTTGATGCATTCGCAGTCAGAAAACTGGACACGAAATACGCTCCTTGCCGCTTGCATTCGCAGTCAGAACCTGCACACTTACCGAGGAGAGTGCGCAAAGCGCCTTAGTTGGGGGATTTATGGCTGAGTTTGGCGCATTGAACTGGTCTATTGTAATCGCATTTCTCGCGGCCAATCTTCTGCTCGGCTATGTGCTGGGGAAAAAAGTCGATACCGCTGAGTCCTTTTACATTGGCAATCGCACAACCCCTTGGTGGGCTATTGGGATGTCCGTTATGGCGACCTACGTCAGCGCTCTCTCGTTTTTGGGTGCGCCAGCTTGGGCTTATACAGACGGCTTATCGGCCCTAGCGATCCATTTGAATTATCCCATCGTAATTTTTATCGTCATCACGTTTTTCCTACCCTTTTTCTTTAATTCGGGCGTACCCTCCATCTATGAGTACCAAGAACGCCGCTTTGGTCCGTCGGCGCGCGGCGTCATGTCGATTATCTTCCTAATCTCCCAAGCGCTTACAACAGGCGCGATCCTTTATGCGACGGCCCTTGTCTTGAAGTTCATGACGGGCATGAGTGTTACGGTCGCGATCATAGCCATCAGCCTGATCGCCCTGCTCTACACCATGATGGGGGGGATGTTGGCAGTTATTTGGACGGACACATTCCAAGGTGTGGTTCTCATCCTTGGTGCCTTAATCATCATGTTTGCTTTAATGGCCTCGGTACCAGACGGCATTATGGGCGCGCTCAGCACTCTAAAAGCCGAGGGCAAGCTGTCGGCCATCGTACTCGACCCCGACATAACAAAACCCACCACGATCTGGTCGGGCGTCATAGCTATGACCCTGTTCCACGTAACAGTTTATGGCGCAAACCAAATGATGGTGCAGCGGACATTGGGATCAAAGAACATTGGTGACGCCAAAAAGTCTTACCTGTTTATGGGGTATGGAGCCTTTTTTATCTACTTTTTGTTCTTCTTCATCGGCGTGCTGTGCTATTCCTTTTATCAGGGCAAACCGTTCGCAAACACCAATGAGATCATCCTGACGTTTGCCCGTGACAGGGGCATCCCCGGCCTATCCGGCATTTTGGCTGCGGCCGTTTTGGCCGCCTCTATGTCGACCTTAAGCTCTGCCTATAACTCATTGGCAACCGTTTTGACGCTCGATTTTTATCAGCGCTACCTCAAGAAAGACGGTAACGAGAAGCACTTTTTAGACGTCACGCGTGGCTTTACGGTTGCTTGGGCCGTACTCATCATCGTGCCCGCTTTAATGTATGCCCAGACGCAAGGGTCAATCTTGCAGGAGCTAAGCAAGATTGGATCATACTTCGTTGGTGCCAAGCTCGGCATGTATGGCCTTGGCTTCTTTTCCAAGCATACCAGCGAGAAGGGCTTATTAGTTGGCGTCGCTGTTGGCTTCGGCGTCGTTTGTTACGTTGCAACCCAAACCAACGTCGCATGGCCTTGGTTTTGTGGCATCGGTGGTAGCGTCACCATCGTTATTGGGATCATCGCTAGCTTGTTGATTACTGGCAAACAGGCAGAATGGTCGCGCTATACCATTGAAGGCCAGCGCCTGGCGTTCAAAGCCGAAGGTACGCCGGAAAAAATTGGCAGCTGGTATCAAATGCCAGGCAAGATTGACCCAGCCAGTTGGTGGCTTTTGGTATTTTTCGTGGGGACAATCTTAGCACTCCTTGGCCTCAACTGGATTGCTTGATCACTGCAAGGAAGGTGAATTCAAAAAGAAACCACCCTTGCACTCAAAGATGTTTGTCTGCTTTCGCTTGTCGGAGGATTGGCCTTCGACAACTCAGCTTGGCGCAAAGGAGATTTATCAGCGTTGAAATCCTGCTCAGGGGTGTTGCTTATTTGAGAGAAAGGCGTCTTGGGTTAAGCCATAATCGAGCAATTTCATGCCTACAGAATTTGATCCAAGCCAGCCCTGAAGCTCTAAATAACGTGGCAAAATCATCTT
>JBEINE010000049.1:0-16208 GCA_040378245.1 Hyphomonadaceae bacterium | reverse complement strand
TTGTAAGCTCGGTCATGCTCTATTCCACAACTTTGGGCACGATGAAGAAGCCATCGGCACTTTGTGGCGCATTGGCCGTGACGCCCGCCGCATCATTGCCATCGGTCACCTGATCTTCGCGCAGGGGCAAAGTGATCTCAGCGGCACTGGTCATGGGGTCCACGCCCTCAACGTCCACTTCATTGAGCAGATTAATCCAGCCCAAAATATGATTGAGTTCCCCGGCCAGAGCCTCCAAACGCTCAGGCGGTTCATCTATACGGGCAAGACGCGCAACGCGCGCAACGATACTGGCATCAACCGACATGAAAAGTCCTCTTTGGCTCTGCTGGCTAAAGCGATATGTCGGTTCGAGCAAGCCGCAAGGCCAGTGCAATTGCCCGATTCACAGAGCCAACACAATTTATCAACTGGCGTGGATCGACAAAACCTGCCACACAACAGCGATGACGTCAGCCCTGCCCGAAACTATCATTCCAGCGCCTAAGAACAATCAAGGTGGGTTTATCTTCGTTTTTGTGACTGTCGCTTTAGACATGCTGGCCATTGGGCTCATTGTTCCGGTTCTACCGAACTTTATCAATAAATTGACAGGTGGTGATATTAGTCAGGCAGCCTATTTTGTTGGCATTTTCTCCGTTGGTTGGGCGATTATGCAGTTTTTGGCCATGCCGATTATGGGGGCCCTCTCGGATCAATATGGGCGCAAGCCGATTTTTTTGATCTCAAACTTTGGTCAGGCTTTCGCCCATATTCTAACGGCCGTGGCGTCAGGATTTGTGTTGCTGGCCATATCGCGCCTCCTGTCTGGCGTCTTTAGTGCCGTGACATCGACCGCCAATGCCTACATCGCCGACACGGTGCCGCCCAATGAGCGGGCGCAGAAATTCGGCATGTTGGGGGCCGCATTCGGATTGGGCTTTATTTTGGGGCCAGCCATCGGGGGATTTTTGGGCAAGATTGATATCCATCTGCCATTTTGGGTCGCAGCCGGCATGACCTTTGCGAACGGATTGTACGGGCTGTTTTTTGTCAAGGAATCGCTTGCACCTGAAAATCGTTCCCCCTTTTCTTGGGCCAAAGCCAACCCCGTCGGTTCTGTCGGCTTTCTGACTGAAAACCCTAAGGTCTTTCTGCTGGCTTGCATTAAGTCTTTGGCTGACTTTTCTTTTGTCGTTTATCCAGCGACCTTCGTGCTGTACGGCCTTTATCGCTATGGATGGGAATCGGATATTTCAGGGCTGACCTTGGGCCTTGTTGGCATTTTGGCGATGATTGTGCAGGTTTTTCTGGTTGGGCCAACAATCCGTGCCATTGGTGAAGCCCGAACCATGATTTTGGGCCTTTTATGCGGTGGTATCGGCTTTGCGCTTTATAGCTTGGCACCAACCGGCAAATGGTTTTGGGCCGCCATGCCGATTGCGGCGCTGGTGGGCTTTTTGAATGCATCGGTTATGGCTTTGATGAGCCGGGAAATCGGGCCGCATGAACAAGGTCGATTACAAGGGGCCATTGGTGCGGTGCAAGCCGGCACAGCCATTATCGGACCAATCGCATTTACGACTTTATTTGCATGGTCAGTCGCACCCGAACGAACTGTGAAAATGCCCGGAAGTGCCTTTATGCTGGCGTCATTGTGCATTTTGATTGGCTTCACTATCGCTGCCTTTAACCTCAGACGCCTGATGCAAAGAGCCGATCCGGCCTAAACGTCATTGGCCAAGGCCCGCATGAAGGTTTGCGCGTCAACATTCCCGCCGCTGGCTGTAATCCCGATTGTCCTCCCATTTGTTGGCAGTTTACCCGATAACACCCCAGCCAGCGCCGCGGCACCGCCGGGTTCTAGAACAATGCGCAGATATTTGAAGGCAAAAGCCATAGCATAAAGCGCCTGCGCGTCGCTAATCGCAATACCAAATGCGCCCACGCGTTTGAGGATGGGGAAGGTCAATTCGCCGGGCTTAGGCGTCAACAGGGCATCTTGGAGCGAGCGGGTACCTGCCTCATTACTCAGCGCGTGGCCCACATTCAGAGAACGGCCAAAGTCGTCATGGCCTTCAGGCTCTGCCAGTACGATTTGCGTTTCAGGTGACAAGCCTTCAACGGCCAGAGCTATGCCAGCCGCTAACCCCCCGCCACTCGTGCATACCACCAGATGATCGAAGGCAATGTTAAGGTCTTTGGCTTGGCGGATCATTTCCAGACCGCAAGTCCCCTGCCCCGCAATGACGTCTGTATGGTCAAAGGGTGCGATCAAAGTGCCCCCAGTCTCAGCCACAATCTGCGCCGCAATCGCCTCGCGGCTTTCAAGATTGCGCTCAAAAGTGATGATTTTGGCTCCATCGCGCGCCACAGAATCGAGTTTGCCTTTGGGCGCATCGGAGGGGACGACAATAGTCGCAGCCATCCCTAAAGCTTTGGCCATAAACGCAATGCCCTGGGCATGATTGCCCGAGGAGAAAGCCACAACGCCTTTAGCGCGATCCGCTAGCGGGATTTTGAGCATTGCGTTGGCGGCCCCGCGAATCTTGAAGGCACCGCGCGGCTGGAGGCATTCCGACTTTACATACACACGGCCCCCTGTTGCCGCGTCTAAAGCGTCAGATCGCAATAAGGGTGTTTCAAGGGCATGAGGACGGATGCGTGCATCGGCTTCAAGAACATCGTCAAAAGTCGGTAGGGTCATGATTTTCTCTTTAATGTTGTTTGCCGCCAATGCCATCTAAGTCCCGCGTGGTTTCGCACGTGTGGTAGGGGCGGCAACAGCGGGATCTTCTGGCCAGACATGTCTTGGATAGCGCGCTTTCATGTCTTTACGCACTTCGCGCCAAGCCCCTTGCCAAAAGCCCAGCATATCTGACGTCAGCGCAATTGGGCGATAGGCGGGCGATAGCAATTGAAACACCAAGGCCACTTTGCCCCCCGCAAGTCTTGGATGATTGGTCAAGCCAAATATTTCCTGCACGCGCAACTCCACTGTTGGGCCTTGTTCAGGACTATAGTCAATCGCGTGGCTTGTGCCTGCGGGGGTATGAAAACGGGCTGGGGCTAGCGCGGCCAGTTGCTGGCTGGTCTGCCAATCAAATGGGCTCATCAGGGCTTGGGCGACATCGACGCCGCTGAGAGAGGATACACCAACAAGGGCGGGTAGCAGCCACTGATCTAGCCGCGCTATCAAGGCTGCGTCGCCCATATCAGGCCACGTGTCTGGCTGATGTTTATGCAGCCACGCCAAGCGCCCTCGCAAGAGTTCAGCCTCTGGCGTCCAGTTCAGAAGCGAGAGACCAAACTTTGTGACCGCGTCTAACAGCCCCGCCTGCGCCTGCTGCGAGGTCAATTTCGCAGGGGTTTCCTCCAGTACCAAAGCGCCTAGTCGAATTTGGCATCGACCGCGCACGCTGGCGCTGGCTTTATCAAATGTCGCTAAAGTGGTTGTTGCCATCTGGTCGCCGAATAATTCTTGAATGTCATTGCGCGTGAGCCTGGCGGCTTGAGTTATGCGGGCGTTTGATGCGCGACCTTCCAGAGCGCCAATCGCTAGATAATCGGCCGCTGCTAACGCATCGTCTGCGCTCATCTGCCCACCACGGCCATTGCGCAACACAAAGCTATTCCGCCCATCGCCAGTTTTGGCGCGCGCTTTGGCGACGCGCTCTGGAAAGGCGAGCGCCAAGGCCTTGCCAGCACTTTCGTAATCCACGGCCTCGCGTGCACCTGTTTGACGTGCCCAATTCTGCGCTTGGCTCTTGGCCTTGATGGCGCGTGGCGACTGATCTCGTTGGAGGCTAATCAACCGTGCGGCCACATCACAACTATCACCACCAAGGCCACGTTCACTCAGAAGGGCTGCCACAAAGGCTGCTGTCGACCCAAAGCCATAGTTGTGCGCAGTTACGATCATATGGGCCAAGCGCGGTGGCAGGCCATAATCGGCTAACCGGGTCCCATGGGCGGTGATCCGCCCGTCCTCATCAAGCGCTTTTAGCTCACGCAACAGGCTCGTTGCTTCGTTCCACGCGGGTTTTGGCGGCGGATCAAGCCAGCGCAGGCTCGCGGGATCGCTCACCCCCCACGCTGCTAATGTCAGCACAAGCGGCGCTAAATCGGCCTCCAGTATTTCAGGACGGTCAAAAGGGGCCAGTGCGCCCATTTGCGCCTCTTCCCAAAGCCGAAAGCAGAGGCCCGGTGCCGTTCGACCGGCGCGCCCGCGCCTTTGATCGGCACTGGCGCGGCTGGCGCGCACTGTCACCAAGCGGGTGAGACCGCTGTCAGGCTCATAGACTGCGCGCCTCGACTGGCCGGTATCAACCACGATTTGCACACGTGGGATTGTCAGGCTGGTTTCGGCTATAGAGGTTGCGAGGACAATTTTCCGGCAACCAGAAGGTGGCGGCGCTAAGGCCTCATCCTGCGCCCGCGGATCGAGGTTCCCGTGCAAGGTGGCGATGGTCACACCGCTCAAATCCTTATCGCTCAAGTGGCGCGCCGCCCGATTGATCTCACCAACACCAGGCAAGAACACCAAGACATCCCCAGGTCCCCCGGATAGAGCGCGCAGCGCCATATCTGCAGCTTGGATTTCCAAGGGCCTGTGAGGTGTCGCCCCGACATAATGGGTTTGCACAGGGTACATCCGACCTGCGCTTTCAATGATGCGGGCTTCCCCCATAAGGCGCGCGATACGCGCGCCGTCGAGCGTGGCCGACATCGCCACGAGCCTTAAATCCTCTCGCAAGCCTGCCTGTGCATCAAGGGCTAAGGCGAGCGCGAGATCACCTTCCAGATTACGTTCATGGACTTCATCAAAAATCACAGCGCCGGTTAGGGCCAGCTCTGGGTCGTCCAGCAACATGCGAATGAACACGCCCTCAGTCACCACTTCAATGCGGGTCGTAGCACTGATCTTGGTGTCAAGTTTGACACGATAGCCCACGGTCTCCCCGACTTGTTCCCCCAAAAGGCCTGCCATGCGGGCGGCGGCTGAGCGCGCCGCCAGACGCCTTGGTGCCAGCATCATGATTTTGCGGCCCATAAGCCAAGAGGCGTCCAACAACGCCAGCGGCACCGAGGTGGTTTTTCCCGCACCGGGTGGGGCCACAAGCACAGAATTGGGACCAGCGATCAGCGCGGCCAGGAGGCCAGGCAGTGCCTCACAGATTGGCAAATCTGGCGGAATGGCCGCCATCATGGCGCTTTATTCTTGATCGGGGTCGGTTGCCACACCCACCCGCTGCGCCAGAGACGCGGCCATAAACATATCTAAATCACCATCGAGCACAGCAGACGTATCCGATGTCTCCGCCCCCGTCCGCAGGTCTTTGACCATTTGATAGGGCTGGAGCACATAAGAGCGAATTTGATGCCCCCAGCCAATATCGGTTTTTTGATCTTCCAAAGCATTAGCGGCAGCTTCGCGCTTGGCCAGTTCCGCTTCATAGAGCCTCGCGCGCAGCATTTTCCAAGCTATGTCACGGTTTTTGTGCTGCGAACGCTCTTGCTGAGAGGCACACGCAATACCGGTGGGCAAATGGGTTATGCGCACGGCGGAATCGGTTTTGTTGATATGCTGGCCGCCTGACCCCGAAGCCCTGTAAGTATCGATGCGGACATCTTTGTCCAGGATTTCAATCTCAATCGTATCATCCACCACCGGATAGACCCAGACACTTGAAAAGCTCGTATGACGCTTGGCGGCGCTATCGAAGGGCGAAATACGGACCAAGCGGTGAACGCCTGATTCAGTCTTAAGCCAACCAAACGCATTTTCGCCCTTGATCAGAAGCGTTGACGACTTGATCCCAGCTTCTTCGCCCTGACTTTCTTCAATTTCTTCTACCGTCATGCCGCGCGCCGTTGCCCAGCGAACATACATGCGGCGAATAATATTGGCCCAATCTTGCGACTCCGTTCCCCCCGCACCCGCATTGATCTCAAGATAAGCATCATTGCCATCGGCTTCCCCCGACAACAAAGCCTCTAACTCAGCACGCGCGCCACGAGCTTGGGCGTCTAACAGGCCCAATCTAGCTTCTTCGATCAAGTCTTCGTCGCCTTCGGCTTCGGCCATTTCGGCCAGCTCGACATTATCTTTGAGGTCACGCTCTAACGCGCGTATGGCATCAACAGAGGCTTGAATTTTGTTGCGCTCGCGCATCAAGACTTGGGCCTCTTGTGGATTATTCCACAGATCGGAACTTTCGCTCAGCGCGTCCAATTCGTCCAAGCGACGCAAAGCTACGTCCCAGTCCAAACGACGGCGCAAAAGGGCCGTCGATTTAGCGATATCACGTTTTAGCGCTTCATGTTCGGCGCGCATGTAAAGGCTCCTTAAATCAGTTTATTGAGATAACAAAAGGCCGATCTGGCACGCCAGATCGGCCTTCGCGTAAGTCCAATAGCGTGGTCAGCCGCGCGAAATGCTATCCGCGCGCTCCTTGTCTTGTGGGGTGATTGTGTCGTCAGATTTGACAGCGGGCACGATTACAGGCGCTGGTGGGGCCTCTTGTATCACGTCGTCATTGTTACCGGCGGTTGGGGCCGGCGCTTTGCCAGAGCTGCTGCGCGTACGGGTTGGGGTGCGCTGGGAAGTCGACGCGCCTGACCGCAAAGCGGCCAAAGCCGCCGCTGCACCCGCGGGATTATTTTGAAGCTCCGCGAGGATGTTCATACGCTCTTCGGATTCGATTTCCCGCATGACTTCGGGGGACGGCGCGAAGTCTTCAACGGGGCGACCGGCGTGGGCGGCCATCATATATTCCTTCCAGATGGGTGCAGCCGTTACAGCTCCTGAAGCACCGTAATAAATAGTTTTAGGCCGATCATAACCCACATAAACACCCGTCGCAATCGAAGGGGAAAAACCGACAAACCACGCATCCTTATAGTCGCTTGTGGTTCCCGTTTTGCCCGCTGCTGGGCGGCCGATATCAGCACCCCGGCCCGTACCGCGCAGGATAACATCCCGCAATATACCCGTCATTTCCCAAGCCGTTCTCTGCGAGACAACCTGAACACCCCAAGGTTCTATGGTTGGCGGGGGGCGGTTGGCATCATAAGCCTCGTCGCAGGCTGGGCAGGACCGACGATCTGAACGCCACACCGTGCGTCCACGGGGATCCTGCAGTCGATCATAAAAGACAGGCGGCACATAACGCCCACCATTTGGAAACACCGCAAAAGCTGCCGTCAGCTTTAAGACTGTGGTTTCTCCGGCTCCAAGCGCCATGGTCAAATCATTTGGCAAATCATCATAAACACCAAAGCGGCGCGCATAATCAGCGACCCGGCGCATCCCTACGCGCCGCGCAATACGTACCGTGACCGTATTGCGAGACAGAATCAGCGCCTGACTTAAAGTCATTGAGCCATAAAACCTGCGGTCGTAATTTTCCGGACTCCAGCCACCACCCTGAATGCGTTCATCGGAAATTTCGGTATCGGGCGTCAGACCTTGCTCCAAAGCTGCCGCATAAATGATCGGCTTAAAGGCAGAGCCTGGCTGGCGAAGCGCTTGGGTTGCGCGATTGAAGCCGGAATCCTCAACCTCTAGGCCCCCAGCCATTGCAATGACCGCGCCTGTTCTGACGTCCAGAGAGACCAGCGCGCCTTGCAGACCTTGCTGGCGCAGCAATTGAAATGTCCCGTCATCGCGCTTGCCCAGCCAAACAAGACCACCATCGGCCAGCGGCTTGGAAGAACGTAGCGCCCAATCCCTATCGGCTTGAGGAATAGGCACTTTTCGGCCACCGATCAGGCCAAATGTCTGCGCATCATCCATGATTATGCCAAATTGGGCGCGCGGGTCTGGTTTAAAAAAGCGCGCTTTAGCTAGACGATCTGGCCATCCATCCCCTGTATTCATAAAGCCCACAGCTCCAGAAAAGCCTCTTGAGCGGCGCGGGTCGAGACGGATCAGGCTAGACGATAAAGTATCGCGCGCCATCTTCTGACGATCGAGATCAACGGTCGAGCGGATAATGAAGCCGCGCGAATAGGGTGCTTCGCGGCCAAAGCGACGGATCAGATCGCGGCGAACTTCTTCCACAAACTCCCCGGCTTCGGGATCGGTCCAACTGCCACCGGGCTTGGGGACGATGTCCAAAGGCTCAGCGCGGGCGGCTTGCGCCTGCTGCGCCGTAATAAAGCCATTCTCTGCCATGCGACCAATCACCCAATTGCGACGACCAATCGCGGCCTCCTTATGGCGCAGAGGGTTATAATTATTGGGTCCCTTGGGGAGGGCGCCCAGATAGGCGGCTTCCGCGACCGTCAAATCGCGCACATCTTTGCCAAAATAAGTCTGCGCGGCTGCCTGCACACCATAAGAGCGGAAGCCCAGAAATATCTGGTTGACGTAAACTTCCATGATCTGATCTTTGGTCATGACCTCTTCGATGCGGATCGAAATCAGGGCTTCTCGAATTTTCGCAAGGATTTTATCGAGGGTCGAATTCCTTTTCGCGTCTAGAAGCAAGACGTTTTCGGCAACTTGCTGGGTAATCGTTGACGCACCTTGGGCGCGGCGTTGACCCAAATTGGTAATATTGAATACCACAGCCCGCGCCACGCCCATCGGGTCCACACCACTATGACTATAGAAGTCCTTATCCTCGGCGGCCATAAAGGCGGCGATCACGTGGTCGGGAACTTGCTCTATGGGAATATAGGTACGATTCTGGCGAGCGAAGACCCCGATCTGACGACCGTCAGAGGCATAAATGGTGCTGGAAACGGCTGGCTGATAATTGGCGAGCTTCTGGTGGTCGGGCAGCCCTGACAGCGCCAAGCCAACCATCGTAACCGCCCCGATCACGCCAAACGCCGCGCTAATCAAAACGCCCAAAGCGAACAATTTCAAAAAGACGCGCATGGGGTTCAGGTCCATTTGTAATTTTGCAGATGGGTGCGACTACAGCAGTCGTTCTCGATTTGACGAATTTGCATTATGACGTGGTTGGCACCTTAGGAAAAGAAGGCATTGCCAGTAAGGCCGTCATCACTGTCATTCCAGTTTTGGGCTTGCCGTTTAACGACCACTCAAAGCCGTTCCGCCCACCACTTGCACACGGTCGAAATAAAGACCGATGGCGCGCGCCGTAGCCGCCATTTGACGCGCGCGGAACTTGGGATCGGCCAAACGGGCTGCATCCTCAGCATTTGTCAAAAAGCCCATCTCGAGCAGAACGGCAGGAACACGGGGTGATAAGAGCACAAAAAAACCGGCACGGCGATGGGAGGTGGCCGTCACAGGGCCAACACGCTTAATCTGGTCCACCAATCCTTGCCCAAAGACGGCCGATTGGTTTTTGGTGTCGCGTTGGGTCAAATCGCGCAGAATATCCAAAACTGACTGGTCTTGGGTCTGATTTGAGGGCGCTATTGACCAATTGTCATTATTGAGAAGGCGTCTGGCCCGTTGGCCACCCTCTTCCGACAGCGTATAGACGGTTGCGCCATTGACACGCGCCGTTGGCGGCGCTGCGTCTGCGTGGAGCGAGATAAACAAATCAGCACGCCGATCACGTGCGATCAAAATGCGCTTTTCCAGTGTCAGAAAGAGATCATGATTGCGTGTCAAAATCACTTCAAAGCGCGGATCGCGCCTCAGATAGTCCCGCAGCGCAATTGCACTTGCAAGCGTCACCTCTTTTTCCAGCAAAGTGCCTTCTAGGCCAATCGCGCCGGGATCCTTTCCCCCGTGCCCTGCGTCAATAACAATGACGAACCGCCGGCCATTTTGGCCTTGCCGCAAGGGCGCTGGAACTGGCAGACTGGCGGCGGGCGTTACGACCTTAGGCGGCATCGCCCCAGACGCAAAGACCTCAGCGCTCGTGGGCACTAAGTCGAGACGAAGCACGCGGCCCCCGAGTGTGCCAACAATTTCCTGCTTTTGCACGCGCATCGGTGCTTTGAGATCAATGACAATCCGCGACTCTGCTTGCGATTTATGAGCAAAGCGGAAACTATCAACCGCCCCACCCCCTGCCAATCTGCCTGCCTGACCATCGCCAACGGCAAAGTTTAATCGCGGCATATCAATAACCAGCCGTGGCGAGGGCTGGGGCAGAGCGAAAATCCGAAAGTCGATGGCTTGATCTAAGCGTACCGAGACAACCGTGACCTCACCATTTTGTGTCGCTGTCATTGCATGAATGCGGTTTCGTGGCGCAGGGGTTTGAGCTAGGGCTTGCGCAGTTGTGGCAATGGGACCGGTTTCGCTATGATTTCCCAGCCACAGGATTGGCGACACCAGAAAAACGCCCACCAGAAACAAGCCAAAAATCAGCCGGAGTCTCTTGGTGGTATTCACTTTTTTTGACGCTCGTCGTCTCTCAGGCATGGATAAGCTGGGATCCTTGATATGGTCTTTCACCACTGGCCTAAACTGATTGTTATGACAGCGCACCTTACGATCTCACATAAATTGTCGTGTATCGCAGAAGGGATCAACGCGCGGCTGGCGGTTCACAAATTTGGTAAACACGAACACCGCTTTCCTTTTCGCTCAAAGTGGGGCAAGGTCACACCGTCGGGTTACAAAACCTTTTTTTGGTTTGATGCCGGCACCATAGTTGCCAGATTTGGACTGCATATCTGCAAGCAAATCGCTTCTATCAAAGTCAGTGCGCCATTCCGGCTCGCTTTTAATCGGAACGCTTGTCGACCATGACCGCTTGCGCGATAGTCTCTCCAAAGGTTGCAACTCTGGGAATAGTCCCCCAGGAGTTTGCAGCGAAGATGGACGTCATCTTTTGCGACCTCCAAGCCCCATTGGGCTTAAAGGATCATGCAAGGGCGCTGGAGCTATTTGCGAGGCGTCATCGGTCTTCTTCTCCGCGCCCCGGTTTTCAGCGCCCAGGTTGTCAGAGTTCTGGCCAAACAAAATCTTATCAGTTTTCGCGCGACTTAACCGGGAAACGACGCCTTAGCGTCGCCATGGGGCTATGGTCGCGCGCAGGAGCCAATTTACATGTCCAAAACAATGCTAATCGACGCGGCCCACCCGGAGGAAACTCGGGTTGTCGTGCTCGCGGGAAACCAAATTGATGACTTTGACTTTGAGTCTCAAGCCAAAAAACAAATCCGTGGAAATATTTATCTCGCCAAACTGACGAGGGTCGAACCATCTCTCCAAGCTGGCTTTGTCGAATATGGCGGCAATCGTCATGGCTTCTTAGCTTTTGGGGAAATTCACCCCGACTATTACCAAATTCCCGCCGAAGACCGCGAGGCCATTCTGGCCGAAGAGGCCGCTCAGGCCCAAAATGACGAGGATAGCGATGGGGATGAGGAAGCGGTCCGCGCCCGCCGCGCCGCCCAGCGCCGCTATAAGATCCAAGAAGTTATTCGCCGCCGCCAGATCATGTTGGTCCAAGCCGTCAAGGAAGAGCGCGGCAATAAGGGCGCGGCGCTGACAACCTATTTGTCTTTGGCTGGAAGATATTGCGTGCTGATGCCCAACACACCGCGGGGCGGGGGTATTTCGCGCAAGATTTCGGCGGTCGGTGACCGCAAGCGGCTGAAAACAATCGTCGCCGACCTGGAAGTGCCCAAAGGCATGGGCCTCATCATACGGACCGCTGGCGCTAAACGCACAAGGACGGAGATCAAGCGCGACTATGAGTATTTGTTGCGCCTGTGGGACGACATCCGCGAGCGGACCATGGCCTCAATTGCACCAGCCTTGATCCATGAGGAAGATAATCTGGTTAAACGCGCTGTCCGCGACCTCTATGATAAAGATGTCGACGCGATCTTAGTTGAGGGCGACGGCGCCTATAATGAAGCGCGCGACTTTATGACGATGCTCATGCCAAGTCATGCCGAGAAAGTGCAGCTCTATACAGGCTCAACGCCGCTGTTTTCCCGCATGAAAGTCGAAGGCCATTTAGACTCGATGCACTCTCCGGTCGTGCAATTGCGCTCTGGCGGCTATATCGTCATCAATCAGACTGAAGCGCTGGTGGCTATCGATGTCAATTCTGGGCGCTCGACACGCGAGAGATCGATTGAATCGACCGCTTTAAAGACCAATATCGAAGCCGCCGATGAAGCCGCACGCCAAATGCGGTTGCGCGATTTGGCAGGCTTGGTCGTTATTGACTTCATCGATATGGAGGAAAACCGCAATGATCGCGCCGTAGAAAAGCGCATGAAGGACGCTTTGCGGTTTGATCGAGCCCGCGTTCAAATGGGAAAAATCTCGAGCTTCGGCCTGTTGGAGATTTCGCGCCAGCGCCGTAGGACCGGGGTTCTTGAAGGTTCCAGCCATATTTGTGAGGCCTGCGATGGCGTGGGCCGGGTCCGCTCGCCTGAGTCCACTTCCCTTCAAGCCCTGCGTGAGGTTGAAGCCGCTGTTGCCAATCGGCGCGACTGTGAAGTCGCCCTCCATGCCGACATTGCCACAGCACTTTATGTGCTCAATGAGAAGCGCGATCATTTATCGCGCCTACTTGCCGAGCGCGGTCTGATGGTGCGGGTATTTGCCGAATCCAACATGAATGCTGGCCAATATCGCTTTGAAATTGTCGATGGCGGCGAAGAAGTCGACGAAGCAGAGTTTGTTCCTGTTTTTGTGAAGATCATCGATCCTGTTGAGGAAGATGAGGAGATCATTGAGGCAGAAAGCGACGATGATTACGACACTGACGACGAAGAAAATGAAGGAACAGCCGAAGCTAAAGCCGCCGATAACGAAGAAGACGGCGGTCGTGATGGCAACAAACGTCGCCGTCGCCGCCGTCGCGGCCGGCGCGACGATGCACCTTTGGCCGTGATAGAAGTTGACGAGGATGGGCAACCCAACGTCGCCAGTGCCCAAAGTGAGGACGCCGATGGGGATCGCGATAGCGAAGACGAAACAGCCCCCGACGGGGAAACAGCGGCCGAAGCTCAAGCCAGGCGCAGGCGGCGACGCGGACGCCGTGGTGGTCGTCGTCGCCGCGAGGGCGAAGCGGTCCGACCCGAAACTCAGACCGACATTGAGGCTGACGGCCCGTCTGCTGATCAAGAAAGCGATATCGCTGGCGTGGCGACCCTTGTTCAGCCCCCCGAGGAAACTGAAGAATTTGTTGCAGCGCCCCTAGAAGACCTGCCTCAAGCCGAAACGCCGCCGAAGCGCAAACGCCCAGCGCGTAAGAAGAAGTCTGACGACGAAGGTCAAGTTGCCAAGCCGCCAACTTTGGAAACCCCACCCGAAGAAGCAGAAGCGACAAAGATCGAAATGGTCGAGGCCGCTCCAGACCCGATCCCCGAAATCGACGCGGGTGCGGTGGCTCCCAAGCGAAAGAAAGCCGCCAAGCCTGTGGTTGCGGATATACCTGTGGCTATCACAGTTGAAGAACCCGTTGAAGTGATTGTTGAATCGGGACCTAAACGCAGCGGTTGGTGGTCACGCAATGCGGCTAAATTGTTTGGGGCGTGAGGGCAGCCGCATCGCGCTCGCCACAGGGGGTGTAACATCGGCATCAAAACGAGGTGCCGCGAAAATGCCTAAATGGCGTCAGATGTTGGTGTAAGGGCGTGCAACGCCCTTCCCCCCTTCCCTATAGGACCACGCACCAAACAAAGGAGTGTTGGAAGTTTGTCACCGTCGAAATCCCTCTTAACAACGCCTTATGCCTTGGCTGTGAAAACCACGCTAACCAAACTTGCGCTCGCTGTGTCTCTGGCGCTGCTGCCAGGCCTAAGCCAAGCCCAATCCTTGGTGCGCGACGCTGAAATTGAAGCCACTTTGAGAGATTATTCGGACCCGATTTTTGTCGCGGCTGGCCTCAATCCTAAGGATGTTAAAATCTATCTGGTCGGCGATAAGACGCTTAATGCCTTTGTGACAAATGGGCAGAACGTCTTTCTTCACACGGGTTTGATCCTAGAGGCCGAAACACCCAATCAGCTCAAGGGCGTTATCGCTCACGAAACTGGGCACATATCGGGCGGGCATTTGGCAAGGTCAGACGCCGCCATACGCGCGGCCATGACCCCAGCCTATGTTACAGTGGCACTCGGTCTTCTAGCGATTGCGGCCGGGGCTCCCGATGCTGGCGCAGCTCTTTTGGCGAGTTCTCAGCAGTTTGCCTTGCTGAGTTTTTTCACCTTCACGCGTGTGCAGGAGAGCAGCGCTGATCAAGCTGCCGTGACATTTCTAGAAAAAACCGGGCAGTCGGGCAAAGGCCTCGTCTCATTTTTCAACAAGTTCCGCTATAATGAGATTCTCGGAGAGGCCCGCCGTGAGCCCTATTTCCGCTCCCACCCCTTATCGGGTGATCGCATTCAAGCGCTGCAAAATCGCGTCAATGAGCAAGAGCATCGCGACGCGCAAGATAGCCCTGCCGATATTGATCGTCTGAAAATGGCGCATGCCAAAATTCAAGGCTTTCTCTATACCCCGGCGCGAACCTTCATCAAATATCCGCAGTCGGACCAATCCATCTATGCGCGCTATGCCCGTGCGGTGGCCGCTTTTCGCGCGCCTGATTTGGTGACAGCAACCCGCGAGACCCGAAAATTGATCGCTGAACAACCAGACAATCCCTATTTTCATGAGCTTTTAGGGCAAATCTATTATGAGAATGGCAAAGCAGAAGAATCTGTTGGCCCCAATCGACGCGCTGTCGAATTGGCACCCAATGAGGCTTTGTTGCGTGTTGGGCTGGCGCGATCCCTGATTGCGACTGAGAAGGTGGATCTTCGCGCCGAAGCGGAGACCAATTTACGCGAAGCGCTGCGCCTTGAAAGCGATAATGCCTTTGCCTGGAACCAATTGGCGATTATCGCGGATCGAAATGGTCAAACAGGCCTCGCTAGGCTCGCGACAGCTGAGGAGGCCTATGCATTAGGCGATGTGGTGCGTGCTAACCGGTTTGCCCAAGTGGCGCTACGCAATCTCTCTCGGTCCACGCCTCAATGGCAAAGGGCCAGCGACATTGACATCATCACGGCCCCTATTGCGGCCAAGGTGGCTCGCAGAGGACCACCCAATGGCGAACGTCGTAACTTCGAAATGGTTCCCCTCGTGCGCTCAGATGCAGCTGGATTACGATTCGCCGCACCGACTGAAAGCCACAATGACCATCACGGTGACCATTAAGACATTTCATTAACCGTTTAGGCCTATGCAGCGCAGGCAGAAGTTAAAAGAAACGGAGCTACCAATGCGTTCTCTACTGGTGATTATGGCTCTTGCACTGACTGGTCTTGTAACGGTGGGCTGCACGAAAACACCACAGAGTGACGCCAGCGCCAAACCTCAAAACCCAACAAATAGTGTGACAGAGTCGCAAGCCGCTAAAGCGGACGCAGACCCGCTGAAGGCGCTAACGGCTGAACAGCAAGTCGCCGTGCGGGCACTGATCCGTGACACCCTCATCACCAACCCTGAAATCTTGCTTGAAGCCCAACGCGCGTTTGAGGCCAAGCAAATGCGGGTACAAAATGAGAAAGTGGCGCAAAGCTTTGCGGCATTGAAGCGTGATCACGCCGAACTGGCCTTTGGTCCAGCCAATGCTAAGATTACGATGATAGAGTTTTTTGATTATAAATGCGCCTTTTGTCATGCCGCTAACGACTGGGTTTGGAACGTGTTGGAGACCCGCAAGGACGTGCGGGTGATTTTCAAAGAGCTGCCGATCCTTTCCGAGAACTCCCACCTTGCGGCCAAAGCTGCCATCGCTGCCCATAAGCAGGGCAAATACCGAGAGTTTCATCGCGCATTGATGACAGCTCGCGGTGATCTCGCTCAAGAGCAAGTCTTGCAAATTGCCGAGAGCGTTGGCCTTGATACAACAAAGCTGCTCCGCGATATGGCCGACCCGAAAGTTGAAGCGCAAGTGGCAGGCGTGCGCCAACAGGCGACAGAGCTTGGCATTAATGGCACGCCGGGCTTTGTGATCAACGGCAGGCTTGTCACGGGCTTCGCAAAGGATCAATTAGACGCGGCTTTGGCGTCCGCTGGGATCGACACACCGACCAAACCGGGTTCTGGTTCATCCAAAGGCTAAGCTCAAAAAGGATTGTGTTATTCTATGAACCGGCGTGACATACTTAATCTTATGGGCGTTGGGGCCGGCTTATCACTGACTGGCGCTTGCAGCACCAGCCAATCATCGTCCGCAATTTCCTCTATATCACAGAAAGTCAGCTTCGGTATTGACCGACTGGCCGGTGATGGGTTTTCGGCCCTTAAAGGGCGTCGCGTCGGCTTCATCACC
>JBEINE010000154.1:0-6989 GCA_040378245.1 Hyphomonadaceae bacterium | reverse complement strand
AGCGGCGACTGACTCTCGCTGCGCCAGTCGCGCAGGAAGGTGTCGATCGCCTCGCGCACGCTGATCGTGCCGGTCTTGAGGGCAGCATCCATGGTGCTGGCGAAGAGTGACTCGAACTGCGGATTGACCGGCCACTCGACGACCTGGGCCCGCTCGGCGGCGAGCAGGTAGCCCGCATCGTTGGCGGGTTCCTGCGATGGATCGCTGAACTCCGGTCCCATCGCGGCGGCTTCGACCTGATCGTCGCTGACGACAACTTCTAGCTTCAACTTCGGCAGAAAGTCTACGACATATTCCGCCCCGCGATAGAGTTCCGTGTGGCCCTTTTGGCGACCAAAACCTTTGGCTTCAACCACAGTCATGCCCTGGAGGCCCATCTCTTGCAGGGCCTCTTTGACTTCATCCAATTTGAAAGGCTTGATTACGGCTTCGATCTTTTTCATGGTCTCGCCCTGTTCGATGGAGGTGAAAGTGTCACGCCTTTGACGCTGGATCGGTCTCATCGCCAGTCGTTGGAACGCGCATAGCTTTGAGGGCTGCAAGTCGCGACGTTGGAAGGTGCGCGATGAAGGCGATTGACGGAAATTGCCTAAAAAATAGACGAAATGTGCCTATAATTTATGCGGCTCGACCGCGCTGAAAATCCGCGCTAATCCGTCCCCTCAATAGTCCGTCAAAGAAATCGTGTCCGCAAGGAGGTGAATTTTGATTTTACCACATACCCCCGTGCTCATCGCTGGTGGCCAGTTTACGTTTCGCGGCGAAGCTCCTGACTGTCCCGCCCCGATTGAGATGTGTGCGATTGCGGCCCGCGCTGCCTGTACAGACGGCAATTTGGACCCCGCCATCTTGCAAAGTCTTGATGGGCTGGCGGTGGTTGGCTTTACCATTGATGCGGCTGGATCTGTCAGTAAAATGCCAATCCCGCGGGCGAAAAATCCGCCCAATGCACTGGCGCGCGCTTTGGGTGCCGATCCTAAGTGGCGCACCTATACCCATGCGGGCGGTAACACGCCGCAAGCCTTGGTCAATGAAGCTGCTGAGCGGATCGCCAAGGGCGAGAACAAACTGGTTTTGCTGGTGGGGGCTGAGTTTCTTGGCTCGATGATGAAGCAGATTCAAGCCGGCCAGATTGAGGCACTCCAAGCCCATGACATCGACGACCCCGAACTGCCCACCATGTTTGGCGATCCTCGTCCTGGCTGCACAGCCCATGAAGCGGCCCATGGGTTGGAGTTTCCCGCTAATGTCTATCCTTTGTTTGAAAATGCTTACCGCGCTCATCATGAGCAGGATTTGGAACCTCACAGACAGTCGTTGGGCGCGTTATTTGCGCCCTTTTCGCGCGTCGCATCCCAAAACCCTTATGCTTGGTTTCCAACTGCGCATACGGCCGAAGACCTCATTACGATTGGCCCCAACAATCGGATGATTGGCTTTCCCTATCCCAAATATCTCAATGCGATCATTCAGGTTGATCAATCGGCTGGACTTATCATGGCCAGCTATGAGCATGCCAAATCTCTGGGCATTTCTGAGGACAAAATGGTGTTCTTGCACGGATGTGCCGACACTGTTGAAAAGTGGAACGTGCTTGAGCGTGTGAATTATCACAGCAGTCCTGCGATGGCGGCGGCCCTTCAGGAGGCTTTGGAAATGGCTGGCAAAACCGCCGCCGATATGGATTTTTTTGACCTCTATTCCTGCTTCCCCATCGCGGTTCGCCTTGCCGTGGATGCACTGGGTATCGACGCTCAAGATCATCGGGGCCTGACGCTAACCGGCGGCCTGCCGTATTTTGGTGGGCCAGGCAATAATTATTCAATGCATGCCATCGTTGAGGCTTTGCATCGCTGCCAAGCGGCACCAGGGCAATTCGGTCTGGTGAATGCGAATGGCTGGTTTTTGACCAAGCATTCTGCGGGCATCTATTCCACAAAGCCGACGCAGGGGCCTTGGGAGCGCCGCCCCAAGGCCATCTACCAAGCCCAGATTGACAGCTTGGGTAGCCCGCCGATCATCGAAACGCCAGAAGGGCCTGCGACGATTGAGGCCTATACCGTCGTCCATGCGCGCGAAGGCATGCGAATGGGTATCATCATCGGCCGTGACAGTGCAGGCCGCCGCTTTGTCGCCAATACCCCGAAAGGCGATCAGGATATGATGCTTGATCTTCAATCGCGAGAAAGTGTGGGGCGAACAGGTTCAGTCCAGCATAAGGCTGGGCGCAATGTGTTTCGTCTAGAGGCGTTTGGAGTTGGTTAAGTGCCCCGTCAGTCCTTCAAAAAATAGGTGATGGTTGTTACCACGCGCACTTTCTTGTCGATTTGCCGATCAGGTGGACTGTCTGGAATATCGACGGCAGCATTGACCTCAATCACGCCTTGGTTGGCGTTTTGGATAGCACCGACTTTCGCGCCAGATTCCTTCGCAAATTTGTCCGCCGCCTCACGGGCGCGCTGGGTAGCTTCAGTCAGAAGCGCACCCTTCATGTCGTTGAGGCCCGTAAACTGAAATGAAGGGCCATTGCTGCCGCCATCAGAGGCAAACACCACGCCAGCTTTCAGAAGATCACCGGTGTTGCGCGCCACTTGGGCCAACTTGTCGACCTCATTGGTCTTGACGAGCATATTCTCAGTCAAGACAAATCGCGGACCGCTATAGCCACTGCCCGAATAGGAGCTGGCCAGTTTATCCTCGACGCGAATATTTTGAACTTGAAAGGATGAGGATGGAAAGCCCCGCGAGACGAGAAAGGCCGATACAGCGGTCTCAGACGTCGTCAACGCCTGACGGGCTTCTTCCAAGCTGTCGCCAGTGGCAACAAAACTGATCGGCCAGAAGCCGAGGTCAGCTTTAACCGGCCGCTCTGACAGGCCTTTGACGGTGACCGTGCGAAATCCAAGACGGGAATGGACCAAGGATTGCCCAGCTGAAAAACCTGCAAATGCAATCCCTAAAGCGATCAATCCAGCGGAAATGATAGTCGTTCTATTCGTCATGTGTGGATTCCTCTTATCAAGATTTCCTTTGCATCGCCTCTAGTCTAATAGGCCCGAAATGACGTGGCGAATAGGGGATGAGCGTTTCTTTTTCTTCGTGAACGTCCGCGTTTAAATAAAGCCACGTCGTCATTATACAGGAATCTGTCCGTGAATATTTTGTGGTTGCCTCTTTCACTTGTTGCGGGTCTCTTGCAAATCGTCCGTAATGCCGCACAGCGAGGCTTATCCGATGAAGCTGGAGCTTGGGGGGCAACGCTCGTGAGGTTCTTGTTTGGCCTGCCATTTGCGCTGATTTTCTTGGGCCTGGTTTGGTGGTTCGATCCCCCTGTCGCGTTCGGGTTCAGCATGACGGTCGCAATTATGTTGCCAGTCGGCGCGATGGCTCAAGTGTGTGCAACAGCCTCGCTCATGGCCTCAATGCGCGCGTCTTCGTTTGCGTTGGGGTCAACCTTTCAGCATATGAGCCTGCCCTTAGCCGCTTTGTTTGGTGCGATTTTTCTAGGTGACCAATTGAGTGTTTGGGCTTGGGTTGGCATTGTTTTGGCCACATTGGGCTTGTTATCAGCTTCATGGCCGAGTGGTGGGTTAGCGGCAGGGCTAAAGGCAGGGCCGGGGGCCTTTCAGGCTGGCTTTTTTGGACTGGTATCTGGGGCGTGCTTTGCGGTGTCGGCAAATGCCTACCGCGTGTCTGGGTTGGAATTGGACCCCGCGTCGCCGTTCTTCTCGTCGACACTGACACTGGTTCTGGCGCAAACGCTGCAAAGTGTCGTTTTGGGTAGCATTCTTTTTGTCGTTGATCGGCGCGCACTCAATGCGCTGTTCGGTGACCTGCGGGCGTCACTGCTGGCTGGATTTACCGGTGCGGCGGCGTCGGCCTGTTGGTTCGCGGCTTTAACCCTCGCGCCCGCGGCTTTGGTTCGGGCGGTCAATGCCTTGGTTGAAGCACCCGCATCTACGTTGATGGGCTGGCTTAAGTTTAAAGAGCGGCTCAATGCGCGCGGCATCATCGGATTGACGCTGATTGTGACGGGAGTCTTGCTTGTCATTCGGGCGACAATGACAGTCTAATTGGCTGTCATTGTGTTCCATGCCGCACGTCCAGGCTGGTCTGATTGAACCGCTGAGGGGGCGTTCTTGCGCGGCTCTGTCGCTGGGGGTAGTTCAGAGTCGGTTTGTGCTTTAGCAATCGGGCGATATCGCGCGCTCATAGCGCGGGCCAAGGCAAAGCCGTTCTTTGCTAAGCCGGCCTCCTGCGTACGTGCGTCAGTGGGGCAGGTGCCTGTCCCCCGACCATAGGCCTGGAAACCGCCATTGAACGCATCCACCAAAGGACCACGCAACTCGCCGCCATCAGGGGCTTCCAAATCAAGCAAAGTCGCCATGCGCGAGCGATAAGTCTGATCATCGCGCCCAGCACACGAAACCCGCAAAGCGTGCAAAGACCCCATGACGCGCGACAATTGACGGAGGTCCGCGCGCTTCATCGGATCCACAGCGCGCTCTCGACGGCTGGCGCGGGCCAATAATTGCGCTTGCGCAGCCTGCCGTCCACCCGCTTCGTCCCAAGCGCTACCCCCCGAAGGGGTGCCTTCTGATGGCTGCACGCCCAAATCGCTCAGCGACTTTGACGGTTTTTGGTTAACTCGGGGCAAGATCGGTGACCTTGCGGGTTCGGGCAGTGGATCCGCTGTCATCCCCGGCGACCAGTCGGATGGCGGGTTGGCTGGTAGGTCAACTGGAGCATCCTCAATCCGCGTCGTTTCGGCTCGAGTAGGGGCGGGGGGCGGGGTCACTTCAAATGGATCAGCTTGGAAAATGGTGGATGGGTTCGCAGTGGTGTTTGCATTTGGCGCTGTTTGCGCAAGAGCTACCACTGATCCAAGTCCTGCCACGCATAGGCACGCTGCTATAACAATGGGCACCTTAGTCTTCATAATGCCAAACGCCATTACTTTGCCCGCAACGTCAAGGTTTTTGGGATGTTTAGCCATCCAGAGTGATTATCGCTGGCCCAATGCCGACTGTCCACAGACGTCGCGCATGGCGCTCATTCCTGCCATCCTCGGTCCATGATTCGTAGGGCTGGAACTTGATGAGCGACCTAATTGATCTTGACGGTAGTGGCGGCGATAGTGGTCACATCATTGACGAGCCCTTTGACCGCGCTCTGGAAAGCCGCTATCTTGTCTATGCCTTGTCGACAATCACCAGTCGGGCCCTCCCCGATGTTCGCGATGGGCTAAAGCCTGTTCAGCGGCGGATTATTCACGCCATGGGTGAATTGGGGTTAAACCCCGCTAGCAATTTCAAGAAATGCGCCAAGATTGTTGGCGATGTGATGGGGAAGTACCACCCCCATGGTGACAGTGCGATTTATGATGCTTTGGTGCGTTTGGCGCAGGATTTTTCAGTGCGCTACCCCTTGGTCGATGGGCAAGGCAATTTTGGCAATATAGATGGCGATTCAGCGGCGGCCTATCGCTACACAGAGGCGCGGCTAACGGAAGTTGGTGCCCTGTTGATGGATGGGGTCGAGGAAGACAGCGTCGTTTTCCGGGAGACTTACAGCCAAGAAGATCAAGAGCCTGCGGTATTGCCAGCGGGCTACCCCAATCTGCTAGCTAATGGGTCAATGGGTATTGCTGTGGGCATGGCGACGTCGATCCCGCCGCATAATGCGGCCGAGCTCATTGATGCCTGTTTGCTCTTGATCAAAGAGCCTGACGCCAGTCTTGATGCGATTTTAGAGCTGGTGCCGGGGCCAGATTTCCCCACAGGCGGCATTTGCATCGAAACCCGCGCCGCCATCCGCGAGGCGTATGCCACGGGCAAAGGCGGCTTCAAAACCCGTGCGCGCTGGCACGTTGAAGATGGCGGGCGCGGCACGTGGCGGATCATTGTGACGCAGACGCCCTATCACGTGCAAAAGTCCAAAATCGTTGAGCGCTTGGCGGAGTTGATCGAAACCAAGAAAGCGCCGCTTCTGGGCGATGTGCGCGATGAAAGCGCTGAAGACATCCGTCTTGTGCTGGAACCGCGTGCCCGAACGGTTGACCCAGAGCAATTGATGGAAAGCCTGTTTCGATTAAGCGACCTTGAAAGTCGTTTTTCGATGAACCTCAATGTGTTGGACGCCAAAGGTGCGCCATGCGTGATGAATCTGATTGAATGCCTCAAGGCGTTCCTCGACCATAAGCGCGAGGTTATTGTCCTGCGCGCGGGGTGGCGTTTGCGAAAAATAGAAGCGCGCCTTGAGGTTTTGGCGGGTTTGTTGATTGCCTTCCTCAATCTCGACGAAGTCATCCGCATCATCCGTTATGAGGATGAACCCCGCGCCGTCCTACAGACCACTTTTAATCTCACAGACATTCAAACAACCGCCATCCTCGATACCCGCTTGCGCAATCTTGGTAAGCTCGAAGAAATGGAAATTCGACGCGAGGAAAAGGCGCTCCAAGAAGAGCGTGACGGCATTGTCGCCATGTTGGCGTCGCCCGATCTGCAATGGGCAAAGGCTGATCAGGAATTGCGCGCGATTGCGTCGGTCTTTGCGGCGTCCACAGCATTGGGCGCGCGACGCACCACATTCAGCGAGGCCCCATCAGCCGTCTTGTTAAGCGCTGACGCCTTTGTCGTGCGCGAGCCCGTGACCATCATCCTTTCGCAAAAGGGCTGGATACGCGCACTGAAAGGCAAAATTGAGGATATATCGACGGTAAAGTTCAAAGATGGCGACGGCCCCCATTTGTCGCTTCATGCCGAGACAACCGATAAGATTATCCTGTTTGCGACGGATGGGCGGTCCTTTGCGCTGGCTGGCGATAAGTTACCCATGGGCCGTGGGTTTGGCGAACCCGTGCGCTTGTCGATTGATTTGGGTGAGGAGCACGACATTATCGCCATGTTCTTGCCAAGTCCGAGTGGCGAACGCCTAGTGGTCTCAACTTCGGGCTACGGATTTGTGGTCAGTGACGATGAATGTGT
>JBEINE010000024.1:0-22427 GCA_040378245.1 Hyphomonadaceae bacterium | reverse complement strand
CGGGCGATAATTTCGCCAATATGTGGAACACGAGGTCTCCTATTCCACCGCTGGACCGTGCGCTGGTGCGCAACTTCCCAGCCTATAGCATGGACATTCCAGACGTCGTGCGCGCCCGCATCTTCCTGGACAAGCTGAAGGAATATGAAGCAACGGGCACTATGCCGCACCTGACGGTCATGTTGCTGCCAAGTGATCACACCAGTGGCACGCGTCCTGGCACCAACACACCACGCGCCATGGTCGCTGATAATGATTTAGCGCTTGGGCAAGTTGTTGAAGGCTTAAGCAAATCCAAGTTCTGGCCGAAAATGGCGATCTTCGTTGTTGAAGACGACAGCCAAAATGGCGTCGACCATGTCGATGGCCACCGCACCGTCGCTTTGGCCATCAGCCCTTATACGCGCCGTAATCATGTCGATTCGACCATGTATTCGCATCAAAGCATGCTCAAATCTATCGAGTTGATCTTAGGTCTACCGTCCTTGTCCTTGTTCAATCTGATTGCCAACGATATGAGCGCGAGCTTTACCAATAATGCGGATCTGCGCCCCCACACCGCGCTTGTTCCAAAGCAAGATTTGCTAGAACTCAATCCGCCAGTCTCGGCTCTAACTGGCGCGCGCAGAGCTGGCGCATTGGCTTCAGCGCGCATGAATTTCTCGGTTCCCGATGCGGTTCCAACCGCAGAACTCAACCGGATCGTCTGGCACGAAGTCAAAGGCTGGTCGACGCCCTATCCTAAGCTCACCAATTCAACCTTTAGCCCATTCCAACTTGAGGATGAGGATGAATAGAAAAGGGCAATTTGCCGCCTCTGTCTCTGTGATCCTATCGGTCGTCGCGGGGCAATCTGCGGCGGCCAGTGAGGCCGAGGGCGCCGCCGTTGAGACCGTCGTGGTTTCGGGCTCTATATTGCGCAACAAATCCAGCGTTGCCGGCTCGATATTTGAGATTTCGAGCCAAGATCTTGCCCGCTTGCGGCCCATTTCGGTCGCAGATGTGCTACAGCAGGTGCCGGGCGTCCAAGTGGTCAGTGAGGATTTGTTTGGGCTGAAGGTCAATATTTCTGTCCGCGGGCTGACACCACGGCGTTCCGCCCGCACGCTGCTGCTTGAAGACGGGATGCCGATCCAGCCGGCCCCTTATTCTGAGCCTTCGGCTCATTATGTGCCACCGTTTGAGCGCATTGAGCGGATTGAAGTCCTCAAGGGTTCTGGTGAAATTCTCTATGGGCCTCAAAGCCTAGGCGGTATGATTAACTTCATAACCAAAGCTGCGCCCGATCGCACTGGCGGCCAATTGGATGTGGCACTGGGTACGCGCAACTTCTCGTCCGCTCACCTGATGCTGGGGACCGGCAATGATCAGGGCGGCGTGCGTCTGGACCTATTGCACAAACAAAGCGACGGCACGCGTGACGGTCATTCAACCCGCTTTTCTGATTTCGCCTTGAAGTCGGTGGTAAAGCTGAGTGAAAGTCAGACGCTGACCGCGCGTTTCACGCATTTTGTCGAAGACACGGATCTAACCGAGGCGGGGCTGGATGCTGTGCGTTTTGCGCGAAACCCATACACCAATCCTTTTGCCAATGATCATTTCGATCTGACCCGCAGCGCTATTCATCTGGTGCATGACGCGGCATGGGGGCAAAAGTTTTCCCTGCGCACACAAGTCTATGCCGCCGACACGTTTCGCGCGTCTTATCGGCAAACCGACACCTCCACCGATACAATGACGGCCAACCCTGACACAGGATGCATCGGCAGCGCCCGCACCGATTATGAGCGCTTTGCTGCGCGATGTGGCAACAAAATGCGGCCGCGTTCTTTCTTCTTTTCTGGTATCGAATCGACCCTGACGGCCTCCACCAAGCTGTTTGACCATAATCTAACGACCGTCATAGGAGCGCGCATCCATAGAGAGGATGCTGACCGCCGCCGCTATAATGGCCTGACCGCGGACGCCCGCGAGACATCGGCGGGAACTTTGCTGCGGGATCAAAACCTGATCAAAACCGACGCCATTGCAACCTACCTCATGGCGACATTGAGCGTGGGCAGTGTCAATATCAGTGCGGGGTTACGCAATGAGCAGATTGACACAACCAATCGGTCAGTAACCGCCAACTTTTTGCCGCGCGATCTAACCGCGTCATCGAGCCAAAACCTGACCCTGCCGGGTATCGGTGCAAATTGGACCGTGCGCGAGGGATTGGAGATTTTTGGCGGTGTTCATAGGGGATTTGCGCCCCCACGCCCCGACCGTGACGTCGATCCTCTGCTGCCGGCTAACCAAGTGCGCGCAGAAGAAAGCACGAATTATGAACTGGGAGTCAGAGCGTCTATTCAGCCTGCCACACGTATTGAGGCCACAGCTTTCTGGCTCGATTTTGACGAGTTGATTGTGGCCGGACCACTCCTTGGCCTCGCCAGTGGTACTTTGGTCAATGCTGGAAAAGCGACCCATGCCGGAAGCGAGCTCTTTGTGCGTCATGAGTGGGCCGATGGCAAACTGGGGGCCTTTAGGCCTTGGACCAGCCTGTCTTTAACACATCTGTCGAAGGCTGAATTTGGCAGCGATGTTGGTGAAGGGGCCGCGCGTGTGCGGGGCAATCGAATCCCCTATGCGCCAAATTGGCTGGGCGATTTGGCCCTTGGCGTGGAGACGCAAAGCGGATTTGGAGCCACGATTAGCGTGCATTATGTCGGCGAACAATTTGCCGACGCCAAAAACACGATTGCACCCTCGCTCGATGGCACTTTAGGTATCCTACCTTCCTATAGTCTTGTTAATGTCGGGCTCAGCTATCAGCCGCCTTCGAAAGACTTTGAGCTTTATCTCAGTGTCCACAATTTGGCCGATAAGAGATACATATCAACCCGAACGGATGGCTTGTTCGCCGGCCCGCCCCGCCAAGCGCTAATGGGTATTCGCAGAGCCTTTTAGTGCCTATCGCGTTTCGATTGAACCCTCAGGTGTATTAAGAATCATTTGTCATGATGGCTTATGGTGAGCCAGAAGAGGCACTAAAACCCTTCCCAAGCGAAACGGCTAGACAAGACGCGCATCGTTAGATTTGCGGTTCCTCGTTGAGGTGATTTTCCTTGGCTTATCGACCCATAACTGGTGGAGGTGCCGGATCGCGTGGGGCTTGGACACGCGCGGGTGCAGCTTGCTTTTGCGCTGGTTCAGAGGTGTTTCTCTTTTTGGGTGGCGAGGCTTGCGCCACGCGCGCTGGCCTAGGGGCAGGTATTGGCGCTATAGGCCTTGACACTTCGGGCTTTCGCTCAGGGACAAGAGCCGCCGTTTGCGCGGTTGGATTTGCATTCCCATCAGTTGGTCGAACATTTTTTTGCGCGGCCTCGATACCCGCTTCTGACGGTGGAGGCGCGATCCGCGTTAGGCGAGTACGCAAGCGCTTCATCATGGCATTATAGGGTGAGCCACCCGTGATTGAGGCAACAGCTGATCTCAAAGCGGCCTGATCGGGGATTGCAGGTCCTCCGATCACTTTAAAGGCTTCGGCATAGGCGCTTTTTCCCATCGGCGCAGCATAGCGATTAACGAGGCTTTGCAGGCCCGCTTTATCACCAGCCATTGAGGTTGTTATCGCTGCACGCAGCACTTCACCGGCTTCTTCGGGTTCAAATGTAGATTTTGGTGCGGGCAAAGTCGCACGTGCGTTTTGCGCGGCTTTGGGCCAATCACCCGCCCGCGTATAAAGCTCTGCGCGCAGGCGCGAGGCATCCGGCGAGGTGTCAAACTCAATCAGTTCCAGCGCATGATCCGTTCGCCCGATTTCCCCTAAAGCAGCGGCTTCAATAATGCGGCGCTGGGCATTGAGCGCTTCGGGCAGCTGCGTGACCCGGCTATTCCAGATGGCTTGGAGAGCGGGTTCGGCGCGTCGGTCCATGAGATAAAGAGCGGCAAGGTCAGTGGCGACTTGAGCTTTGGAAAATCCATCCAGCCGATTGTCGACTTGGTGCTGCAGCAAAGCTGTAGCCTGAGGCAAAAGATCGAGCGCCACAAGGCGGTCAGCCAAGCCACGCACCATGCGGTCGCCCTCCGGTCCAATTGGGGCAAGGTCTTTGAAATCATAGAATAAAGCAAGCGCTTGAATGGGGTCGAGGCCATCAGCCCCCCCTTCCAGAAACAGATATGTGAATTGCTTATAAAGCTCATCTCGCATTTTTCGCGCCGCTGGCAAATCGGGGCGCAGCGAAGCCGCCGCTGTCATCGTTGTGAGGCCAGAGCGGATGTTGCCGCTGGTTATGTAAAGCCCACCTAGACGCCGCAACACGTCAAGCTCTAAGGCGTCACCGCGCCAAGCGTAGCGCAAACCATCCAATGCGCGAATGGAATCGGCAATGCCAACTTTTCCTGAATCAATGCCAATAATGGCTTTTTCATAAGTGGCCCGGGCCGCGACCTCTCGGTCTGGGACAGTCTCAAGTAAAGCCAGGCTTGCGAGAGCTTCCCCAGTCTGCCCCAGGCCCGCCAACGCTCGCGCCAGCAGTAATTGCGCGCGCCATTTTGTCGTCATGTCGCCCGCGTCATCACGGGCTTTTCCAGCCAGTGTGCTTGCCAGACTTACGTCACCCAAGTCTAAGGCGGCGTTGGCATGAGCTAGCTGGAATGAGGCGCGTTGTTGAGGCGCGAATTGGGCAAGTGCGCTAGCCCCGCGATCAAATCGTGTTTTGGCTTCTTCTGGATTCCCGTCCATTTGAGCGGCCAGACCTGCCCACAATTGAGACGCAGGGTCCCTGTCCACTTCGGGCTGCGATAAAAGGTCCAGCGCTTGCTTTCCATGCCCCATCAAAACATGAGCAATGCCCTCCAAGGCTATTACCTCTGGCGACTGTGCCATGATTTGCGCGTCTGACCTCAGCTGCCCCAAGACACCGACCGCTTCGGCACCAAGGTCCCAGGCAATCAGAAACCGCGCAAGATCCAAGCGCTTAGCGATGCCGGCTGTGGGGTTGTCGGTTTCCGCAGACGCGGCACGGCGTAACCGATCGAGACTGCGCATGTAATCAGCCTTTGGACCCAAGCGCCACTTGTCATGATCCACATAGCCAGGTGCCTCGGATGCGAGTCCGGCTGCCTCTTTATCAAGCCCACCTTCAGACAAAGCCATGCCGTTGGGACGCACCAACACAAATCCGTCAAGCGCGCGGCGCAATTCAAAGTCTTCGGTGCGGGGTGCAACGACCAACCCATGAAAGGTTTCGGGCAAAGCAGCTTCCAGATAAGAACGCTTCATGGTTAGGGGCGTAGCTGGGCCAAGCGCCAGGCCCAATAAAAGCGTATCGCCAACAACCGGATCAACCAGTTCTCCGGTAGCGACACTGTCAGGAACCAAGGCTTTCACTCTGCCCGTACCATCGGCTGCTGTTTCGCGCTCTATACTGACGCCGCGCGATGGGCTGCCAGCGTCTTTCCCAAGCGTCACGCGCCATTTTCCACCCAAAGCACGTGGACTTGCCAACACTTGCGGCGGTGCGGTGATCCGGACACCAGAGACCCCCTGCCCTTTAACTGGGATAATTGCGCTGATCGCGCCAGAGGGCTTTACGCTGGAAACCTCAAACTGAGCCGGCGTGGCAAATAAGGCATAGATTGAATCGCCACGGCGATAGATGACCGCAGGTGCTGGGCTATCGAACCCAAACTCAAGTACGATATCCTCCCCTTGGGGCGTAGCCGAAACCTTGACAAGGCCTGAAGGTGCTGGATCAGGCCTTTCTGTTAGGGGCATCTCTTCTGGCTGCGTACTGGCGACAGCTTCAGGTGCCGGCGACGCGCCCTTAACTTGGGGTGGGGGCGGGGTTGGCTTAACGCCTTGTTGCCGCGCCGTTGATGCTTTGCCGATATTTGCTGCGGCTTGGGCCTGCAACGCTTCTACCGAATTGGGATTGGCGCCGGGGGGCAGAATGTCGATGATGATCGCATCGCCTTCGCGTGTATGTCGCACCACACTACCAGGATCTAGATCTAGAACCAATGCAGTATTGCTGGGTGCGGAATAGCGCGCGCTATCGCGGATTCGGGCAGGGGGCCGTGTCCGCAAGCTGGCGATGTCAAGTGCATATTGCCCTGGTATCGCAATGGCCATCCGGTCGCCGGTTCGCGCATAGCCATGAGCCGGCAGGCTCGCACCGCTGACAGTGTTGGTGAGACGTAGGCGCGTGAAGTCCGCTGAGACAGCGGCTTGTACCTCCACCCGCGGTGCACCGACGGGGGCTGGCGAATTGACCATTTTTGCCAATGCCTGGCTTGTGGACGGCGCTTGAGCCCGTTCACTTGGCGCGGAGGTGGGTTCGTCCAAATTGCTAAATGCTGGCGGATTGTCGGCATCAGGCTTAATCAGATCGAAAGCTTGAGTATCACCACTGCGTCTGGAACCGATACGGACTGGCTGCACCAAAGCCAAACGAATGGTACGCTTATCAGCGCTGAGAGCGGCTGCGGCAATAAATTGGGGTGCTGAGCGCGCAAAAACGGCGGGATCAACTTCAAGCGCGCGAGGCGAGCGGATCAACGCCATCCCACCATTCAGTGAGGCATTGGCTTCTATCGTCGTGCCCGCTGGCCACTTGATCATGAGGCGGGCATAAGTCTCAGTTTGCATGCCCGAAAGCACAACCCCCCGCATACCGGGCTGGTTGGCTGCGGCTTGGGCCGACGGTGCAGGTACAGTCTGCCCATAGGCAAGGGGTGGCGAGGCGACAGCCACACAAACGCAATAGGCAAGAAGGCGACGCAAAAAGGACATTAAAGTCGGGCTTTGTGATCCATGAATTGAATAGGAGTATCGCCAGTCGCGGTTAAGTTGACGTTACTAGGGGTGACATGAGTTCAGCGCTCAAGAGCGCGTCTAGTTATTTGTTTTAGGGTCTGTTTATCCCGCTCTTCTGAGTCAAAAAAGACGGGACAAACCCTAGCCGTTAGTCGAAAAACTGAATCTATACTGCGATAAGCTGCTATGCCTTCGGCGCCCCGGAGTTCCCGCCTCCGGCGCGACCGCGCGTTGCCGGATCAGCGGGTGCCTGCCCGGATGCCGCACGCGCTGCTGGCTGTGGCGTATTGGGGGCGTTTGGCGCGCGAACGTCGGGCACGCGCGGCGGATTAGGTCCAGCACCAGCAGGGCCTGAGTTTGTCATAGGCTGCGAATTGGACGCCTGTTGCTTGGCCGCAGCACTCGGCGCGCCCGGGTTGGCCTTAGGCGAGGCTGACGACGGATTAGCGTTGGTCGCCGCACCGCGCGCCGAAGCGCTTGTCGCGGGTGGAGCCGGCGTCGGTGCTTGGGCCGCTGCTGGCGGCGCGTCTGCAGCCATGGGGGCGCTATTGGATAAGGGCGTCATGTCAGGCAAATCAATGGCCGCGAGGCGCCGAGTCACCTGCCGAGCACGCTCACCGGTCATGTTCGCGAGAATAAGCGCCATTGATTGGGTTTTCATGCGCTGCGCAATTTTAATCAGGATCTCTTCATCAAGGCCCTCCATAATGCGTGCGGCATCCTTGGGCTTCATCTTCTCATAAACGGCGACCAGTGCGAGAATACGCGCGGCCTCTTGTTCGTCGACTTGACCAAGGAGCTTTTGGATATTCGCTTCAACCACTTTCAGTGACGCCAAACGTTCGCCAATCCGGCCATCGGCGGCCTTAATAACATTCTCTCGTGTGACAATATCGCGTTCACGGGAATCCAAAGCCTGGCGACGCTCTTGCAGACTTTGGAGCAGGCGAAACTCAGCGGCACTGATGCCGGCTTCCTTAGCTAGATCGACGGGCAAGCACATGGGCGGACCGCTACTAGGCCCGCTGGAGGCTTGCGTGGCGCTTTCAGCTTTGGGTGCGGCGGCCTTAGGCGCGTCACCGGCAGCTAAAGCGCTAGACGCATCAAAGGCCAAACGGCCAGCTTGGGCGACACCCAATGCGCCCAAGGCAACGGCGATCGCGGTCAGGGGGCGGATTTTGAAGCTCATCGCAGGCCACTCCAGCGCGAAGACGCCGACGGCTCGCGCTTGGCCGGTTGAAACCCGTCATCGTCCCAGCGCGCAGGACGCGCCTCACTTTGTTTAGGCTCCAAAGCCCGCGCTGTGGTTGCCAAGAATTTCAAGCCGTCTGAAACTGACTGAGCCTCATCAATGCGTTTTTGTAATGACAAAGTCGCGTCTTCGGAATGTTCGCGCAGCGCTTTGATCGCGTTCTCAGCGCGTGTGACGGCTTGCGCCAATTTCTCGGCGGTCTCAGCAACGCCATCACTACCTTTGCGCAGAGCATTGAGTTTGGCATCCAGACGCAGACATAAAATCGCTACGAGAAGCAAAGCAAAAGCTAGGAAAATCTGCGCGATAGGGATGAGATAATCTGTCATTGTCCTAATAGTTCTCGACGTGCTGAATTGGTTAAAGGTTCATCCAGACAAACCGCAATGGCTCGCCCAATCTTGCCCATACGGCCTTTGGCCAACGGAATTTGCCCACATCGCAACTCAACTGTCCCTTCAGGGGGCTGGTTAAGAAAAACCGTTTCACCGACACGGAGATTGAGCAACCGACCCAGAGGCAATGGCAGCTCATCTAAAACCGCATCGACCTGCATGTCGGTGGACCAAAGCTCAGTCGCCAAGTGACCCTCCCAAATGTTATCACGGCCAAATTTCTCACCCATAAATTGTTGGATGAGCATTTTACGGATTGGCTCAAGTGTTGCGTAAGGCAAAAGAAGCTCAACTCGACCGCCACGATCTTCCATATCAATGCGCATTTTGATCATAATGGCGGCGTTTGCCGGGCGCGCAATCGCGGCAAAGCGGGGGTTTGTTTCAATCCGGTCGAGCGAAAACTCAACCTTGCGCAAAGGCTCAAACGCCGCCTCCAAGTCCTGCAGGATGACTTCGATCATCCGCGTCACCAACATACGCTCAATCGTCGTGTAAGGGCGGCCTTCAATACGCATAGCGGTGTTGCCGCGACGACCGCCCAGCAACACATCGACAATGGAATAGATCAAATTGGAATCGACCGTCATCAAGCCATAATTATCGAGCTGCTCAGCGCGAAATACGGCCAAGATGGCTGGCAGGGGGATGGAATTGAGATAATCGCCGAAACGAATGGAAGAGATGTGATCAAGCGACACTTCGACATTGTCTGACGTAAAATTACGCAAGCTCGTCGTCATCAACCGCACGAGGCGATCAAAAACGATTTCCAGCATCGGCAAGCGCTCATAGGACACCAACGCCGAATTGATAATGCCTCGAATGCCGTTTTTGTCATCATTATCTTCTTCGCCCAGATCAAAACCAAGAAGACTATCAATCTCGTCCTGGCTTAGAACGCGCTCAGCACCAATTAAGGCGGCAGACACAGGCTTGCCTGTTTCGCCACCAACCATCGCTTCCCATTCAGCGGCAAACGCATCTCCGCCACCTTCAGAGCCATCACCTGCGGCGTCTAGGGCCCAGGCTTCGGCCATCGCGTCTTGATCGAGGTCATCTGCCATTATTGAACAAGCATCTCTTCGATCAAAACCGCATCAATTTGTGCTGGTGCAGCAGCCAGATTGACCCTTTTAAGCAATTCCAACTGCAGCCGCGTGTATCCAGCCGACCCCGCAACATCTTCCATCCGCAGCTCGCGCAGGAAGCCATTATACTGATCCAGAACGCGGGGCAGCATCGGCTGAACCGCTTCAATTGTTTCAAGGTCTTTGCCTTGAAGGGTCAATTTCAGCTTGAGATATGCGGGCTTAGAATCTGGCGTGGAAATGTTTGTGACAATGATTGGCAGGGTCAAAAAGCCTTCGCCATTTGGCCCCTCGGAGATCGTAGCACCACCTTCCTCATCTTTCTTCTCGCCGCCCTTATCCTCTTTTTTAGCTTCCTTTTTTTCAGCTGACTTTTTCTCGGCCTTGCCTTCCTTTTCCTTAGCGGCGTCTTCAGCTGCGGGTGGTTTATTGAAGACGAAAAAATAAAGTGCAGCCCCGCCGCCGCCAAGCAACAGAACAGCCGGAAGGATAATGAACAAAACCAACTGCTTGCCCGCCAACTTCTTTTTGCCGCTATCCTCCGCGCCCTCAGCGTCGCCAGATTGAGCTACTAATTGCTTGTCTTTATCTGCGGCCATAGCATTCTCGTCAGTTCAGGCAGCGCCGATTAAGAATCGCGCGTGCGAATAGTAAGATTATCCGTTGAGACTACCGACATCTTAGTTAATGAAGGGTCACTATTGCCGAGCTACACGGCAATTTCTGCCCAGATTGATCTCAAACATGGCTAAAAGGCCATTTTGTCGCGGCAACTCATGCCGATTGCGTCTCAGGTCATTTTTAAAATATTGTTTTTATGAATAATTATTTCTGGCCTAGGGTTTGCATTTAGGTCCAGTGGCTCTGGAATGTGAGCTCGCAATAGCCCCTAAAGCCGACCAAGAAGGTTGATAGCCTATGGATAACTCGCTTCTCATAACTCTTTCGTCGCAGAATGCTCTGCGTCGTCAGATGGAGGTGGCTGCCAACAATATGGCCAACGTCTCCACAGCAGGATTTAAATCAGAAGCCATCTTATTTGAACCGGTGATTCGTCGCCCCGCCTCAATCGAGGAGCGTCCCAAAACCGTTGAGTTTGTGCGCGATTACACAATCGCCCGCGACTTTCGTCCAGGTGCCCTTCAGCGCACAGATAATCCCCTCGATTTTGCGCTCACCGGCGATGGCTATTTCACCATCCAAACCACAGAAGGCAATGCTTATACCCGCGATGGTCAGTTTCAGTTGGACGCGCAGGGCCGCCTGATCACTCATGATGCGCGATTTGTTCTGGATAATGCCGGTCAGGTCATCACACTGGATTTAACGCAAGGTGAGCCATTGATGGCGCGTGATGGCACGATATCGCAAGGTGGCAATCAGATCGCGCAATTGGGACTGGTGGCCTTCGCCCGTCCAGGGGCCATGGACAAGATTGGCGACAATTTGTGGCGACCCACCAATGAACAGGGCCTGCCCGCGACCAATACACAAGTTATACAAGGCATGACCGAAGGATCCAATGTTGTTGCCGTCACTGAGCTGACCCGCATCATGGAAATCAGCCGTGCCTTTGAAAGCGCCACGCGCATCCAGAAACAAGCTGAAGACCTCCGCAGTCGCGCTATCGAGCGCCTTGCGCGCGTACAATCCTAATTGAAAAACACCTAAGAGAGACGTCACATCATGCGTTCAATGAATATAGCCGCAACTGGCATGTTGGCCCAACAGCTCAATGTTGAAGTCATTTCCAACAATATCGCCAATTTGAACACAACGGGCTTCAAGCGACAACGCGCCGAGTTTCAGGATCTGATCTACCAGAATCTGGCGCGTCCGGGGGCCACCACCTCTGAGGCCGGGACGATTGATCCGACCGGCGTCCAAGTCGGTTACGGGGTGAAGACAGGCTCGGTTTATCGCGTGACCGAACAAGGCCCCCTAACGCGGACGGATAATCGCTACGATCTGGCGATTAATGGCCGGGGATATTTTCAAATTGCCATGCCCGATGGTCGCACGGCTTATACGCGCGCCGGCAATTTCTCGGCCTCGCCCACAGGTCAAATCGTAACTGAAGACGGATATATCGTTCAGCCAGAAATCCAAATTCCAGAAGGCGCACTCGATTTCTCTATCTCCGCCTCTGGCCAAGTCCAAGCCATTATTTCTGGCCAAACGGCACCCCAAGACCTCGGGCAAATCACACTCGCCAGTTTTGTCAATCCAGCGGGGCTTGAAGCACTCGGCGATAACTTGCTGGTTGAAACCGCAGCTTCTGGACCAGCGACCGTGGGTAACCCGACGGGACCGGGCCTCGGCTCGCTCAATCAGACTTATGTGGAAGCATCTAATGTCAATGCTGTCTCTGAAATCACAGCCTTAATTGTCGCCCAACGCGCCTATGAGATGAACTCCAAGGTCATCAATGCGGGCGACGAGATGATGCAAACGACGTCGCAAATCATGCGCTAGGAGCTTAATTCTCATGATCATTTCGCGCATTGCTCTACAGTTAAGGCGGTTGGGTTGGCTGGTTTTGGCGCCGGTGGCCTTTGCCCTCTTGGCTGGACACGTTCAGGCCAGCACCGCGAATTTCCCGACCTTGAAGGCCAATCCAGTCGCCAGTGGTCCCCAGATCACGTTGGGGGATATCTTCGACAACGCGGGGCCAGCTGCCAATACGCCGTTAGCGCGCGCTCCAGGGCCCGGACAACGCGTTGTTTTTGGCGCACCCTCCCTGCAGTCGCGCGCCAATGCGGCCGGCTTACGCTGGCTCAACGCGGAAGGTGTGCGGAATATCACCATAAATGGACCAGCGCGGGTCAGCGAAACAACTCTTGGATCGACTTCAGACGCTGTGAGTCTGGCCGTTTTGGCACGAAGCGTGGCGCGGGGAGAAACGCTTGGGGCGGAAGATGTCGTTTGGATGGATGCACCCCCCTATGCGCCGCGCGATGCCATTACCGACGCTGAAGCGCTCATTGGCAAAACCGCCAAACGCGCGCTGCAACCCAATATGCCCTTGCGAACAACCGATGTGATTGAAACCCCCGCCATCCGACGCGGCGAGCCTGTCACTTTGATGTTTGATGCGGGCGGGATCCGCCTTTCGGTTCGTGGCCGCGCCTTGGCGGACGGCGCCGTTGGTGCCCAGATTAAAATCCTGAACCCACAATCGAACAAAACCCTTGATGCAATTGTTGAGGGCAAAGGCCTCGCCCGCGTATTGGCATCGCCCACTGTCGGCCGCGTTGTCGCACAATTAGGAACACCATGATGCACAAATCCTTGACTATTTTGGCAACTACTGTGCTTCTCACAGGCTGCGCCGCGACGATTGAAGAAGTGCGCAATGTAGGCCGTCCGCCCTCGGTGACGCCGATTGAAAACCCGACAATGGTCGCGACAGGGCGACGCGAAGTGGTAATGCCTATGCCAGAACCCACAAGCCAAGCGACCGCTTCAAACTCCTTGTGGCGTGCTGGTTCGCGTCAATTCTTTAATGATCCGCGCGCCTCGCGCACGGGCGATATTCTCACCGTTCTGATCCAGATCAATGATCAAGCGCAATTGAACAATTCCACCGGTCGCACGCGCAAATCAACACAGACGGGCGGGGTAACCAATTTCTTCGGGCTTGAACAAGCGCCCGGACGTATCTTGCCCCAAGGTTTTGATCCGGCCACTATGATTGGCACAAACTCTGATGGTAACTTTGCCGGCCAAGGCCAAGTGACCCGCAATGAGAAAGTGGACATGACCGTCGCCGCTATTGTGACCCAAGTTCTGCCCAATGGTAATTTAGTTGTTGCCGGTCGTCAGGAAGTGCGGATTAACAATGAGCTTCGCGAGCTTTTAGTATCCGGCATTGTGCGGCCGCAGGACATCTCATCGGCCAACCAAGTTAGGCACACACAAATGGCCGAAGCACGCATTTCCTATGGTGGACGGGGCCAAATCACCGCCTATCAGCAGCCGCCCATCGGCCAGCAGATCTTGGGTGCCGTCAGTCCATTTTAGGGCGTGACTATTTTCGGGCGGGACTGCGAGCTTGATTGCTTAATCATCCCTGTGGACGCGCTCGGAACGCTCATGCCGTTCCTGAGCTTCAAGGCTTAAAGTGGCGATAGGCCGGGCCATTAAGCGTCCGAGTGAGATGGGTTCGCCGGTCTCGTCGCAATAACCATAAGAGCCGTCATCAATGCGTCGCAGCGCCATGTCGATTTTTGAGATCAATTTGCGCTGTCGATCGCGCGCCCGCAATTCAATATTCTTGTCGGTCTCCGCCGACGCCCTGTCAGCGACATCGGGTAACGAAGCCGTTTCGTTCTGCAGGTGGGAAATTGTGCCCTTTGAATCATCCAAAATGGAGGCCTTCCACTCATTAAGCTTGCGGCGGAAGAAATCACGTTGGCGGTCATTCATGAAGGGCTCATCGTCATGTGGAACATAGTCCCCTAACGTGGCCTCATGAGGAGCATTAGCTTCTGGCACAGTCGTAGCCGTCATAATGAAACTCCGTATTTTTGACAGCGAACATGTCGCTGCATCGCTATGCCCGCGCTATAGTCTGGCCTTAGAGTCCAATCAAGGCCGTTAAACTGTCGGGCTTAGGCCAATGGCTGCAACAGCTATAGGGCCCGCTGGAGCTTTGCTAATTCGACTTCAGCGCGAAGCTCAACATCATCGAGAATGGCACTTAGCGCCGGATCATCCACTTGGTCGCGATAATCACGCAATGTCGCTGCCAAAGCGCTGACCTGATCGCGTGAGACCCCGCCTCCCAAAATAGCAATGCGGATTTCATCCAATTGATCGAGTAATGTGGTCGAGCGTTTGGCCGCGCGCCGCCGCCGCTCAGCGACATCGTCTTGAGACTGAAGGGCCAACAATGCGCCGATATTTGCCAAGTTAGCGGCTGGAGCCACATTGCCGGTCGCGCGGGCGGCCCCCGTCCCCTCTGATGG
The DNA here is from genome assembly GCA_040378245.1 of Hyphomonadaceae bacterium. Taxonomy (GTDB): domain Bacteria; phylum Pseudomonadota; class Alphaproteobacteria; order Caulobacterales; family Aquidulcibacteraceae; genus Aquidulcibacter. Next base: position 7,917 of record JBEINE010000024.1, on the reverse strand, counting down.
CAGCACAAACCCCGGCGCAGCGATCCCGCCAGAACGGCGCACGGATCCCCCAGCGTTAGCAGACGATGGACTTTGAACTTTCATGGTCATGACGATGGCTTAAGTCGGTTAAAGTGTTCTTAACAAATGAGGCGCATCGGGCCGCAATTGACCTTGAGCGCGTCTGGTTCTTTTAGAACTAGGTTGCGCGTCTAGGTATATGATTTAGGGTCTGTTTATCCAGCTTTTTTGACTCAAAAAAGACGGGACAGCCCCTAGCTGAGAGGTCTTGGCTCATACCAACGGCTCCATCAAGCTCCCCAGATCGAACCCGCGCGATACGGGACCGCGTAGCACCAGCTGCGCCATTTTGTAATATCTACAACAACTTATAGCAAAGATGCTCAGCCAGAGCTGCGCGCTCCGATGCCTTTAGTCGTCGCCCCATTAGTATAATAGCTTATTCCTTTTGAAGGGATAATCAGCGGTAAAGAACAGCCTACATAGCGACGCAAATCATGTCCGCCAGTGGGTAAATCCTGCAGGGTAATTTTTCATCCTGTCACCGGACAAGCTGCTAATCTATTGTATCGTATCCATATTTAAAGCCACTTGCAACGGCACGATTTTCGCATGGGCCTCTGCAATGACCCGCATATCCCGCCCCACGTTTCTCGCCTCCGCCTTCGTCGCGTTCCTCGGATGCGCGCTCGTGTCTCTAATGCCTTCAACCGCCGCGGCTCAATCGAGGATCAAGGATCTCGTACAAGTTGAAGGTGTGCGTGAAAACCAATTGATTGGCTACGGCATTGTTGTGGGCCTCGCAGGGACGGGCGACGGACTGCGCAATTCCCCTTTCACCCGTCAAAGCATCGAAGCGATGCTCGAGCGGATGGGCATCAATACGCGCGAACAAAATCTCCAGACCAAAAACGTCGCCGCGGTGATGGTTACTGCCAGCTTGCCAGCGTTCAGCACTCAAGGTTCGCGCATTGATATCTCAGTGTCAGCCTTTGGCGATGCCAAAAGCCTGGAAGGTGGCACATTATTGGTCACCCCTTTGATGGGTGCGGACGGTCAAGTCTATGCCGTGGCACAAGGTCAGCTGACTGTTGGGGGTTTCACAGCTACCGGCAATTCCGGCAGTAGTGTCAGCCGCGGCGTCAGCACCAATGGTCGTATCGCCAACGGTGCTTTGATTGAGCGGGAATTGCGCTTCAATCTTGCCGGTCAAACGGAATTACGCCTGGCGCTGCGCAACCCCGATTTCACGACCGCTCGTCGTATAGCCAATGCCATTAACTCCAATCTGGGTGTCCCCGCTGCCGCTGTCGATAATCCTTCCACCATCGTCCTATCCAAGCCGATTGGTTATCCTGGCGACATGGTCAATCTGATCAGCCGCATTGAGCGCCTGTCGGTAACCCCCGATCAAGTCGCGAAAATTGTTGTTGACGAGGCGTCGGGTATTGTCGTGATGGGTGACAATGTGCGCATATCAACAGTCGCCATTGCACAAGGTAATCTGACCGTTTCGGTGCAGGAAACACCCAACGTCAGCCAACCCAATCCCTTAAGCTTAGGCGAGACCACAACTGTGCCGCGCTCCACCGTTATTGTTGAGGAAGATCAGGGCGATTTGACGGTGGTACGTGGCGGTGTTCCGCTGCGTGACCTTGTCGAAGGCCTCAATGCACTTGGGGTTAACCCGCGCGACCTTATTCAAATCCTCCAAGCGCTGAAGGCGTCCGGCGCTTTACAAGCTAATATAGAGGTGATGTGATGGACACCAATTTTCTGCCTACTTCGCTTGATCAGGGCCAATCCAATGCTTTGGCAGCATTGGCCGCGCGCACTAAAACATCGCGTGACGTCGCACAGGTAGAAAAAACAGCCAAAGAGTTTGAGCGCTTGGCCCTGTCGCAAATGTTGGCGCTGATGGAAACAGACACCGATCTATCAGACTCTATGTTTGGCGGCGGCGCCGCTGAACGCACCTTCAAGCCTTTCCTGACCGACGAATATGCGCGTGGCTTTAGTGAGCGCGGTGGCATTGGCATAGCCGAGGCCGTGAAACGCGAGATGATCCGCCTTCAAGAAGGCCAAAGCAATGCTGTTATGGGGGGCAACTGACATGGCACTGATGGCCAGCGACGCCAGTGACTTAATGGATCAACTAATCTTGCTGACCCGTCGTCTCGCCGAGGTGGCAGAACGTCAAGCCGCGCTTTTTGAGGCCGGTCGCTTTCAGGAATCCCAACCTCTGACGGACGAAGCGGGTCGCCTTGGGGCTGTTTATGCCTTGGAGAGTCGGCGTATCGCCCAAAACCCTAGCATCCTCAGCGACGCATCCCACCAGCTCAAAGACGCCCTCACGGCTGAAACGACGCGCTTTCGCCGCGCCATGGAGGCTCATGAGCGCTCTATCGAACGCCAACGTATCCTCGCCGAAGGTCTTGTGCGCGCCATCGCCCAAGAAGCGGTCGCCGCGAGACCGACCCCAGTCGCTTATGGTCCGGGCTCTGGGGCTTTTCGGGATACCAGTGCCGTGGCGTTAGATCGACGGGCTTAGGGTCAGACATCCTAACAAAAAAGGCCGCCCATTTCAGAGCGGCCCTTTTTCATTTCCTTCGCAAGGCCTTAATGTTCGACGTTGCGCCAAACGGACTTGTAGGAGAACCACAAGAAGGTCGCGAGAATGAGCAAAAACGCCATAACCCCAAGGCCCGTCGATTTACGTGCTGTTTGATGGGGGTCAGATGCCCAGCTGAGAAAAGCCACGACATCTTTGGACATTTGCTCTTCGGTGTTCTTGATGCCTTTATTGGCAGGCGTATCCGCATAATCGATGCGTCCATCGGCCAATTGCTCACTCATGGCGATCACGCCACCGGGCATATAGGGATTGTAATATTTGCCTTCAGGAACGACTTTGCCCGCGGGCACTGGCTTGTTATAGCCGGTCAAGAGCGAATAGACGTAGCTGGCACCATTGTGGCGCGCTTTCACGATCACTGACAAATCGGGGGGATAAGCACCGCCATTGGCAGCCTGGCCTTGCGCCCTATTCTCCCATGGCGACACAAACTTGTCTGAAGGCAAGCCGGGACGTTCTTCAGTATTGCCATCGGGATCGGAGGCATTGATAGTATATTCGGCGGCAATCGCTTTGATAACTGGGTTATCATTTGGGTTTGGATATTTCGGATCAGCAAACGGCGCATGCTCGTCGCCCAGATTGCGATAATGCAATAAGTTCATAGAGTGGCAGCTTGAGCAGACTTCCTTATAAACTTGGAACCCACGTTGGAGTTGCGCCTGATCAAATCGGCCTAATGGCCCTTCCCAAGACCCCTCAACCGGGCGCGGTGCTTTTGTTTCGCCTGCGGCAAACGCAAGCCCGCTTCCTGTTACGGCCACCAACAGGACCGCGCAGGCGAGACTAAAACGACGCATAAGTGATACTTTCATAAATCGTGCCCTTATTCCGCAGGAACAGCTGACGGCGAAACTTGGCTTGGTTTCTTGTGGGCAGCTGAGGCTTGGAAGATTGAGTCGGCAATCGATGCTGGCGGCGTCAACGGCTTTTCAATCACACCCAAAACCGGCAGGACCACAAGGAAATAAGCGAAGTAGAAAATCGTGCAAATCAGTGAAATTGCTGTCCAGGGTGGCTCAGCCGGCATCGCACCACACACGGCCAACATCAGAAAGTTGAGCACAAATGCAAACCACCACATGCGAGCCACTGGGCGATAGCGCATGGATTTGACCTTCGAGCTATCAAGCCATGGCAATGCAAACAGGATCAAAATCGCGCCACCCATGGCGATTACGCCGCCAAACTTCGCATCAATGATCAAGATGTCAAACGTAATCGCCCGCAAGATCGCATAGAATGGCAAGAGATACCATTCAGGCACAATGTGGGACGGCGTGACTTGGTTGTTGGCCGGAATGTAGTTGTCAGGGTGGCCCAAAGTATTGGGGCCATAAAAGACAAAGCCTGCGAAAATCAGCATGAATACGCACATCGCAAACGCATCTTTGATGGTGTAATAGGGGTGAAACGGCAGCGTCTCTTTTTTGACGTCCTGTACCTCAACCCCTGTGGGGTTATTGTTACCTGGCACGTGCAGCGCCCAAATGTGCAGGATCACAACGCCTGCAATCACAAATGGGAGCAAATAATGGAGCGAAAAGAAGCGATTCAACGTCGCATTATCGACCGCTGGGCCTCCCAACAACCAGATTTTGATGCTTTCGCCAACAAAGGGCACAGCGCCAACGATATTGGTGATAACCGTCGCCCCCCAAAGTGACATCTGACCCCAAGGCAACACGTAGCCCATAAAGGCCGTGATGATCATCAAAAGAAAAATAATGACACCTAAGCCCCAGAGGATTTCGCGAGGTGCTTTATAAGAGCCATAATAAAGGCCGCGGAAAATATGGATATAGACCGCCAAGAAGAACATGCTGGCGCCGTTAGAATGCATGTAGCGGATTAACCATCCGCCGTTCACATCGCGCATGATGCGCTCAACAGAGTCAAATGCCAGCGCCGTATTGGGCACATAATGCATCGCCAAAATGATGCCGGTCACGATCTGCAGACCCAAGCAGAGTGCTAGGATGCCGCCGAATGTGTACCAATAATTGAGGTTTTTCGGCGTCGGGAAATCGACCAGTGTGTCGTTCATAAAACGCACGACTGGCAAACGGGTATCAAGCCATTTCTCAAAGCCTGATTTTGGAACATAGGTTGAAGGTCCGCTCATGATTCTATCACCCGATCTTGACGACAGTGCCGCCGGTATAAACATAGGGGGGAACATACAAATTCTTCGGTGCCGGCCCCTTGCGGATGCGACCCGCCGTATCATAATGAGATCCATGGCAGGGGCAGAACCAGCCGCCATATTCACCAATATAGCCACTCTCATCAACACCAACGGGGATGCAGCCTAAATGGGTGCAATTGGCTTCCATGATCAGATATTCTTCCTTACCAACCTGCTTATTCGATTGGGTGACGCGCTGAGCATCGGTCTGAGGATCTTTAAGGGCCGCCGTATCGTCTTTTTTGGCTTGCGCGATTTCAGCCGGAGTCCGGTGGCGGATGAACAGGGGCTTGCCGCGCCACATAATCTTGGCCTGTGAGCCTTGGGCGACCTTGGCAACATCAAACTCAATCGAGGCCAGCGCACGCGTATCTGCGGCGGGGTTCATCTGATTAATCAAGGGCCAAGCAAACATGGCCGCACCGCCAGCTGCCACTGCACCTGTTCCGACATGAATAAAGTCACGTCGCGTCGGTTCTTTGACTGCGCCTAATTCTTCCGTATTGGTCACCGCCACCTGTAATCTCCTGTATTCACGCTCACTGCGCGGTTACACCTTCGACTTAGTTCATTAGCTTAACCAAGCCCTGCGACAAAACGCCTCAGGATGCCACCCGCCCTCATCAACTCAAGGTTCATAACGTGCGCCTAGTTCTCTTTCAACCAGATATCGCGCCAAATATGGGCGCCGCCATCCGCCTGACCGCCTGTTTGGGTGTGGGCCTTGATATCATTGAGCCCTGTGGTTTTCCTATATCAGACAAAGCGTTAAAACGTGCCGCACTTGATTACGCGACCCAGTGCGACCTTGAGCGGCACCTAGACTTTGCTGCGTTTGTCGCAGCCACGCGCGCGAGAAAAAGCAGGATTATTGCCATTGAAACCAGTGGCGCGACACCCTTGATGAACTTTGCCTTTGCGCCAGACGATGCCTTGATGCTGGGTCGAGAGACGTCCGGCACGCCACAAGACGTTTTGGACCAGTGCGACGCGGTCATCGTGATTCCCATGGCGCCGGGCAATCGCTCTTTGAATGTCACAATCAGCGGCGCGATTGTGCTGACTGAGGCGCTACGGCAGACGGGGGGATGGAATAGGGTTTAGCCGGAATATTCGGCCCTCGCGGAGCGCGCAGCATGAGCTACGAAATTGTTATTCGAAACAATAATTTAAGTCAAAAAGCGCAGCTCGTGCTGCGCGCTCCCTTGCAGCTATGCGTCGGCTACTATTATAAAACGCCATGAATATAAGTTTGAGCGCAAAGCCAAAGACGGCCTGAGTTTCTGTCCACCTTTAAGAGAATGAAGCAGCAATGCCCCATCTTGGCATCCACATTACAGGACGCGGCGGTGCTGGGGTTTCGACTTTGGGCTCTGGCTTGGCCGCAAAGCTTGGTATCGCTGATTTAGAGACCGATATTTTCTATTGGCAAGCCACGGACCCGCCTTTTCGCCTGAAACGGCCGATTGAGGAGCGGATTGAGCGAATCATTGAAGCCATGGATAGCGCGCCCCAAGGCTGGGTATTGTCAGGGTCGCTCGTCACGTGGGGTGGCCCGCTGGTGCCGCGCTTTAGCCATGCCATCTATGTCGATACGTCAACCGATATCCGAATGGCCCGGATTAAGGCACGCGAGCAGAAACGATTTGGTGTGCGCATTGAGCCCGGCGGAGATATGTTTGAAAGCAATCAGGCGTTCATCGACTGGGCGTCATGGGGGCGCCCAGTGGAGCAGCAACAGGCGTTCCTCGCCAGCCTGAACTGCCCATGCATAACTTTAGATGGCGGGGCGGCGCAGTCGGTAGTTTTGGCGCAGGCGTTGGACTTTGTAGGTCAATAAAGCGCGTGTTACAAATTGGCACTTTTAGAACTTAGGCTTTGCAAAATGCCTCACAATGCAGCCGTTTGCCCACCGCGATGCGCACTTAAAGCCGCATCTGCCCATGCATTCAAATTTGAATTATGGGCGTCACCCTCAATTTGATTATCCCACTGAGCGCCACGAAACCGATCAAACCAGTCGGCAAACTGATCCATCTCGCTGCGCGCCAATGCCGAAACTGTTTTTTCAAGTTCTTCAAGTTTGGTCATGCACTTAAACTATCATAAGGAGAGGTTGACGCAAACCTGAAGTTTTGGATCGTCGCCCATCCCCATATCCATCCACCTCCTACTCTCCAATAGCATGCCCTATCATCCCGCAAGGACAAAAGCTTTATGAGCTTCCCGACCGACCTAAATGACCAAAAAGCCACAGCGCGCGCGTGGTTTGAGGCGCTGCGCGATCAGATACACGCCGCCTTTGAAGCCCTCGAAGATGAAGCGCCACCTGCCCTTTATCTGGGCGCGCCCGGCCGCTTTGTTCGCACGCCCTGGAGCCGAAAAGAGGCCGATGGCGGGGGTGGCGTTATGGGCATGATGCACGGGCGGCTGTTTGAGAAAGTGGGCGTGCATGTCTCAACCGTTCATGGCAGCTTTCCCGCCGATTATGCCAAGACAGTGCCTGGTGCCGCTGACGATCCCCGCTTTTGGGCCTGCGGCATTAGTTTGATTGCCCATATGCGCAACCCTCATGTCCCTGCTGTGCATATGAACACGCGGATGATTGCCACAACTCAAAGCTGGTTTGGTGGCGGTGCTGACCTTACACCGACGCAAGACTATCAGCGTGATCAGGCCTTCCCAGACGCTATCGCCTTTCATGCCGCCATGAAGGCCGCCTGCGATCGCCATGACCCCAGCTATCACCCAAAGTTCAAAGACTGGTGCGACACCTATTTCTTCCTACCCCATCGCCATGAACCGCGGGGAATTGGCGGGATTTTCTATGATCATCATAATAGCGGCGATTGGGATAAGGACTTTGCCTTTACCCAAGATGTGGGATCAAGCTTTCTCGCGGCTTATGTTGATATTGTCCGCAATCGGATGGTGACACCTTGGAGCGAGGCAGATCGGGCACAGCAGAAGCAGCGCCGGGGCCGCTATGTTGAGTTCAACCTTCTTTATGATCGGGGCACCATGTTTGGCCTCAAAACCGGCGGCAATGTCGAAAGCATTTTATCCTCTATGCCGCCAGAGGTGAGCTGGGGTT
>JBEINE010000074.1:0-13571 GCA_040378245.1 Hyphomonadaceae bacterium | reverse complement strand
TTTCGTGACGGAAGTATTGGACATTATCACCCATGAGGGCGCGCGGGATTGGCTGTCTGGCCGGGTTGAGGCTTGGATGGATGCGGCGTCGTTATGAGCAGTTTCGACATTCACGCCCTGCGCGCGGACTTTCCCATCTTGTCGCGTCACGTGCATGGGAAGCCCTTAGTCTATCTCGACAGCGCGGCCAGCATGCAAAAGCCTGAGGCTGTCATTGCGGCGATGGCTGATTTTCAGCGTACCTCTTATGCTAATGTCCACCGTGGCCTTCATACGCTCGCCAATGAGGCGACCGAAGCCTTTGAAAGCGCTCGCCAGAAAGTGGCGACTTTTATCGGCGCGGGCAGCGTGGATGAGATCGTTTTCACCAAAAGCGCGACAGAGGCCATCAATCTGGTGGCTGCGGGTATTAGCCATAGCCTCAAACCGGGCGATGAGATCATCATCACAGAGATGGAGCATCACGCCAACATAGTGCCGTGGCATATGGCTGCACAGCGCAGCGGCGCGACACTTAAATGGGCGCCGATCTTGCCAAATGGCGCGCTCAATATGGAGGCCTTGGCCACATTGGCGGGTCCAAAGACCAAGATGATTGCGGTGTCACATATGTCTAACGTCTTGGGCAGTGTGCAGGACTTACCGGCGATTGTGGCACTTGCCCGCAGCGTTGGCAGTCAAGTCCTGATTGATGGGTGCCAGGGCGTTGTTCATCAGCCGATCCATGTGACCGAGCTTGGCGCGGACTTTTATGTTTTTTCAGCCCATAAGCTTTACGGCCCGACCGGCATTGGCGTGTTGCATGGATCGCCCCGGGCTTTAGAGCGTTTGCCCGCTTGGCAGGGCGGTGGCGAGATGATTGAAATCGTCTCCAAAGAGGTCATCACCTATAATGTGCCGCCGTTTCGCTTTGAAGCGGGCACACCGGCGATTACCGAGGCTGTGGGCCTTGGGGCGGCCATAGATTGGCTGATGTCACATGACCGCGCCGCCATTCACGCGCATGAAATGGCTCTGTTGGATTATGCGATGGCCGCGCTCAAGGGGGTTAATGGGCTTAACATCTATGGCACAGCGCCCGGAAAAGGTGCTATCGTGGCTTTCAATATTGAGGGCGCACACCCACATGATGTCGCCCAAGTCTTGGATCGTTACGGGGTTGCTGTGCGTGCTGGCCATCATTGTGCGCAACCCTTGATGACGGCATTGGGCGTCAATGCCACAGCACGTGCTAGTTTTGCCGCCTATACGAGCCTTGCGGAAGTCGATATCTTTGTTGCAGCTTTGGCAAAAGCCCGCGACTTTCTTTTGTGAGACCACCCAGATGAGTGACACAACCCCCATCACCCGAGACGTCCTTGATGTCACAGCACCATCCATCCTGTTGGATGATCGTGAGCCCTCCGATTTGCCCCCCGAAGAGATCGCGCGTCTGACCGATGATCTGATCGACGCGTTCAAAACCGTTTATGACCCCGAAATTCCAGTTGATGTGTATGAACTTGGGCTGATTTATAAAGTTGATCTAAAGGCTGGCGGTCACGTAGACATTGAAATGACATTGACGGCTCCTGCTTGCCCCGTCGCCGAGGAAATGCCTATCATGGTGGAAGATGCGGCCAAGACCGTGTCCGGCATCAATTCTGCCAAAGCCAGCATAACGTTTGATCCCCCTTGGACCAAAGAGCGCATGAGCGATGAAGCGAGGTTGGCGCTCAATATGCTGTAGGGGGGGGGCGAGGTGTCGGTTTTAGTTAGGAATGAAAAACGGAAACTGTTAGCAACTTACTTGAATGGCATTGCTAGTGGGACCTTTGTTGGAGGCTGGCTTCCATTGTTTGCTGCCTGGACTTTGGGCACGGGACGCTTTGGAGAAGGCCCTGTGTTCCTAATGATCTTTGCGTTTTTGACGTCTTGGGGTATATTCTCTTTCGCATCTCGGGTTTTGGATAAACTGGAGGAAGTTACATGAGTGTTTTTGAACTTATTCTGGTGTGGGGTGGCGCAACTTGGGCATTGGTTGCGGCTGTGCTATTTTCGAGCCGAGACATTTTGGTCAAACCGAAGAAACCATGAACGATGTCTTGGTTATCGGAAGCTGGTTACTCGGTCTGACAGCCCTAGTCGGGTCAGTTTTGTTCATGGCGAGGGACTTGTCACCTAAGTCAAAAAAGCGATGAGTGTTTTTGAACTCATGTTCTGGTGGGGTCTTTATGGTTTGGCGCCTATTGCCATCGTCGTCTGGACCTGCAGAGACGTTTTAGTGAAGCCGAAAAACAAATGACAGACACCACCCTCCTTCCTCCTCGTGTGCGTCGTCCGCGCCCCCAAGTCGTGACATTGACTGATGCGGCGGCAAGTCGTGTGCGCGACATTATGGACAAGACGGATAAGCCTTATCTGCGGGTTGGCATTAAAAATGGCGGCTGCGCAGGGATGGAATATGTCATGGCTTATGCCGATGCGCCCGATCCCCTTGATGAAGTGGTCGAGGATAAGGGCGTCAAAGTGTTGGTGGCGTCCAATGCGATCCTGTTCCTGATTGGTTCCGTGGTCGATGTTGAAACCACGAAAATGCACACCCGCTTCACCTTCAAAAACCCCAATGAGACCGACGCGTGTGGCTGTGGCGAGAGTGTGACGATCGTCCCCGCGCTCGACGCCTAACAGGACTTGCCCGCGCCTACGCTGGAGGCAGTGCCCTCAAGACAGCATGCCGCAGTTGAACCTGCCTGCCATGAGAATAGATAGGGACTATGATAGCAGAATTTGGGCACTTCTTAATCCTCTTGGCATTTACGGCTAGTTTAGCTCAAGCCGGCGCTGGCCTTTGGGGTGGACATGCCCGCGATGGACGCTTTGCTGGAGCGGCGCGAGCCAGTGCTGACATCACGGGACTGGCGTGTCTTTTGGCATTTGCGGCTTTAATGAGTGCCTTTATCCGTTCTGACTTTTCAGTCGAGAATGTCGCTACCAACAGCCACACGCTCAAGCCGATGCTTTATAAGATCGCTGGAACTTGGGGCAATCATGAAGGCTCAATGGTGCTGTGGTGCTTGGTCTCATCAGGATTTGGCGTGGCTTTGGCGCGGCTCTCCAAGGGATTGCGTTGGGATTTGCGGGCGCGCGCCGTGGGTGTGCAAGGCCTCGTGACCGCCTCGACCTTGGCTTATTTGGCGTTTGCGTCCAATCCCTTTGTCCGCCTCGATCCAGCGCCTCTGCAAGGCGCGGGGCTCAACCCGTTGCTACAGGACCCCGCGCTCGCCTTTCACCCGCCCTTTTTGTATCTGGGCTATGTGGGCTCTTCTGTGGTGTTTTCGCTGGCGGTTGCTGCCTTGTTGGAAGGGCGCGTAGATGCGGCTTGGGCGCGTTGGGTGCGGCCATGGGCCTTGGCGTCTTGGGTGGCTTTGACGATTGGGATCACGCTTGGGTCCTATTGGGCCTATTATGAGCTGGGCTGGGGCGGTTGGTGGTTCTGGGACCCGGTCGAGAATGCCAGCTTCATGCCATGGCTATTGGGTGCAGCTCTCCTGCATTCGGCGATTGTTACTGAAAAGCGCGGCGGACTGGCCAGCTGGACGATTTTGCTCGCGATTCTAACCTTTTCACTTTCGCTATTGGGCACATTTTTGGTGCGCTCAGGCGTGCTCACGTCAGTCCATGCGTTTGCACTCGACCCGTCGCGTGGCTTCTTGATTTTATTGATCCTGATCTTCTTTACCGGCGGCGCTTTGGCTCTTTATGCGTGGCGTGGCCCAAGCCTGGGGTCAGACCGTGGCCTTTTTGCGCCTGTCAGTCGTGAGGGGGCCTTAGTGCTCAATAATCTATTCCTGACGGTTGCAACAGCGACGGTCTTGATTGGAACTTTGTATCCGCTGCTGGGCGAAGCGGTGTTTAAGCAGGCCCTGTCAGTTGGCCCGCCTTATTTCAATTTGACATTTACGCCGCTCATGGGGCTTGTTTTGATAGCGCTGCCCCTAGCGCCCTTTATGTCTTGGAAGCGGGGCGACCTGATGGGCGCTCTTCAGCGGTTATGGGCGGCTGCCGCCATCGCAGCATTGGCTGGCACGCTGACGCTGGCACTTATGGGTGGCAAGGCTCTGGCGTCTTTAGGCATTGCGCTTGGAACTTGGCTGGTTTGTGGAGCGGTTGTTGAATTGTTTGATCGTATCAAGTTCGGTCAAGTGCCCCTCAGCCAAGCCCTAAAACGCTTAAAGGGCTTGCAGCGTTCGGCGCTTGGCATGACCTTAGCGCATTTGGGTATGGGCATTTTTGTTATCGGGGCGGTCTCTGAAGTCGCGTTTCGTATTGAGCACACTGCGACAATGGGCCTTGGCGAAACCACCCAGTTTGCGGGCAGGACTGTGACCCTTAAGTCGGTAACCGCTGGCGAAGGCCCCAATTATTACACCGACCGCGCCGAAATTGCGCTGAATGATGGCAAGCAAACCATCGTTCTGACGCCGGAGAAACGGTTTTACCCCGCCGCGCGCATGGCCACGACCGAGGTGGCCATCAAATCGTCAGCGGGCGGGGATCTCTATGCGGCCTTAGGTGATCCCGCCGAAGTGAATGGCCGCACGGCATGGACAGTTAGGCTCTATTGGAACCCAATGATTATCCTTATTTTTGGCGGGGCATTCATGATGGCGCTGGGTGGATTGGTCAGTCTCTCTGATCGCAGGTTGCGGGTCGGCGCGCCTCAGCCCGCCCGCAAGAAGACTGAAGCCGTAGCTTTACCCAACGCGGTGGCCGCAGAATGAAGTGGCTGCTGGTCGCTCTCGTTAGTCAAATGGCGTTGGCGGGAGCCGCTTTTGCCGCGATCCCTGAAGCTCCCTTGGAAGACAGGGTTCTAGAGGCCCGCGCACAAGGCCTCGCACGCGAAATCCGCTGCGTTGTCTGCGAAAATGAACCTGTCGCCCTTTCCTCCGCCGATATTGCAGTGGATATGCGCGCGGCTATCCGGGCACGGGTCAAGGCCGGGGATACCGACCAGCAAGTTCGCCGCTTCTTTGCTGACCGATATGGCGAGTTTGTCTTACTAAGGCCTCGCATTGGGCCTGAAACACTGGCGCTATGGGGCGCGCCCTTTGTGCTTTTGGCTTTAGGCGGAGGTGCCTTATTCATGATGTCACGGCGGGGCGACGCGGGGATTGAGGCGGGGGATGGCAGTGATGCAGCGGTGGATGATGCGACCGCGCGCGCGGCGCTAGCCAATCTTGAGCGCGAACAATCTTGATGCAATCAGGCTGATCGCTCGACAACAGAAAATATTTCCACAAAATGACGTCACTGTAATGTTTTGGTCATGGTCTGACCATGTTTGGGCTGCCATACTCTGATCAACTCCAGTTCGAGTGTCGGACTGGTGCAGATTTCAGGATCAGAGCTTCATGCCAATGCTTAGCCCCGCCCCAAGCGAAACAACGCCTTCCCCCAAAGCGCCAGCGACAAAATCATTCCTCGGCAGAAAAGCCCTAACCGGTGCAGCCGTCATCGCGTTGACGCTGAGCGCCTTTGGCGTTGGGACAATCGTATCCCCGACAATGTCCAGCGCGCAGGTCATCCGAACAGAAGCGCCGCGCGCCGCTGCTATGCTGCCAAGTTTTGCTGATTTGGTCGAGCAGGTTGCTCCCGCCGTTGTGTCTTTGGAAGTTGTTGCGACGGTGGACAGCAATGAAAGCGGCCCTTCGGCGCAAGACCTTGAATCCCTTCCTCCGCAATGGCGTCGCTTCTTTGAGCAACAACCAGGACAGCGCGGCGGGAACCCACGCACGCCACGTGAGCAGCGCGGTGGCGGATCTGGCTTCTTTATCAGTGCCAGTGGCTATATTGTGACCAATAATCACGTGGTCGAAAAAGCGCGCGAAATTACCGCAACTTTGAAGGATGGCCGCGAATTGAAAGCGACCTTGGTTGGTCGCGACGAGCGGACCGATTTGGCCGTCCTAAAGGTTGAGGGGGCGAGCTTCCCCTTTGTGCAATTTGCCCCAGAAGCGAAAGTGCGCGTCGGTGATTGGGTCGTGGCCATCGGCAGCCCCTTTGGTCTGGGCGGTACGGCGACGGCGGGTATCGTGTCGGCCTTGGGTCGTGACCGGCTAGGTGACGCCAGTAGTATCGCTAATTTCATTCAAATCGACGCGCCTATAAATCCTGGCAATTCAGGTGGTCCGACGTTTGATATGAATGGCCGCGTTATTGGCATCAATACCGCCATCTTCTCGCGCTCAGGCGGCAATGTCGGCATTGGCTTTGCGGTTCCTGCAAGCCTGGCAGATCGCACGACCAAGCAGCTGATCGCTTCAGGTCGGGTCACATATGGGTGGCTGGGCGTGACCATCCAAGACTTGAGCCGCGAGGCAGCCGAAAGTTTTGGTCTAGATCCTAATTTAAAAGGCGCGATGATCGGTGCGGTAACGGCGGGTGCCCCTGCTGCGCGGGCAGGCCTCAAGCGCGGTGATATTGTTCTGCAATTCAATGGCGAGTCTCTGTCAGGATCAAGCGATCTCACCCGCCGTGTTGGCCAAACCAATGTTGGCGACGTGGTTCGCTTGGAGGTTATCGATGCCAAAGGTCAACGCCGCACAGTGCCAGTCACAATTGCAGCACGTCCCAGCGAGCAGCAATTAGCGCGAAATGCCGATCCAAACGCTCCAAGCGCTGCGCCCACCGACCCGTTGGCCAGCGTCGCCAATAGTCTAGGCCTAACGGTTGGCCCCTTGCCAGCATCGGCCAAAGCGCGCCTGCGTCTGACGCCAAGTGATACAGGCGTTTTGATTCTTGACGTCGATGAAGATAGCAAAGCCGCAGAGCGTGGCATTCGGGCAGGCGACGCCATCTTGACCGCTAATGGAGCTGAAATCAGCAGTGCCGCGGAATTGGATGCCGCCATTGCATCAGCCAAACGTGCGGGTCGCCCCAGCATTGGGTTGTTCATCCAAAGCCAGAGCGGCGGGGGTGGCTTTGTGCCCTTGCCATTGGACGCGCCAGAAAAGGCTCCAACGACCAAGTCGCCATCGACCAAATCGCCACCCAAAAACTAAGGTTTGAAGACCTCTGGAGGGGTTGTTGATGCGTGTACTCATCGTGGAAGATGCGGGGGAAACGGCGCTGTATATGCGCCGTGCCTTGGAAGAAGCCGGCCATGTTGTCGACTTAGCCAGCGAGGGCCCAACCGGGGAAATGATGGCTAGGGGTGGCGCGTTTGATGTTCTGGTCTTTGACCGAATGTTGCCTCAAAAGGATGGTCTGAGCGTCGTGTCAGACTTGCGTCTGGCGGGCATCACAACGCCGGTGTTGTTTTTGTCCGCTCTCAGCGATGTGGCGCACCGGGTCGAAGGCCTTAAAGCTGGGGGCGATGACTATCTTGCAAAACCCTATGCCGCCAGTGAACTGGTGGCCCGCGTTGAGGCGCTAGGCCGTCGCTATGACGGTCCAGCGCCCTCGACCAATCTAAAGGTCGGTGGCTTGGAGATGGACTTACTGGCGCGTGTGGTACGCCGGGAAGGCAAGAGGATTGACATCCAACCCCGAGAGTTCCGCCTACTCGAATATCTGATGCGCCATGCCAATCAAGTTGTTACGCGCACGATGTTGCTCGAAAAAGTCTGGGACTATCATTTCGATCCCCAAACCAACGTGATTGACGTGCATGTCTCGCGACTGCGGTCAAAGATTGATCGTGGTTTTGAGACGCCCATGCTTCATACTGTGCGCGGAGCCGGATATCGGCTTGAAGCCTAGATCATCATGATTGCCAAATTGCTCGCGCCGATTACCTCGTCCCTGCGGACGACAACCTTTCGGGTGGCGCTGGCGTTTGCGGGTATGTTTGCAGGGTTTGCCGTGCTGCTGCTGGGGTTTCTCTATGCCACGACGGTCGGTCGCCTCGGTATTGAGGCCGATCAGGGCGCGCGACGCGAGCTGACGGAGCTGGCGGCCATCTGGTCTGGCCAAGGCATTGCTAGTCTGAATATGGAAGTGATCCAACGTGCAGCGCGCGCCGATCAGACCCTTTATGTGCTGGTTAGGCCTGATGGCGGCGTTGTGTCGGGCAATATAGACGCCGTGCCGCTTGATTTGTCGACAGTGCGGCGTCCCGATGCACGTCTACCGCTAGACCTGCAATCGGCGATTGCCAATTCATTTAGCTATGAACGTGTGAGCCCAGACAATGGACGTCTTGAACGTCGACCAGCACGGGGCTTGTTTTTGGCAGGGCCTGATGGCTTTGGCCTATTTGTGGCGCGCGACCTTGGGCCGGGCGTGGAAGCGGCCGATCAAGTCGCCCAGGTCATCTGGGTTGGGGGCGCGGGCGTGTTAGCCTTTGCCTTGATCGGCGGCTTTGTTGCCGCGCGGCAAGCGGCAGGGCGGGTTGACGAATTGTCGCGAACAACACGCGCCGTCATGGCGGGCGATCTGGGTCGCCGTGCCGCCGTGCGCACAGTGCGGCCCGGAGATGGGGACGAGTTTGACGATCTGACCGACGACCTGAACGCGATGTTGGAGCGCATTGATCGCCTTGTGGTCGCGGCCCGCACAAGCGGCGATTCAATCGCCCATGATTTACGTTCACCCTTGACGCGGCTTCGCGCCCGCCTTGAGACCGCCCTCGTTAGTTCCCAAAACGACGATGATTTGCGCAGCGGTGTCGAAGACGCGCTGACCCAAATTGACGGGATTGTTAGGACGTTCAATGCCGTTCTGCGCTTGTCACGCTTAGAAGCCGGGGAGGGGGGGCAATTGGCTCCCATTGACGCCAGTATGATGATGGCAGAATTGGCCGAGATGTATGAACCTGTTGTTGAAGATAAGGGCCTGATCTTCAAAACGCATATAGAAACTGGCCTCAATGTCATGGCCGATGGGTCGCTCTTGGCACAGGCGTTATCAAATCTCTTGGACAATAGCGTGAAATATACCCATGCTGGCGAAGTCGCGCTGGGTGCGAGACGTTTGGGTGCTGGCGAAATAGAGCTTTATGTAGCCGATAGCGGGATGGGCATTGATGTGAGTCAACGTGATTATGTAATCGAACGCTTCGCTCGATTAG
The DNA here is from genome assembly GCA_040378245.1 of Hyphomonadaceae bacterium. Taxonomy (GTDB): domain Bacteria; phylum Pseudomonadota; class Alphaproteobacteria; order Caulobacterales; family Aquidulcibacteraceae; genus Aquidulcibacter. The sequence continues at coordinate 4,519 of JBEINE010000074.1, read as the reverse complement.
ACGCTGCCCGATCTCTTCCAGGAACGGGTCTTGGCCTCTCGTTGGCCGTGGCGATCGCGCAGCTGCATAAAGGGCGGTTTGAATTGGCTGATGGCATCCCTTATGACGGCGGCATAGGTCTTCGCGCCTCTTTAATACTTCCAGGCTTTCCGTGATGTTTGGGGTTGCCTCTTTGGGCGAATTTGACGAGGCGCTTGCCAAGGCTTGTCAGGCATCACCCTATCTCGACCGCTTGTGCCGCCAGCGACCCCATACACGTGATGAGCTGGCCCAGTCTGGACCGACAACGATCATTGCAAAGGCGCTCGACAGTGCGCGGGGCTGCGTTGAGCTTAGTCGAGAGGAGGCGATGGCCTGCATGCGTCAGGCAAAATCAGACGTGCATCTGGCTTGCGCGATTGGCGATCTCATGGGTGTCCTAACCCTTACTGAGATCACGGGCGCTTTATCTGATCTCGCTGATATTGCCACCTGTGCTGCGCTCGTTTTGGCGGCGCGCGCTGCGCCAGAGCGCGACAGGGTGGCCTTTAAGACGCCTGACGAAGTTCCGGGGCTTTTCATCCTCGCTATGGGTAAGCATGGCGCGCGCGAACTTAATTACTCAAGCGACATTGATCTTGTTGCTTTCTATGACCGCGATGCCTTTGACGATGCGTATCGCGATCAGGCTGGGGGGATTTGTGTCCGTATTGTGCAGGCTCTGTCGCGCATTTTGGAGGACATTACGCCTGACGGCTATGTGTTTCGTGTCGACTGGCGGTTGCGCCCCGATCCAGCTTCCACCCCGGTCGCGGTTTCGCTGCGGGCGGCCGAGACCTATTATGAGAGTGTGGGACAAAATTGGGAGCGGGCGGCCCTAATCAAAGCGCGCACCATCTGCGGTGATCGCAGCGCGGCCGCAATGTTATTGGACCACTTGCGTCCTTTTATCTGGCGCAAGAACTTAGATTTCGCGGCGATTGACGATGTGCAAAGCATCTTGCGCCAAATCCACGCTGTGCGTCGTTCCACCGACCTAGATGATCCAGCCTTTGACGTGAAATTGGGACGCGGCGGCATTCGTGAGATTGAGTTTTTTGTTCAGACCCAACAACTGATTCTGGGTGGTCGCGATCACTCTTTGCGCGGACGAGCGACCTTGGACAGTTTGGACGATCTGGTCAGGGCCGGACGCATCAAAAGCGAGGTCCGCGATGATTTGGCGCGCGGCTATCAATTCTTACGGGCGATTGAGCATCGTATTCAAATGCTGGACGATGAGCAGACCCATAAGCTCTCCGCCGATCCCGTACGTCGGGCCCGTGTGGCAGTTTTGGCGGGCTTTGAGGATGTGGCAGAGTTGGATGGACAGATCCGAGCCTGTCGCGACATGGTGCGCGCGCCTGTGAGCGAGCTTTTCCCGGACACTAAGACTTTATCAAGTGATCAAGGATCATTGGTCTTTACCGGATTTGAGGATGATCCAGAAACGATGGAGACCTTAAAGGGTCTTGGCTTTAACGACCCGGCACGGGTCGCGGCAGCTGTGCGGGGTTGGCATCATGGCCATGTTCCCGCCACAAGGACGCCGCGCGCGCGCGAACTCTTGACCGCTTTGACGCCTGACCTTTTAGCCGCCATTGCCGCGACAGGTGAACCCGATCACGGCTTCGCGCGCTTTCAGGATTTCTTTGCCGCCTTATCGGCCGGCGTTCAGGTCTTATCTCTATTCAAAGCAGAGCCCGCTATTTTGCGCGAAACCTGTGCGACTTTAGCCTTGGCCCCAAGGCTTGCCGACGCTCTCGCCCGCCGGCCAGCGATACTCGATGCGATGCTGACAGCGCGCTTTTCCCAGCCGCTGCAAAGCGATGGTATCGGCGCGCGATTGGCCGCTTTTGAGACGACCCTGCAAACCAGCGCAGGTTTTGAAGACAGCCTTGACCTTATCAGGCAAGCGCACCGTGGCGAAGCCTTTCGCATCGGGTTTCAAGTGCTCCATGGGCGCGCCAACGCCCAAGATGCGGGGCCGGCCTTCTCAGACTTGGGTGAAGCCACGATCAAAGCCTTGCTGCCAGTGGCCATAGCGGCGTTAGAGGGCGCACATGGTCGTTTTCCTAGTCGCATCGCCATTTGTGGTTGGGGCAAATTGGGTGGGCGCGAGCTGGCTGCTGATTCTGATCTTGATCTGATGATTGTCTATGATGTCGACGACCTTGATGCCACATCCGATGGCCCAAGGCCGTTGAGTGGGGAGGCCTATCATACCAGACTAACGCAACGTCTCATTTCCGCTTTATCAGCACAGACGGCCGAAGGCAGCCTCTATGAAGTCGATATGCAACTGCGCCCTTCGGGGACCAAAGGGCCAGTAGCCGTTAGATTGTCGGCACTAGAGACTTATTACAATGGCCAGGCTTGGACCTGGGAGTATCAAGCGCTCACGCGTTTGCGACCCGTTGCAGGTGACGCGGCCCTTTGTGCCCAGATTGAGGCCTTGAGCCGATCAGCGCTCGCCCAGCCCCGTGACCCGAAACAGACGGTCACAGACATCGTCAATATGCGCGCCAAAATGGCGCAAGCCCATCCTGTGCGTGGGCCGTGGGACATTAAGCGCGGGCGCGGTGGTTTGATTGAGCTGGAGTTTTTGGTGCAAACCTATCAACTTCTGGCCGCCCCAAATGGGCTGGACGTGGTGCGCGCCAATACTTCAGAGGCGCTAAAGGCTTTGGGCGCGGCTGGGGAAGTGGACCACGAAACCGCCCTTCGGCTAAGCCATGCTGGGGCCACTTTACACGACATACGTCATCTGTTGGCCGTCGCTTCGGGGCCAGATTTTGACCCAATGAGTGCCTCTGCGGGCTTAAAGGCCGCAATTGCGCGCGCGATTCACGCGCCAGATTTTCTGACCGCCAGCGCCATTGTCGCAGACGCGCGTGCTCTGATTGGAGGGGCTTGGGATAAACTTGCAGAGCGCGCGACGGAATGAGGCCGCCCGTCCGTTTCAACTTTACAACTGAACAACACTTGGAGAGTTGAGACATGATGAACAAATCCCTGCTGATCGCTATCGTTTTATGCGGCGCTGCCAGCCCCGCTCTGGCGCAACAAAGCCAAATGCCGAACTCGGCTCAGACGGGCTCCCAAAACCAGCGTACAGGCCCCTTTGAGCGCACGGATGCCAATAAGGACGGGGTGATTACGCGCGAGGAAGTCCGTGCTCGAAGGACCGAGGCCTTCTCACGTTTGGATGCTAATCGCGATGGCTTTCTGGTGCGTGAAGAAATGCCCAAGCGCCGTGAAATGCGGCAAGGCCCAAAAGGTGGCGGCGACCTAATGGCCCAAGCTGATAGCAATGGCGATGGAATCGTCACAAAAGCCGAGCTTGATACCGCTACGGCAGTGATGCAAACTGAGTTTGCAGCATCCATGAACTCCCGACGTGATGAAATGTTCAAACGCATGGATACCAACCGTGACGGCACGATTACCCGTGTCGAAGTGGAAGCTATGCGCGCCGGTAAAGATGGGCAAAAGAACGGACCGCGTCCCAATCCTGATACCAATAATGACTCCAAAATCAGCTTAGACGAATGGCTGGCGCGTCCTGATCCTTTGTTTGAGCGCGCTGACGCTAATAAGGACGGCAAAGTAACACGGGAAGAGGCCGCCGCCGTGGTCCGTCAAGGCCGTGGTGATGGTGGTCGTCCTGGCAGGCCTTGGTAGTCCGTGGCTGAGGCCCTCCTCTTTGATCCCCTAGCTGGCCTCGTCGCAAAAGCTGGCAAGGGGGATCGCCACGCCGCCCTTACATTGGTGCGGGCCGTATCGCCGGGCATTTGGCGCGTCGCGTGGCGATTGCTGCGCGATGGGGCGGAGGCTGAGGATGTAACCCAAGAGGCTTTGATCCGCATGTGGAAAATCGCCCCCAATTGGAAAACGGGACAGGCCAAGTTCGAAACTTGGCTTTATCGGATCACGACCAATCTATGTTTTGACCGCTTGCGCAAGGCTGGACGTTTCGTTGAAGAAAATGCGGCGCCAGAGCCCATTGACACCGCCCCTTTGCCCGATGCTGATGTCGGGGGTTCCGGTGTCCGCGACCGTATTGATCGCGCTTTGGCCGCTCTACCTGACCGTCAGCGCACCGCTATTGTGCTGACCCATTACGAGAGTCTGTCAGCCAAAGCCGCTGGCGAGATATTAGGCATTGGCGTGGATGCTTTGGAATCCCTGCTGGCCCGCGCACGACGAACATTGCGGATCGCGCTTGCCGACGAGAAATACGAGCTGCTAGAAGCTGCTGTGGAAGGATATGTGGCATGACCAATTCATCCCATCATGCATTGAACCGCGCCTTGAACAAAGCTAGCCCCGTGCCCGCCATGCCAATGGCCCGCATCGAAGCCGCGGCCATGGCTGCCTTTCCCGCGCATAAGCCCTTCGCTATGACGTGGACAGGCCGATTCGGGGCTTTGGCCGCGACGATTGTGCTGGGATTCGGCGGCTTTATGGCGCTGCAATCGTACCAATCAACCCAAAAGGC
>JBEINE010000020.1:0-25206 GCA_040378245.1 Hyphomonadaceae bacterium | reverse complement strand
CGCAAGCCCGCCTGTTGGCGCTGCGGCATTGCCGATATCTGCAAGTTCAAAGCCAAAACGCCTAACCCGGCTGATAATATCAAATGACGGACGTCAGTGGCTGGATACGCCTCGCAAGACGTGAAACTCACACGTCGCTTTTATGAAGCTAAGGGCTTAAGACCGCACTCAAATGGATTCTATCAAGGAGGCTTTTGTCGATGTCCCAAGTCCGCCCTGTTAAACGTGCGCTGATCTCAGTTTCAGACAAAACGGGCCTGATCGACGCCGCAAGAGACCTGATCACCGCTCGGGTCACATTGGTGTCGACAGGTGGCACGCGTAAAGCCCTCTTGGATGCGGGCATTGACGTGTTGGATGTGGCGGAGGTCACGGGCTATCCCGAAATGATGGACGGGCGGGTGAAGACCCTGCATCCCAGTGTCCATGGCGGGCTTTTGGCCTTGCGTGAAGACCCGGGTCATCTGGCGGCCATGCACGCCCATGCGATAGAGGGCATCGATCTCTTGTGGGTCAATCTCTATCCATTTGAAGCCACATTGGCATCAGGCGGCGACTTTGAAACCTGCATTGAGAATATCGATATTGGCGGCCCGGCCATGATCAGGGCGGGTGCTAAAAACTACGGCTGGTGCGCAGTCGCCACTGATCAGGGCGATGTGGCTAGAGTTCTCTCAGACATGAAGGAATTTGGCGGCACGCGCGACGTCACACGCAGATCCCTTGCCGCTAAAGCCTATGCCCGTACCGCAGCCTATGATGCGGCCATCTCTGGCTGGTACAATGATCAGATTGGCGAGGAGATGCCGCACTGGCGGGCTTTTGCCGGGGCGCTGGCACAAAGCCTCCGCTATGGTGAAAACCCGCACCAAACCGCTGCCTTTTACACCAACACAGAAAAACGCCCCGGCGTATCCACAGCCCATCAGCTGCAGGGCAAAGAGCTATCCTATAACAATTTTAACGACACCGACGCCGCCTATGAATTGATCGCAGAGTTTGACGCCACAGACGTGGCAGCTGTTGCCATCATTAAGCACGCCAATCCCTGCGGCGTGGCAATAGGCCAAAATGTCCGCAGCGCCTATCTAGAAGCCTTGTCGTGCGATCCGGTTTCCGCTTTTGGTGGGATCGTCGCATCTAACCGACCCCTTGATGGACCAGCGGCCGAAGAAATCGTCAAGATTTTCACCGAAGTCGTCATAGCCCCCGATGCGGACGCGGACGCCATAGCCATCTTTGCCAAAAAGAGGAATTTGCGTTTGTTGCTGGCTGGGGGTCTGCCCGATCCTGAGCAAAGCGGCGTCACGTTTCGAACGTTGGCGGGAGGCTTTTTGGTCCAGAACCGCGATACCGGGCGCATTTTGGCGCATAATCTGAAAGTCGTGACGCGGCGCGCGCCCACGCCGCTGGAAGTGTCTGATATGCTCTTTGCCTACCGAGTTGCCAAACATGTGAAATCAAATGCGATTGTCTATGCGAAGGACGGTGTTACGGCAGGCATTGGGGCCGGCCAGATGAACCGCCGCGATTCGGCGCGCTTGGCTGCGATCCGCGCCGTTGAAGCCGCAGAGCTTGCTGGCTGGAGCCAGTCCCGCACGATAGGATCGGCCTGCGCATCGGATGCCTTCTTTCCGTTTGCCGACGGTTTGGTTCAGGCGATAGAGGCCGGTGCAACGGCCATCATTCAGCCTGGCGGCTCTATCCGTGATGACGAAGTCATTGCCGCTGCTGATGAAGCGGGCATTGCCATGGTATTCACTGGCATGCGGCATTTCCGGCACTGAAATGCCTTTTATCGCAAGCCATCTATCTAGCACGGGTCCCCGCCGATGATCCGGTTTCCCCTTGAGGGCCTCGCAGCCCGCGCCGCGCGCTTGGTCAGCCATTTCACCCTGATCAAGCCAGATGCCGCACGTTTTGGCACAGGGCCTTTCCCAACCACCATTATGATGCATGGATGCGGCGATCAAAATGGCCCGCAAGCGCATTATGCCCGATCGGCTGCGACCTATGGCGTGGCGTCAATCATCGTTGATTCTTATACACCTCGGCGCATCACGAGGATGCAAGCCGCAACCCTTGTTTGCACGGGGCTGAAACTCTGGGGCCGGGAAAGGGCGGGCGACGCTTTTGCGGCCTTAGACTGGGCACGACGCCAAAACTGGGTAGACAGCAAAAGGCTATCCCTTGCCGGATGGAGCCATGGCGGGTGGACCATTATGGACGCGCTCGCTTTAGGACCGGCGATTGGCAAACACGCGGCGCTCAACGACTTAATGGAGGACCCCTTGGCCGGTGTGACATCGGTCTTTTTGGTCTATCCATGGAGTGGACTGGGCGCGCATACGCCGTCACGCGGCTGGATCAAGCCCGTGCGTGCCTTTATGGCACTGGCGCAGCGCGATGCGGTGGTGGGAACGGCCCTCCCGCTACGCGCCCTTCAAGTTGCGGCACAATCGGGGGCCGTGGTAGACAGTATGATCTATCCCGACGCAACCCATTCCTTCGATGAAGAGAGCTCAATCAACCCCACCTCCAAGTTTCATCCCGACCACGCCGCCCATGCAATCGCATCATATGGCCAATGGATCGCAGGGGGTTAAAGCATGCGCAGGTAAGATGCGATCATCTCTTCCCTCCCCCAGCGCATCCCCTTAAAAGCGCCCAATCATAGGAGAGACAGATGGCGACCCCAGATTGGAAGCGCGTTGGCGCGCATATGAACCGGACGTTTCAAACCCAATCCATTAGCCTTAAGCCGCGCGCTGGGGTGACAGACTCAATGGAGGTTTATTTCGCCACTGAATTCCTTGGCACCGTCTATATTGACGAAGAAGAGGGCGAAACCAGCTATCACTTTGAGATGGCGATTCTGGATATCGATCTGGAAGATTGATTTCGAACGCTTGGAACGCGGCAGTCCTCTGCCGCATAGAGCGCGTTTCGTTTTCATGGAAACGAAGTTGCGCTCTAAGATACAGAAATGGCGCGGAAGACGCGGCAGAGGACTGCCGCGATCCGATTGGCTACAAAACCCCCAACATGCTCGCGACCAGCGGGTGGCGCACAATATCGGCATCCTTGAGGCGCACGACGGCGACATCGGGCAAAGTCTCGAGTTTGTCGGCAATCTGACGCAAGCCGGACAATTCCGGCAACAAATCCGTTTGGGCGGGGTCGCCGGTGACCACCATGGTCGAATGCCAGCCTAGGCGGGTGAGCAACATTTTGAGCTGCCCATAAGTGCAGTTTTGCGCCTCATCAATGACGACAAAGGCATTATTGAGTGTGCGGCCGCGCATAAAGCCGATGGGCGCAATCTCAATGAGACCCTCCATCATCATGGCCTTGAGACGCTTGGGGCTGAGGCGATCTGACAAAGCGTCCATCAACGGCCGCAGATAGGGTGCGAGCTTGTCTTCCATGGCGCCGGGCAAAAATCCGATTGATTCGCCCGCCTCTACAGCGGGTCGCGACAAGACGATGCGTGCGACCCGTCCTGCATCGAGGGCCTCCACAGCCTTAGAAATCGCCAAATAGGTTTTGCCCGTACCCGCAGGTCCCAAGGCCACCACTAAAGGGTTGGAATCAATTGAATCCATCAAGACTTGTTGACCGAGCGTACGTGGCTTGACTGTCTTTAGGAAGCTCTGATCACGCTGGTCATTGCCCTCACTGCCTGTGGGACTCCAGCCAAAAAGAGCGCGCACATTGCCTTCTTCCATGCAATAATCAGGGTGTTTCGCTGTTGATCCGGCCAAACTATGGGTACGGCGGCTAGGCTCGACTTGATCACGGGTACGGCGGACAGCTGGACGCTTGGACATAACTAGGCTCCCTGATTTAAGCACAAAAAATGCCGCAAACCGACAGGCTTGCAGCATACGGACGGCAATAGAACCAGCAGCGAAGCTGGCGGTGGAAAACTGGACTCGTGGCTCGCGGGTGCGATCATCTGGTCCTCAATCGCTTAAGTGTCAAAGACCTCTTTGATCGTCAGCGAATCTCTAGTGTAGGGTGACAATAGCAGGGTAAACGAAATGTTAACGTCATAAAATCTTGATCCAAGGAAGAACTTACTGTGACACCCGTTTTGCCCTTTTCAAATGCCTATTCATTGAGCGGGGTTGGCCCGCAATTTCCAGCCTCCGGCAATTACTGGATCGCGCCCAATGCAACGCTGATTGGCAATTGCGTTTTGAGGGAGAATGCAAGTGTCTGGTTCAATGCCGTTTTGCGCGGCGATAATGATCCAATCATCATTGGCGAGAATTCAAATGTTCAAGACGGGTCCGTCCTGCACACAGATATGGGCTGCCCGCTCACAATCGGCAAAAATGTCACAATTGGCCATTTGGCGATGCTGCACGGCTGCGAAATTGGTGATAATAGTTTGATCGGCATTGGAGCGGTGGTGCTCAACAAGGCTGTGATCGGCAAAAACTGTATCATTGGCGCAAAGGCGCTCATCCCAGAAGGCAAGGTCATTCCCGACAATTCACTGGTTATGGGCGCGCCGGGAAAAGTGGTGCGCGACGTCAGTGAGGCGCAAGCCATTGTGCTGACCGCGTCGGCCTTGCATTATATTGAGAATTGGAAGCGGTATCGTGATGGTTTAGTGGCGCTCTAACGCCCGCCCAGAGCGCAGCCGTCACGCAGCAAAAGCCTGATACTCGCTGCCCGCCAAAACGAAAACCGCCACCGAGTGCATCCCAGCGGCGGCCCTAAACCAATAAGCCAAAAAGACAAATTAGCGAATAACGATGAGGCCTTCGCGCTGAGCACGCTTGCGCTGGAGCTTGCGCATACGGCGCACGGCTTCCGCATCTTCGCGGGCCCGCTTTTCGGACGGCTTTTCAAAATGGGTACGACGCTTCATTTCGCGGAACGTACCTTCGCGCTGCATCTTCTTTTTCAGGGCTTTTAACGCCTGATCGACGTTATTATCGCGCACAAGGATCTGAGTCAGGGGAGCCCCCAATATATGGCTAAGCAATCACAGCACGAATGTAACTGCGATCAAGTGAAGTGAGGCGGCAAGCCTTAGCTAAAACATCCTCTCTTGTCCACCTCGAACATCTCCAGATGTCAGCTCTCTTGTCAGCGGTAACAAACCCCATAGACCAGCGGCCCTAGGTACCCTAGTTATAGGACATGACTTCGCCCAATCACATCGCACTATCTGATAGACAACTGGACCCAGCACAGGCGCTTCGGGATCGGCTCCTTGATGCGGCGCTTGATGAAGCCGCTTTTTCAGGTTGGACTGACAGCTGTGTGGTGCGCGCGCGCGAAGCTGCAGGCCTAAGTGAGGGCGAGGCGATGATCGCGGCCCCGCGCGGGGCGATTGATTTGATTGACGCTTGGTTTGATCGCGCCGAACGGGCGATGGAACGCGCGATCATTGATTGTCCGCCAGACTCAAAAGTTCGCGTTAAAGCCACTTTGGCGGTGCGTGCCCGTTTGGATGCTATGGCTCCCCACAAAGAAAGCCTGCGCCGCGCAGCGCTGTTTTTGGCCATGCCTATCAATGTTCCCGATGCCGCGCGCATCGGCTGGCGGGCCGCTGACCGCGCTTGGAAGGCCATGGGTGACCCTTCGACTGACTTTAACTTCTACACTAAGCGGATGATTTTAACGGGCGTCCATGCGGCTACGCTGACTTATTGGCTGCAGGATGAAAGCCAAGACTGCGCCAGCACGTGGGCATTTTTGGATCGCCGGATTGAGAATGTCATGGGTTTTGAGAAGGTCAAGGCTCGAATTGGCGGGCTGATCGACAAAATCCCTGACCCACTGGGCGTCCTGACGTTTCTGCGCTATGGACGTCAGCCTAGGCCTTAAAGGTGTGATTTGACCTGATTGACATGGCCCATTTTTCGGCCAGCGCGGACCTCACGCTTGCCATAAAGATGAATGAAAGTGCCAGCCTCACTGACATAGGAGGGCCAAGCATCGGCATCCGCGCCGATCAAGTTGGTCATTTGAACGTGGCCGGCATGGCGGGTTGGATCACCCAAAGGCCAGCCTGCAACCGCCCGCATGTGCTGCACAAACTGGGAAGAATTGCACCCATCTTGCGTCCAATGAGCGGAATTATGAACCCGCGGCGCGATTTCATTGACGATCAGAGCGCCAGCGCGCGTTACAAAAAATTCCACCGCCAACACGCCAATATGACCTAAAGCCTGAGCGATCTGCGTGGCTTGCAAAAGCGCCTGTTGGCTTAAATCAAGGCTGACCTGCGCTGGCACAAAGGAGCTGCGCAAAATGCCATTGCGGTGCGTGTTTTGCGTCAGGTCGAAAGCAGCGATCTCGCCGTCGGCACTGCGGGCTAGCGTCAGCGACACTTCGCAGGCAAAATCAACCAAGCCCTCAAATATCCAGTCCTGCCCGATGGAGCCCTCCCAGATATGCGCCAGATCGCTTTGCGCGTTGATTGCGATTTGACCCTTTCCATCATAGCCAAAACGGCGGGTTTTCAAAATGCCATTAGGCCCAAGCTGACTTGAGGCTTCATGCAAATCATTCATGCAGCTGATGGGCGCGCACGATGCGGTCACGAGGCCGAGGCTCTGAATGAATTGTTTCTCCACCCATCGATCTTGGGTTAGTTCCAGTGATTTGATCCCGGGCCTGATGGGAACCAAAGCCGCAATGTGGGCCAGACTGGCCGCCGGTACATTCTCAAACTCAAAGGTCACGGCCTCAACCCCCCGCGCAAACTGGCTCAGCGCCGCCAAATCATCCCAGGGAGCGGTCGTTACCTTGGCGCTGACGCGTCCGGCCGGACAATCGGCTTCAGGCTCACAAATATGGACATCAAATCCCAGATCGGCGGCAGCTAACGCGAGCATGCGGCCCAATTGGCCGCCCCCCAGAATGCCGATTGTCGAACCCGGCTTGAGAGGTTCAATCACGGGGATCATGGCCGACGGCCTCGCTCTGCGCCGCCCGCCACGCGCTCAATCGCGCCGCCAAAGCCTCATCACCGAGGGACAAAATAGACGCCGCCAATAAAGCTGCATTGGCGGCCCCTGCTGGGCCAATGGCGAGCGTTCCAACGGGGATGCCCTTGGGCATTTGCACGATGGAGAAAAGCGAATCCTGACCTGAAAGCGCTACCGAGCGCACAGGTACCCCCAACACGGGTAAAGTGGTCATAGCGGCGACCATGCCTGGCAAATGTGCGGCTCCGCCCGCCCCGGCAATAATGACTTTCAGGCCCCGCCCGCGCGCTTCCTTTGCGTAGCTTGTCATGCGGTCGGGCGTGCGATGAGCGGAGATAATCCGCGCTTCATAGGGAATGACGAGAATATCAAGGATTCTCGCACCCTCCTCCATGGTTTCCCAATCTGACCGTGAGCCCATGATAAGTCCGACTAATGGTGTCTGTGTCATCTTATGATGTTGGCCTTAGAATGAGGGACATCGGTGGTTTAGGGCACAGTGGCTCCTATGAAAAGAGGGGGGCAGTAGGAAGCCGCGACGCCCAGACTTGACGAAGGACAACTGATTTGCAACTTGGCTAGGGCGATAGCTTCTTAATGGGGCCGTCCGCAGATATTTTCAGATTAGGCACAGTAAAGTGGGGATTTTGTCATGTATGTTTCTGTGGATCGCCGTACCATTCTCATGTCAGGGGTGGCTATGAGCATCGTGGCTGCAGCGCCTGCACACGCACAGGGTGCCCTGCCGCGGCGGGGTGCGCCTCAAGGACCCATCGCCCGCAAAGTTCCAAAATCGACCACTCAACACGGTATGACACGTGTCGATGATTATGATTGGCTGCGCGACCCTAACTGGCAAGCGGTGATTGATGATCCAGCCAAAGTGGACCCCACGATTAAGGCACATATAGAGTTAGAAAACGCCTACACCAAAAGCGTTCTTTTGGACCCAACAGAAACTTTGCGCACGACGTTGTTTGAGGAGTTAAAGGCTAGGATCAAACAAGATGATAGCACGGTGCCGGCTAAGGACGGCAATTTCGCTTATGCCACACGCTTTCGCCAGGGCGGCCAGTATCCCATTATCTACCGACAGGCGGTTGATCCGACAAGCAAGCAGATAACAGGTCCTGAACAAATACTGATAGATGGCGATAAGGAAAGCAAAGGCGAGAAGTTCTGGAGTCTGCAAGATTGGGAGCAAAATCCCGATCATGATATCCTCGCATATTTTGTCGATTATGAAGGCGGCAATAAGGTTACGCTGAGATTCCGCGTCGCCGCCAATGGCACAGACCTTCCCTATAAGATTGAGGGTGCCTCGGCGGGCTTGGTCTGGGCAAAAGATGGGCGAACCTGCTTTTATACATTGCTAGATGCCAATTTCCGCGCGACCAAAGTCATGCGCCATGTCGTTGGAAATGATCCCAAAACCGATGTGTTGATCTATGAAGAGCGTGACCCCGCGTTCCTAATGGGAATTGGGAAAACCTCCTCCGGCGACTACATGATCATCTATCGCTCGGAGAGCGAAAGTTCCGATGTTCGTATCCTGCCATTGGCGACCCCCAACGCGCGCCCACGTCAATTTACCCGCTACCGCAAAGGCGTGGAATATGCCCCAGACCACCATGGTGACCACTTCTATATCCGTAATAATGCCGATGGCGCTGTAGACTTTAAAGTCTCCAAGACACCGGTGACCGCCACTGCCGCCAGCCATTGGACTGATTATGTCCCTCACCAATCGGGTCGTCTTATTGAAGGTCTTTGGCTGTTCAAAGGCCATATGGTCCGCGAGGAAAGCATTGATGCGCTGCCCCGCCTGAGTGTCCGTGACATCGCGAGTAACGCAGAACATCCCATCGCCTTCACCGAAGAAGCCTATGACATCGGTGTGTCTCGCGGGTATGAGTGGGATACAACAAAATTGCGCTTTACCTATAACTCGCCATCCACACCGACCCAAACCTATGAATATGACATGGTGGATAAGTCGCGCAAATTGCTTAAAACTCAAGAGATCCCATCAGGCCATAACAAAGACGAATATGTCGTGCGGCGCACGGTGGCGGTCGCCAGTGATGGTGCACGCATCCCGATGACGATCTTGCATAAGAAGACGACGCCGATTGATGGCACGGCGCCGGCTTTGCTTTATGGCTATGGCTCTTATGGGATTTCGATGCCCGCCAGCTTTTCAACCTCGCGCTTGCCGCTGGTGGACCGGGGATTGGTTTATTGCATTGCCCATATTCGTGGCGGGCAGGAACGGGGCTATCAATGGTATCTTGATGGCAAGCTGATGAAGAAGCAAAATACCTTCTCCGACTTTGCCCGCGTCGCCGAGGCACTGGTGGAGCAAAAGTTTGCGGCTTCGGGGAAGATCGTTTGCGAAGGCCGCTCAGCGGGCGGGTTGCTAGTCGGTGCAGTTGCCAACCAACGCCCAGAGCTTTTTGCGGGAATCATCGGTGGTGCCGCCTTTGTCGATATGATCAACTCCATCTCCGACCCGACCCTGCCTTTAACCCCGCCCGAATGGACCGAATGGGGCAATCCAATCACCGACAAGGCTGCCTTCGCCTATATGATGGCCTATAGCCCCTATGATCAAGTTGGCTCCAAAGCCTATCCGCCGATCTTGGCGCAAACAGCTTTGTCCGACAGTCAAGTCACCTATTGGGAGCCGACTAAGTGGATTGCTAAATTGCGCGAAAAAGCACCTGAAAGTGGTCCGTTCCTGCTCCATGTGAACATGGACGCCGGGCACGGCGGCGCTTCGGGCCGCTTCGATCGCCTCAAAGAAGTCGCCGAAAGCCACGCGTTTGCGCTTTGGTGCTTGGGTAAGGCCTAGCGACCCTGAGCTTCCTGACTGATTAATGACCCCTTCCCTTTGGGGAGTGGCGCGGTGCGCTCTAGCTCTTTGCCTCAAACACCGCCAAGAGTAGATCGATGCATGCCTGTGCGATTCCCCCTTTATTGCCCGCCCTAAGCGATGCGCGCGACATGCTAAACCGCGTATTCGGCCATGGCGATTTCAGGGGCTTGCAGGGTGATGTGGTCAGCCATGTTTTAGCCGGGGGCGATGGCCTTGCCGTCCTGCCAACGGGGGGCGGCAAAAGCGTTTGCTATCAGATACCGGCTTTGTTGCGCCCAGGCCTTGGGATTGTCGTGTCGCCGCTGATCGCGCTGATGACCGATCAAGTTGAGGCCTTGCGCACCTGTGGCATTCATGCAGCGCGATTGGACTCCAGTCTGCCGCTCGACGAAAAGCAGCGCGTTTGGAATGATTTAAACACGGGCGCTCTGGATCTCCTCTATGTGTCACCAGAGGGCTTGGCATCTGGCGCAATTGTTGAGAAACTCAGCCAACAGCCATTGTCTCTGATTGCCGTCGATGAGGCGCATTGTGTTAGTCAATGGGGGCATGACTTCAGGCCCGATTACCGCCGCTTAGATGCCCTACACACAGCCTTTCCCGGTGTCCCGCGTCTAGCCGTGACCGCCACCGCCGATGTGCGTACGCGTGAGGATATTCGCCACCAACTCAACCTCATGCATGCGCCCGAATTCGTCGCGAGCTTCGACCGCCCCAACTTGACCTTGTCGACAAGGCGCAAGGACACGCGCGGCCGCCTCCGTGTCGTCGAATTGGTCAAGGCGCGCGCTGGGTTATGCGGCATTGTCTATGTGACGGCGCGTAAGGAGACCGAAGAGCTTGCAGGGATTTTGCAGGAACAGGGTGTCAAGGCTTTGGCCTATCACGCCCAGATGCCTGCCAAAATGAAAACAGAGCATTTGCGCCGCTTTCAAGAAGAAGATGACGTGGTGATGATTGCCACCATTGCGTTTGGCATGGGCATAGACAAGCCAGATGTGCGCTTTGTCATTCATGCTGACCCGCCCAAAAGCATTGAAGCCTATTGGCAGGAAGTGGGCCGAGCCGGTCGCGACGGCATGCCCGCAGAAGGCATCGCCTTTTATGGCGCCTCAGATCGCCGCTTTCTGGGAGATCGGATTGCATCATCGACGGCGCCAGAAGAGGTTAGGCAAGTTCAATTGTCCAAACTCAATCAGCTGTTCGGATTTCTGGGTGGCCTTAGTTGCAGACGGGCGGCGGTGCGGCGATATTTTGGCGAAACAGCCGTTGAGGCCTGTGGCGTGTGCGATGTATGTAGCGACCCCCACAAAGGCCATGACGCCAGCCAATGGGCTCGCATGGCGCTATCGGCGATTATCCGCTGCGAAGAAAGCTTCGGTCGTGGGCGCATCATTTCGCATTTATTGGGGGCGAAGCCGGACAGCCCCCTTGAGATGGCGTTTTCAAACCGCTCAACATTTGGCATTGGCAAAGCCTTACCCAAAGCCGCCTGGCGCGGGGTTTTGGAACAGCTGTTGATTGATGGCATTATTGAAGAAAATGCCAATGACGGATTTCCGCTTTTGCGCATTGCCTGTCCGGACTTGTCACGCGCCATTCTCAAGGGTGAGTGCAAAGTGCTGATGCGCGACGATCCGGCGCAAGATCGTGCCCGCATGAAGGTGGTGCGCGGTAGCGCACAGACAGGGCAACAGATGGATAGCCAAACCCAGGCAGCGTTTGACGCCTTGCGCCGCTGGCGACTGGCGTGTGCGCGTGCTTCTGGTGTGCCGCCCTATGTGGTGTTTCATGATCATGTGCTGGCGGAGTTGGCGGCACACCGCCCTCAGTCAACAAGCGCGTTATTGTCAATTTCTGGGATTGGTGAGGCTAAAGCGCAGCGCTATGGCCAAGAGATTCTGGCTCTGCTCACCTTGCAATTTTAACAGTCTAGTTTACCTTCCGACAGGGGTTAGGTGGTACCAGTAGGGTATTTACAGATTTCGGAGAGAAATCACATGCGGATGCGTGCCTTATTCTTGGTTTTCGCGACAAGCGCACCTCTTTTGATTACGGCCTGCGCCGGTGGTGGTGGTGGTGGATCTGGCACACTAACCTCGCCGATCCCGCCCCTGCCGCCCCAATCATTGCCGCCTCCACCTCCACCTCCACCGCCTCCACCGCCTCCACCGCCTCCGCCCCCGCCTGCCGCTAACCTCGTTGCAGGGGTAGATTATCCATCCTCGACATCGGCTGAGTACACGCGCTCTTACGGCTTGGAAGCGATTAAGGTTCAGGGTGCGTGGCAGCGGGGCGCAACCGGCAAGAACATAAAAGTCGGCGTCGTTGATACCGGCATCGACTTGGCTCAGCCGGACCTCAAGAACAATATTTCGCCGCTGTCGCGTGATATGGCCGTGGGGCGCGCCAGCCAAACCATTGGTGATAACGAACGGCATGGAACCCGGGTTGCTGGTGTTATTGCCCACGAGTTTAACAAGTCAGGCACCGTGGGCGTCGCCTTTAAATCGACCATTATCTCCTACCGGGCCGACCGAGAGGGCAGCTGCGATGAAACGGGGGCCGATACGGACGGCAAGCCAAAAGGATGTCGCCTGCCTGAAACCAACATCGCCAAGGGCATTGATGCGGCGATAAGCGACGGTGCCCGGGTGATCAATTTGTCGCTTGGCGGCGGTGATATTTCCAGCCTGAACATGCAGGCAGCCCTCCTGCGGGCGACAAATGCTGGCATTGTGATTGTTGCATCGGCGGGAAATGATGAGACTGCAAACCCCGAGTGGCCGGCCCGTTTCGCATCCGATCCGAGGTTTGGCGGCCTGATCATTGCAGCGGGCTCAACCGATAAGAACGAAGCTCGGTCGACGTTTAGCGCTGCGGCAGGGGAGAGCGCCGCCAACTTTCTAACGGCGCCCGGCACTGACATCATACTCGATTGTGAGGCGGGTCTTTGCTGGAAGATATCGGGAACCTCTTTTTCGGCACCCCATATCAGCGGCGCATTGGCACTGTTGTTTGAAGCATTTCCAAATCTGACTGGTAAACAAGGCGTCGACATTTTGCTGAAGACGGCACGCGACTTGGGCAGCCCGGGCGATGACCCTGTCTTTGGAAAGGGTATTCTTGATTTATCACGAGCATTTTCTCCATTGGGTGCCACAAGCACTGTCAATAGTGCCGGGGTGGCTGTTCGCGTCGACGAATTTGTCGGGCAGGCTGGGGCCGCTTTTGGCGATGCATTTTCGCGGGCTGGCCTCACGACTGGCGCGCTTGATTCCTATCAACGCAGCTTCAATGTTGATTTGAGCCCGCGCTTTATGGGCCAACAGCGCACACTATTGTCCTCGAGCGCCTTTGATGTTGGCACTCGCGCTTATGGCGACATCGGCCCTGTGCAGCTTGGCTTTAGACCGCAGATTGCGCGATCAACAGCATGGGGCGGGCCCACGGGTGATCGCCAGTTAGAGCAGCCGCGATTGAGCGCCTTTGTGCCTTTGTCCAGCCCTTCAGAGGACACCCAGATTGCTATGTCTTTCGCGAGTGGGGGCGAGGCACCATTAGGATTAGCCGCCCGCGAAGCCAGTGCTGGCCCCAGTTTCGGCCTGATGGGCCTTAGCCGGTTTGACACAGCCACCGCTTTGATGATCGATCATAAGGGCTTTTGGCTGACGGCCTTAACGACACAGGACCGCGATGGCGATCTCGCCCGATTTGGTCGCGCACCGCGCCAGCTCAATTCAATCGAAATCGGTCGGCAGGGCGAGCGCTTGTCTACAAGCCTTCAATTTGGGCGCTTGGCCGAACGAGGTTCCTTGTGGGGTAGTCAATGGTCTGGATCCGAGGTTCGTACTGGCCCTGAGCAAACGCGAACACAAAGCCAATTTTTGGGGCTGGGCATGAGCTGGCAAGCCGACACGAACACATTGATCAATGCCCATGTTCAAGGTTCGCGGTTAAACTCTATGACGGCAACGTCGGTGTTTTCCAGCGGGGACGCGCCCGTTGCAAGTGCGGCCTCAATCGAGTTGGTTCGGGCTGCCCAGACTGGTTGGTGGCGATTGGGGCTTGAGCAGCCGTTGCGGGTCGAGACCGGAACGCTGAGTTTTGATCTGGCCAACCCTTATGTCGATTGGAACCAAGCACCGTCCATGACAGCGCGCCAAATCAGCTTAGTGCCCAGTGGCCGTGAACTGCGCGCCCGCTTAACCCGGGATTTCTATGTGACATCTGGCCTCAATCAGGGAATGTGGGTATCCACCTCGCTCACCCACGTCACCCAGCCCGGCCATATAGCCCGAGCCCCGAGTGAACTTACCCTGCAACTCAGTGCGCAGGCGCGGTTTTAAACTCCAATACACAATAATCGAACACTGGGCGGCTTTCAATATTCTCCGACTATGACAGCTTTTGGTGATGGCTATGCCACACCAAAAGCCTGTTTCGATTGTTATTGGGCGATTTGGCGCGTCAAATCGCCCGTGCATAATTGTTTAAGGGTTTTGGTGAGCCAGAATCGGCTCCAAAACCCGTCCTCAGCAAAGCATTTAAACAATGACCCACATGATGCAGTTGTGGAGTCCTCATCGATGTTATGGCTTACTAGGGACGCTCCCGTCTTTTTTGAATCAAAAAAGCCGGATAAACAGACCCTAAATCGTATACCTAGACGCGCTCAAAAAGAGGCCGACCCGAATTCGGTTGGCCTTTTGAACTCAGCACAATATCCGCCGTCCTCAGGAGCACTTTAGGCGAATAGAGCGTCTAGATCATCCTGACTGAGTTGATCGGCGCCATCACCAAACATGGCATCGATCGTTTCCTGCGCTGTTTCTGGACCGTTGAGCGCGGGGCCGTGGAGGATGTTCTCGCGTTTGCGTCGATCGGCCTCTGTTTCCACGGCGGCTGCATCTTCCACGCCCATGACCGCCGCAAATCTCTCAAGGCGACCTTCGATATGTTCAAGCGTATCGACGACCTTACGAATGCGTTGTCCTGTGATGTCTTGGAATGTGCAGGCCTCGAAGATCTCCATCATCTTTAAGGAGACCATCTCGTGATAGGCTTGAGCGTCTGACGGGTCCGCCCCCATGACTTCCTCTGCGGCTGCCATGATGACATTGGTTGCATCCGCAGTATGCTTAACAACGGCATGAAGCTCTGCCCCAGCACTTGGAATCTGATCTCCACTGAGATCATTAGGGCGTAGATTCGAGATTTCAGTGCGGGTTTGCTTGATATAATTTGAGATATAGCGCAGCTCATCATGCAAGGTGGTATCCAACGAACCGAAAAACGCCTGCATGGCTTCGCTCATTTGCGATGCCAGTGATAAAACTTCGCCCAAACGGGGGTCGCGTAAATCAGCTTGCTTTAAAGCTGAAAGGGTCTTGCGAACGCGCGAGGCAACTTCTGAAGATGGCATAGGACGCCCCCTTTCACATGTGGGAGGATTAGAAGTCGCCGAGAACCGACACCATCTTGGATTTCAAGGTCTGAACATTAAAAGGCTTGACGATATAATTATTGACGCCCGCTTTCTTGGCCGCAATGACATTTTCTGTTTTGGATTCAGCTGTAACCATAATGAAGGGCGTCGGCTTTAGGACCTCGTCGGCGCGCACTTCACGCAGAAGTTCATAGCCCGTCATAGGCTCCATGTTCCAGTCTGATATCACCAGACCATATTTTTTCATCCGCATCTTGTCCAAAGCGGCCGCACCATCTGCGGCTTCGTCAACATTGTTGAAGCCCAGCTGCTTGAGAAGGTTGCGAATGATACGGATCATGGTCTGGTAGTCATCAACTACCAAAACCGGCGCGTTCAAATCGACTGCCATTATTATCTACTCCTTTGGTGGCTTAGGCCACACTCACCCCACGGTTGAGCTACTCTTAAACCAAGGGCGCTAAAGAACCGTGAACGACGTGTCATGAGAGGACAGACCATGCCAAATGCAGCCGGTGGATATTTTTTCGAAGAACTCAGTATAGGTCAAAAGGCCAATTCAAACCGAACAGTAACCGAAGCGGACATCTTAATGTTTGGGGCGGCATCGGGTGATATGAACCCGGTCCATTTCGATGCGCTGTTTGCGGCATCAGGCCGATTTGGCGAACGTATCGCCCATGGCATGCTCACCGCCAGCCATATTTCGGCACTTATCGGCATGCGGTTGCCGGGACCGGGTAGCGTTTATATTTCACAAAGCCTTGCCTTTAAGCGCCCTGTAAAGATCGGAGCCAATGTAACAACGCAAGTTGAAATCGTCGATCTTGACCCGACCAAGGGCTTAGCAACTTTGAACACCACCTGTAGTGTCGAGGGTAAAACTGTTTTAAGTGGGGTTGGTGTAATTATGGTCAGCCCGCAGGCGAGCTAATGCAAAGTTTTGATAATTGGCGCGATATTCCAGCGGACGCAAAAGGGTCGACCCTGGCGTTGGGCGCCTTCGATGGCTTACATTTAGGCCATGTGGCGGTGTTACGCGCGGCCCAAGCCGCAAGGCCGGAAGCCCGCCTTGGTGTGGCGGCGTTTGAACCCCCGCCCAAATGCTATTTTGCCGGCTCCGATGCGCCGCCCTTTAGGCTGAATACGCCGCGCCTGCGGGCAGAGCGGGCTGCTGATGTCGGTGCGCAGCTCATGTTTGCTATCGGTTTTGATGCAGCCATGGCGGCAATGAGTGCGCCTGACTTTGTCCGTGACGTGATCGCCGGAGCTATAGCCCCCCTTCACTTAACAGTCGGGCATGATTTTGCTTTTGGTGCGCGCCGCGAGGGAAGTGGGGCGCTTCTCGCTGAGATGGGTAAAGCGCTTGGATTTGGCGTGACCATTGTTCCTCCTGTCCTGGATCACAGCGGTGTTCGCTATTCCTCGACACGGGTGCGTGAGGCCATCAGAACAGGACATTTAGCGATGGTCACCGCTTTATTGGGCAGGCCATGGCGAGTTGAAGGTGTGGTGGTAGATGGACAAAAGCGCGGTCGAACCATCGGCTTTCCCACGGCCAATTTGTATCTGACGGCGCAATTGGCGCCACGTTTTGGTGTTTATGCGGTCAGGGTCAATGTGGTGGGCGAGGCTGAGTGGCATAGCGGGGTTGCCAATTTCGGTCGCACACCGACGACGGGGCTGCGTGAGCCTTTGTTGGAGGTCAATCTCTTTGATTTTGACGGCGATCTTTATGGCAAGCGCCTTGAAATTGGCCTGCATGCATTTTTGCGTCCGGAAGTGAAATTCGATAGCTTTGAGGCTTTGATGGCTCAGATTGGCAAGGATGCAATTGAGGCGCGCACGATTTTGTCGGTTGTTTCTTAGGGGAAACGACGCGCTCTAGGGCAGATTCTTGCGCCCATTCTGGTTCACCAAAACCCTGATGCAGCAACGCTGCGGCCTTGGCCCGCCAAATCGCCCAAAAGACAATCGAAAGAGGCCTTTGGTGTGACAGAGTCATCACCAAAGGCTTTCTCAGACAGATAATTCCAAAGATGGCGCACGGTCAATTAAATTGTGATCGGGTCTAAACAGTGCCGACGTTGAGTTTTGAGACCGCCAAACGATAAGCCGCCAGCAAATTCTCCTGATCGCGCCCCAATCGATAGAGCCAATCCCACGTAAAGATACCGCTATCATGGCCGTCATCAAAAATCAGGCGCACGGCATAGCGGCCAACCGGTTCAGCGCGCAGGATCAAGACATCGCCTTTGCCAATCACTACCTTCTTGTCAGCGGCACTGTGCCCCTGCACCTGCGCGGACGGGCTTTCAACCCTCAGAAGCTCAAAGGCGATGTCGAACCTGTTCCCATCTTCGAAAGCCACAGATAGGACTTTGGCGGATCGCTTAATGACCAATTCAAGTGGCCATGGCGCGACCGCGTCCTTAGTCATTCATCGGCCCCCAGCTCACGGGCCTCTCCCGCCAACATGATGGGGACCCCATCGCGTATCGGATAGGCAAGCCTAGCTGATTTTGAGACAAGCTCGTTACGCTCAGCATCAAAGGTCAGCTTGGTTCGGGTCGCCGGGCACACGAGGATCTCCAATAAGCGGGGATCAATTTCACGAGGTCGCGCAGGCGGCGGCGTAGCTTGGTTTATGTCACTCATTGAATAGGCCTTTCCTCATCTTCATCGTCACCATCGTGACCGCCCTGATCCATCTCCATCAGGGCAATCAGCACATCGCGGCGCTCATCAATGGTTTCAGCCTCCAGCAGGGCTTGCTTTTCAATCGGCACAAAAGGGCAAAGCGCGGAAAGCGCGTTCACGAGCGGCTCAGCCTGGGCTTCATCAATAGAGGACCAATCGGCATTGAGATTGTTGCGGTCGAGATAGTGGCGCAACGCCTCCAACAGACGTGTGCGATCAAATCCCTCAAATGAGCGCGGCGCTTTGAGATCATGGGCAAAGGGCGTCCAATCGGGCGTGACTTGCCGATAAGGGGCTTTGCTTTGATATTCGCGCGCCACAACAAATCGGCTAATGCCCGTGAGTGTAATCAAATAGCGTCCATCGTCGGTTTCGGCAAAGGCCGTCATCTTGCCGACACAGCCAACCCGCGAAAGACCGGGCTTTTCCGGGTCGCCACTGCCGTCGGGCTGGATCATGCCGATCAGGCGATTCCCGGCCAGCGCATCGTCAATCATATTCAGATAGCGCGGCTCAAATATATTGAGCGGCATTTGCCCACGCGGGAACAATAACGCCCCAGTTAACGGAAAAACCGGTATCGTCGTGGGCAGATCGCTTGGTTTGCGAAAGACATAGCCAGCAATCATGAAACTTTCCCCATGTCGAACTCTGTTTGCGCAGTTACGAAAACAATATGGCTGATAGGCGCCGTCGTCCACTGCGGGCGACCTCAGAATTGGGACCGGCCGCTTCAAACACCTGCAACAATTGCTTGCGCGCAGCATCTTCCTTCCAATTACGCTCACGTGCGATGATTTCAAGTAAAGCCTCCGCCGCGCCTGCCAGATCGCCCGTGCCGATCCGCGCTAGCGCCAGGTCAAAACGGGCCTGATGATCATCTGGATTGGCCGCCAGCGTGCTTTCCAGCGGCCTCGGGTCACCGGCGCCAGCGGCGGCATCGATCAACGCCAATTGCGCTGTTACCGCTATCACATCGCTATCCTTGGCCTTGTCCTTGGGTATCGCCGCCAAAACGTCTCGCGCCCGATCGATATCCCCGCCAATCAGATAGCACCGTGCCAAGCCTGCCAAGGCCTTGGCGTTTTCAGGATCAAGGCTTGCGGCTTGTGCATAAGATTGCGCGGCACCGCCAATATCATCTAATGCGAGCGATTCAGCGCCAGCCGCTAACAGCTCCTCAATGCCGGATGGTATTTCACCAATCAGCCGTTCGACAAAGGCCTTGATCTGGCTTTCGGGCTGCGCGCCCATAAACCCATCAACAGGCTTACCGTCCTTGAAGGCAAACACAGCCGGGATCGACTGCACACGTAACTGGCCAGCATAAGCGGGATTTTCGTCAATATTGATTTTGACAAGTTTGACTTTACCCTTGGTGGCTAAAACCACTTTCTCGATGATGGGGGTCAGCGTTCGACATGGCCCGCACCATGGTGCCCAAAAATCCACCAGCACAGGCGTTTCAAGCGACGCCTTGACGACATCATCCATAAAGCTTTTGTCGGTTGCCTCCTTGATAGAGCCATCATGAGTACCGGCGGCGGGGCTTTTTTGTTTCGAGGGACCTAATCCAATGAGTGCCATGGTCGTTTCATGCGCGTGGCATGCCTTTTCTTGATTGTCGAATTCATAGGACTGAGATGGGCGCGGCCAGCCTACACTGCAAGCACCAATCGTCGCGCTACGGGCAGCTCACCCGAAAAGTCGCAGCCAAAAACAGTGCCGCCCCAGTCAGAGATGAAGATGTGCATATCGGTCTGAGACATCGCCGTTGTGGCGCTATTGATCAAAGGGTGGAAATTGACGGGGTCACTGGCCAATAAAGCGTCATCCAAAACTAAAACAACTCGGCGCGCATTATCATTGATCAGGCCAAAAAGGCTAACAGATCCGGGCGTCACGCCAAGAATCTCCAACATCATAGCCGGATCTCCAAAGCTCAGCCGCCCACATCCCAATGCTTTATGAAGCTGGTTAAGCGCCACCGCCGTCGTGCCGAGAGTGCAGAGCAAGACGACGGTCCCGCTCTTGTCCTTCAGAAACAAATTCTTGGTATGCCCGCCTGGCAATGCAGCCTTAATCGGTGCCCCTTCTTCAACGCTGAACACCGGCTGATGCTCATGGGTCGTATAGCGGAGGCCTAAATGATCAAAATGATCATAAAGCATTTTGCGGGTAGCGGGTGTCTTCATCATGATCCTTTTGACAGGCACCACATCCTACATCAAGCACAGCCAAAGACCCTTGCACAAATAATGCCCGTAAGGCATATGGCCGTTCCTTACGATTGGCTTATGACTTAAACCGCCACGTCGTTACAGGGAATGCGGGCGTAGCTCAGGGGTAGAGCGCCACCTTGCCAAGGTGGATGTCGTGGGTTCGAATCCCATCGCCCGCTCCATTTGCCATCAGTGCACTCTTCAGTCGATTCGCCCAAAACCGAACACGCGCCGCCATACACCGGTCGCTCGGCCATCTCGTCCAATCCATTCCTCAAACCGAGTACCAAAACGACATCAAAGCCGTCGAGTATGGTTCACTGAAAATGTGTCAGATCTTGCGGTCTGACAGAGATCACAATTGTGTGGGTTGCAAATGCCGCATAAAATCAAAGAAAGGCTGCGTTTCCCAAACCAAAATCTGAACCCTAACATCAGCAATTGGTCATAGCGCTGCCAGCTTCAAATGCGCCAATTGCGCCAAATGCGTGCAATCTACCAAAACAAGATGTTGGAATGTCGAGGCGATGCTTGAAAGCCATGTCGCCATTGGGTAGAGACGACGCATGAAGCTGAGCCTTAACCTATTCAATTCAGAACAAATGAGTTGGCCAAAATTCTTGTCTCTTTCAACAATTTGTATGGCTACCGTCTTCGCACTTCTTAATCCAAGTGCGACCCAGGACCTGTCGATCGTGCCACGGGCTTTATTCTGGCTTGCTCAGGTAAGTGCTCTCTTGGCGATGATGCAGATGACGCAACTGGGGCTACAAAGACTAAATCCATTTTTTAAGTGGCCGATTGTGGCGCAGCTAATTCTATCAGGCTTTCTGGGGGCCGCGCTATTTGTTCCTATAGGCATGTGGCTTGACGGAATTCTGGGGCTAGATGGAGAGACGGTAGATTTATCACAAAAATGGTACTTGGCGTTCTGGCAAGAATTGGCCTTTGTTTCACCGCCCGCGGTGACAACTTGGTTAGGACTCAATGCGATCCGTCTGAGAGGCGCTTTGGGCATGATTCCGGGTCAAACCCCAACTGCCAGCGATCACATAGGCTCCCAAGATATCCGAGCACCCGAAAATCAAGCTGAGAGACAGCACAATAAGAACGAACCTTTGAAGCCAGCATTCGTCGCTTTGCTCCCAACTCACCTCGGCACTGATCTGGTGGCTTTATCTGCCGAGCTCCACTATACTCGGGTTCACACTTATGCGGGTCAAGCCTTGATCTTCTACCCTTTTGGCCGCGCCATTGAAGAATTGAAAGAGGCTGGTTACCCGGGCGTTCAAGTGCATCGCTCCCATTGGGTTGCACAAACGCACATATTGCAGAAGAAACGCCTCAATTCTCGTGGTCTTTTGCAAACAGACACGGGCCTTACACTTCCGGTCAGCCGGCGTCGGAAGAATGAATTGTCACAGATCCTGTAAGGGATATGGACTGCGCGCTTTTCTGGTCACGTGATTTCGCGGGCATGGCCTGCGTAGCCTCGGCTTGACTTGCAAGATGGTTTGCGGTGGTCGGCAAGATCTTATGGCTTGCCGACGTGCTGATGAGGTGCAGCCAAATGGGTCAATCTCAATTCCATTCAAGCTTGCGCATGACTCCAAAGTAGATAGGAGGTGGCTGCCCATGGATCGTACATCAACTAGAGCGCAACCTGGTTCCAAAAGAACCAGACGCGCGCCAGCGCGCGGCTGTCAGCGCCCCCACCGCCGTCGGCCGCTGACTGGCAAACCCCATATCTCGCGCAGGATATCAGCATCACAGGTCTTCTCAATCAACCTATTCAGCGTCATCAGAGGATTGGTCATTGGTTGTTCCTTCCAGTTCAAAGTTGAGCTTCCCAACCCAATCCTAAACCAGAATGATCAATGACTAACCGCCAATCCCCCACGCCGCCAGCTATGTCACGAGCGCTGCGCGGGGGTTCGGCCGTCACCGCGTGTTACACCACCAAGTGGGACATGATCCCCTTTGCTTTGTTGCTGTCGCCAGTTTTTATGACGACCGTCAAAGCATTATAGGCGGTTCGCATCCATGATATCGCCATGGAATCCTCACTCACCAAATCCGCGTTACCCGAAGCGGCCCTGCCCCACGAGAATGATCGGAGCGGTCTGTCAACTGCTGAGGCCAAAACCCGCCTTGCTACATACGGACGCAATCGTATTGCTGCGCCTAAACTTCGATCCATTTTTGTGATTGTTTTGGGCACCCTCAAAGAGCCGACATTTTTATTCATGGTGTCGGCGGCGGCCCTTTATTTAATTGTGGGTAGCCTCGAAGAAGGCGCATTTCTGGTTGTTGCCGCATGCGTATCGATGGGACTGGTTGTGTTTCAAGATGCCCGCTCTGAAAACGCCCTCAATGCGCTGCGCGACCTCGCCGCACCACATGCCCATGTGGTGCGCAATGGGCAGACGGTTTCAGTGCCCGCTGAGGAATTGGTGCCTGGGGATCTGCTGGTCCCTAGCCCCGGCGAACGCTTCCCTGCTGACGCACGCTTGATCACCGAACATTTGATCAGCGTCGACGAATCGGTGCTAACGGGTGAATCGGTGCCGGTCACCAAGCAATGGGGCCGCGATGAGAGCTTATATGCGGGCACTTTAATTCTGGGTGGCGTGGGTTTGGCGCGGGTCACGCTGACCGGTAGTCAAACCCGGATTGGCGGCATCGGAAAAGCGCTGACTGGCAATAGTGAGCGGACACCCTTGCAAGTTGCGACTGGGCGCTTGGTCGTCTGGCTTAGCTTAGTCGCGGCCAGTGTGTGCGTGATCATTGTCTTGGCTTACGGTGTTTTGCGCGGGGATTGGGTGGCAGGCGGACTGGCAGGTCTCACGGCAGCTATTGCGCTTTTGCCAGAAGAGTTTCCCCTTGTGCTGGCGGTGTTTCTGGCTATGGGGTCGCAACGGCTGGCGCGGCATCATGTGCTCGTGCGCCGCGCCGCGGTGGTTGAGACTTTGGGTGCCATCACATTATTATGCGTCGACAAAACCGGCACCTTGACGCAAAATAAAATGCAGGTCGGTGAGATTTGGCATGTCGCAGGGATTAACGATGCTGACATCCTAGAAACCGGCCGTATGGCGAGCGCAAGCCACCCGATTGACCCTATGGATAAAGCGATATTCGCCGCTTACGAAGCTGGGAACCTCTCTAAAAGAGCTGGACTTGCCGCAACACCGACACTTAGCTTTCCGGTCACGGCGGGGCGACTGGCCGTCATTCAATCCTGGCTTTCCAGTAACAAAATGGCTTGGGCAGCCAAGGGTGCCCCCGAATCTGTCCTTGCGCTTTGTGCAATCGACCCACCGATTACCGCCGAAATTGAATCCAAGCTCACAAATATGGCAGAGCGCGGCATGCGGGTTTTAGCCTTCGCCAGTGCCCGCGGCGTGGAGCCCGAAGTCTCAGACGCCAGCAAAATCGCGTTTCAATTTGAAGGCCTGATCGGGTTTGTTGACCCCTTAAGGAGCGACGCTCCCGCCGCCTTGGTCGAAGCAAGGCGCGCGGGCATTGATGTGGCGATGATCACCGGTGATTTTCCACAAACCGCGCTGGCCATCGCGCGAGAGGCTAGCCTCACCACGGCCCCCGGCGTCCTCACTGGCACCGAAATTGAAGCTCTGTCGCCTGAGGCGCTGAAAAAGCGATTGGCCGATGTTCGTGTGTTTGCCCGTATCAGCCCGGAAGCCAAACTGAAATTGATCCTAGCGTTTCAGGCCTTGGGCCATGTTGTGGCCATGACAGGGGACGGAATCAATGACGCCCCAGCGCTGGAGACAGCGCATGTTGGCATCGCCATGGGGGGGCGGGGCACAGATGTGGCGCGCGAAGCCGCTGATCTTGTTCTACTTGATGATAGCTTTGGCTCGATTGTGAGCGGCGTACGCCTAGGGCGACGGATTTTTGCCAATCTCCGCAAAGCCTTAGGCTATGTTTTAGCCATCCATGTGCCCATTGCTGGCCTCGCACTCTTGCCGATCCTTCTGGGCATGCCGCCCTTGCTCTATCCGATGCATATTGTGCTCCTAGAACTCATTATTGACCCGGTCTCATCGCTGGTGTTTGAGGCTGAACCCAGCGAAAAGGCAGCTATGGCGCGGCCGCCCCGCGCCCTCAATGAGCCTTTGTTTGGCTGGCCACAAATGGCGATCGCGGCACTACAAGGTGGCGTTTTGCTCGCTGGGGTCATGGGGCTTTATCTTTGGGCGCTTGATACGGGCCTTGGGGAAACCACGGCACGGTCTTTGGCTTTTGTGACGCTGATTGTCGGAAACTTGGTGATGGCCCTTGTCGATGGGATCGAGCCTTCGGTGTCGCTGTTTGATAGGCGACACGGACTCTTGTGGATCGTCGTGGGCGTGGTGGGCACGGTCTTGGGCACAATCCTTTATGTGCCGGCAATGGGTGCGATTTTCAAAGTGACCCCACTAAGTGCGCAATATCTCGGTCTGGCGGTTGGCATTGCCGTCATCGGGGGCGGTTGGTTTGCGATTGTACGAGCCGTGAAGTCCAATGCCTTGATCAGACGGGCTGAGCGTCTATAGAGGGCTTTAGCAGAATAGGCGTATTCATCATGCCCCAACCCGTCTGTCTTGAGGCCGCACCCTATCTAATTGTGGATGACGTGGTCGCAAGCTCGCACTTTTGGCGGGATGTTCTGGGCTTCAAATTTGCCTCCTATTTCGGCGAGCCGCCTGTCTTCGTCATTATGCGGCGTCAGTCAGCCAGCGTAATGCTGCGCCAAGTACCCTCTAGATCAAGGCCCGCGCTGACCACCAATACGTCCAAACTCGCCGAAGCGCTCGATCTCTATATCTGGGTTTCTGATGTTGTGGCCCTTCACAAGGAATATGCCACGAACGGCGCGACGATCATCAATCCACCGGAGGAAGAAGGCGAGAGCGGTCGTGGTGAACTCGAACTAGTGGTTGTAACAGCGCAAAAACGCACTGAAAACCTGCAAGATACGCCAATTTCGGTGTCGGTCCT
>JBEINE010000034.1:0-19908 GCA_040378245.1 Hyphomonadaceae bacterium | reverse complement strand
GGTAAAGAACATCATCATTTGCACGAATAATATTTGCAGCGTCAAATGCAGGGGTTACTTCAGTCAATGCAAGAGTATCTTTATCTCCTACACAATTTTCATTGTAAAGATCATCTTGATGTTTGCATGGGACAATGATAGTGGTGCCTAAAAGATCGATCAAAGGTTCCCATGCATCTCTTCTACACTTCAATGGCATTGGAGTTGTAATTCGCAGCGTATGTGGGCGTTTGGTTCCGTCACTGACCTGTATTTTCATGATGTTTTACTGCAACAGTTCAAACCTTAACTGAGCGATAATACATCTTTACCCCGTTCACAGGGTCGCGAGGCGGTTGACCTCTCAATTTCATCGGCTATTACCAAGTCCGAACGTTCAACCGAGCGTTAATGTATCTAAGGGGAAATTTACCCATGAAAAGAATTCTGCTTTCCGCCACGTCGCTTGTCGCACTGGCCGTTGCACCATCGGTCGTGTCAGCTGAAGGCTGGTATGGTAGCGCTGGCGCTAGCTATAGCCTTGGCGGCGGTCTTGATATTGACGCGCCAGCAAACCCAACTGCGCTTGGTCAATCACCTTATATGATCGGCAAGCCTGCAAAGGGCGGTACTGGATTTGGCGGTTCGCTCGCGCTTGGCTATCAATTTGATAATGGTTTCCGTCTTGAGGCTCAATTGGCCAAAGGCAATAGCGAGTTGGATAATTCCGGCGTCAGCTCCACAATAGGTAATGTCAATGTTTGGACTGGCATGCTGAACGGCCTTTATGACTTCAACCCAGCCGGTCGGATCAATCCATTCGTCGGTGCAGGCGTTGGTCTGGCCCGCGTCAATTTGCTGGCGGGTTCTTTTGACCAGGTCAATGCGACCAACCCCGCGTTGGCGTTGTCTCGCGCCTCGGCCGTCAGTATTGATGACAGCGACACCGGCTTTGCTTGGCAATTGATTGCCGGCTTGGGCTTGAAGCTATCTGATAAACTGACCGCTGACATTTCCTATACCTATGTCAATGTTGCAGACTTGAACTTTGCCGGCACAGGTCGGGCCAGTACTGCGCTTCCCGGTGGATCGGGCACAGCGCCATTGAACTTGGGTGCGTCTTCAGGTTCGGGCGGCACACCTGCCGCTGGTGGCTTGGGTCTTGGTCTGCGGTACTCTTTTGCAGCGCCACCACCACCGCCTGCACCACCGCCACCGCCACCACCGCCACCTCCTCCACCGCCGCCACCCCCACCGCCGCCACCACCCCCTCCGCCGCCACCCCCACCTCCACCACCGCCCCCACCACCACAAGTGTGTGATGGCCGTGCAATTGTGGTCTATTTCGAGTTCGACAAGTCATCCTTGACGGCCGAAGCGACGAGCGTGATCGACAATGCGGTTCAGGAAATTGCATCGCTCAGCTGTAATTACCAATCGACCTTGATCCAAGGTCACACCGATTTGTCAGGCAAGCCTCAATACAATATCGGCCTGTCGCAGCGTCGGGTCACCATCGTTCGTGAGGCGCTTGTTGCTCGCGGGGTACCAGGCGACTTGATGACTGGTGAAGCCTTCGGTGAATCCAAGCCGGCCAAACCAACAGCTGATGGCGTTAAAGAGCCATTGAACCGTCGTACAGAAGTGACCTTCACATTCCAGTGATGGGGAACGTCAGCGGTTTAAGCTGAAAGAGTGACAGAAGGGCTCAGCAATAGCTGGGCCCTTTTCGCTGACTCGATAATCGTTTTTGTTAATCTAGCTCTGCAAGATTGCGTTGTTTAAGGATGCGTTCTAGCTAGGAACCGAGGGTCGATCGATCATCCTTAGGTCACAGGAGACATGTGTTGCGCAAAGGCCGATGCTCAAATGACCCGACCCAGTGCACGCTGGCGGCTAACAAAACTGAACTGCCTTATGCAGGAATGGATAGCGTTTGTCCTGAATGCGGTTCTCCACTGGCAGCCATTGCCGCCACTTCACGTTCGGCAACAACAGCTCCAGATCGGGAATCGCTCAGTTCGACTGGCGCGCCTGCGTCGGAGGCAGTTCTGCCGACTGGATCGTCGCTGAGCCGACAAGCCGAACCCGCGCGCCAAGCCTCAAGACGGTCTAGTCGCTATGAGCCCGAGGCCTTGGAAAGACCTGTCCGCGACAATGGCGCCATGAAGTTCAGCCAAGCGGCCATTGTCGCTGCTGTCATTGCTTTGCTCGGCTTTTTCCTCTGGCGTTTCGTCCTACAACCACGCCCGGTTTCGACCCCTGATTTAGCCAGCATGGAAGGTTTTGGGGTCACCAATGGGGTGGACGTGACCCAAATCTCGCCAGCCCAATTGCGCCGGGTCAGTGTTACGACGCAAGCCTACGCCGTGCCTGATGCCGCGGGCCCAATCGTGGCCCAGCTTCCTGCCGGCACTATGTTGGATGTATCGGGCCGGGTGGAAGCGGGCGGCATTATATGGTTGCGTGTTTCACTGCCCAATGACGGTTCTAGATCCGGTTTTGTGCGCGAAGACCAAATGACCAATCTTAGGGATGAAGCTCTCTCCGGTTCGCCAATTGATCCCTTAGCTGGCACTCTGATACCATCCAACCAGGCACCAGGAACGGTCGCCGCAGAGATTGTTGGGCCGATCCAAGCGCGCGTGCCATACACGTTCTACATCGCCAGCCAACAAGCCACCATTCGTCAGGAGGCGAATTCAACAAGTGCAAAAGTCGGTGCCTTTGAGTTTGCCGACCCTGTTACAGTCGTTGCACAGCGCACAGTCGGAATAGGGACCTGGTATCAGATTCTTTTGCCCAGTGGTGGTGAGGGTTGGATCAATGCTCGTTTCTTGTCAAACACACCGCGCGAAACGCCCATTGATGCGGCCCCAGTGCCCCAAAGTCCACCGGCTTCAAAACCAGACATTGTGCCGCCTACATCTACCCCTGACGCATCAGAAACGGGCAAAGCTGACAATCAATCAGCTGTGACAGCCTTGGGCCCCGGCGCGACCCTGCGTGTCGACGCCAGCATTGCCAACATCCGAAAGGAGCCTGGCGCGACGGGCGATACCATTTTGGAAGTGCTACAGCGTGATACCTTGCTGTCGGTTGAAGATGTGCGCATCATCAATGGCGTGCCATGGTATAAGGTGACGTCACCTGGCGGTGTTCAGGGGTGGGTGTCTGGTCGCACTGTGGTTGAAAACAAGTAGTCGCCATTGGAGGTAAGGGCTGGAGGCCAGCCAGGCTTATACGCTCTAGCAGTCTGGTTCTTTTAGAACCAGGTTGCGCGCCTAGGTATCTGATTTAGTCTCTTTTTATCCCGCTTTTTTGAGAAAAAAAGACGGGACAGCCCCTAGGCCTTGGCCTGAATGCTCTGTGAGTGCTACAGATGCCGACAGCCAAAGCCCTTCAGATAAAGGTTTGCCCATAATGGCGCTCAAAAGGACCGGAGTTTATGTCGTCTAGTTTGTCCCGAGCCGAAACCGTATCTGGGCAAAATCGGCGCGGAAGGCCATTACCGATTTCGCTTATCGTCGCGGGCATTTTGACGCTCGCTGTGCTGATTGGCGGTGCCATTATGTTTTTGTCAGGCCGATTGGGTGATGCGGGGGGCGGAACAGCCGATCAACCCAATAATGCGCGATCCTATAAAACTCTGGCCAGAACGGAATTGCGGGCAGAAGCGCAACAGGCCTCGCGTTTGGTTGGAAATCTCCGCGAAGGGACGATCGTTTCGGGTGTTCCAGCGGGCCAGCGCGATGGCGTAAAGTGGGTGCAAGTTACCGCCGTGGATGGAACGCGAGGCTTTGTTCCCTTATCATTATTGAAAGAATTGGGCCCGTCAACGACGTCAACGCTGTTTCGAGATGGGCTGCGACGTATCGTGACTTCCGCTACCGTCAACCTGCGTGAAACGCCGTCGCTCTCTGGAAAGATCCTCGGAGTCGCCGATGGTGGCACACGATTGGTGTCCGATGGCATGGTCCAGTCAGAAGGCGAAAATTGGCTGCGGGTGCCAATAGATGCCCAAACAACTGTTTTCATCATGCAGCGCTTCACGACAGCCGATGATGATGTCGGCGCTGGCGATGGTTTTGATATGAATGGTCAGCCGATTATTGGCGTGAGGGGTTTTGCCACCCAAATTGTCAATGTTCAGGCAACCCCATTAGAGAATGCCCGCATTGTCAGAGCTTTACAGCTGGGCGAAGAAGTCCGCATTATCGGTCAGACCAATGCTGGTCGCTCGTGGTACGTGTTGCGACTGACTGACGGGTCTCAGGGTTTCGCGCCCTTAGAAGCCGTCAAGATAGATCCGACAGCGTCGCGCTGGGTATATCCTGATGGAAGCCTCGCGCCTGGACCCAATATTCCAAAAGGCTATACGTCGGCATTGACCGCAGAGCAGATTGCTGAACTGCGGGCTGCGGCTCAAAAAGCACGGGCGGCCGCGTCAGAGCCAGCCGGGCCGACGAATTCAACATCCTCAGACGCAACAAAAACAGACGCCACGGCGAATGCCCCAGTTGCGAGTGAGCCGAAAAACCAGCCTACCAATGGCCCAGAACAGCTTCAACCCAAGGAAAGCATGCCGATTTACGGCCCTCAATAAAGGCCTTTTCAGAGGTCTAACCCCGCCCGCGATAGGGCGCGACGCCTTGATCTGGAATCCAAAGGCCCTGCGGCGCTGGCCCCGTTGCAAAAAACACATCGATGGGAATGCCGCCCCGGGGATACCAATAGCCCCCGATCCGCAGCCATTGCGGCGACAGAAGATCGGCCAGACGTTTGCCGATGGCGATCGTGCAATCCTCGTGAAATGCGCCGTGATTGCGAAAACTGGTCAGATAGAGCTTCAGGCTTTTGCTCTCAACAAGCCAAGGCCCCGGCACATAATCAATCACCAGATGCGCAAAATCGGGCTGGCTGGTGACCGGGCAGAGGCTGGTAAATTCCGGCACGGTAAAGCGCGCCAGATAGGCCGTTTCTGGATGCGGATTTGCGACGCGCTCCAGCACGGCTTCATCAGGGTTGGCATAGCCACGCACATCTTGTCCAAGCGTGGAAAGGCCGTCATAAATGGTTGATTGGCTCATACGCCCCCATTAGCGCAAAAGCCTGAGCCTTGCACCAGCCCCGTGCAGACAGGCTTATCGCTGGAACCTTACGAGCGACCGATTCTTGCGCATATTGACCAAATTCCATCGCCGCGCACATCCAAACGGAGCAAACTCAGCTTGGGACAACATGGGATTGTCTAACGCGGTTGCGTGATTGAGTTTGTCGGATTAGCGTTACGAAGCATCATGACGTCATTGTGACACTGCGACTGCGGATCTGAAACACAGGGGGTAATATGAGCGATTTGAAACCAGCAACTGGGCTATCGCGGATTTGGGCGCGTAAATCTGTGGCTCAAATCATGAGCGAGAATGAGAAGTCAGAGCTGAAGCGCACGCTAGGTCCGGTCAATCTGGTGTTGCTCGGCATTGGCTGTATCATCGGGGCTGGCATTTTCGTGCGCACCGGCAATGCAGCGGCTCTCCATGCGGGCCCGGCCGTCTTGTTGTCATTTGTTATTGCAGGACTTGTCTGCGCGATGGCTGGCCTTTGCTATGCCGAGCTCTCCTCAACTTTGCCCGTTTCAGGGTCGGCTTATACTTATTCCTACACAACTTTGGGTGAGTTTGCGGCTTGGATCATGGGCGCGCTCTTGCTGCTGGAATATGGGCTTGCCGCTTCAGTTGTTGCGGTGGGTTGGTCTGGTTATGTGGTCTCTCTGCTGCGCGATTTTGGCCTCGTGATTCCGCCCGAGTTTACTGGCCCCATGAACCATTTAACGACCCTGAAAGATGGCACACAAATCACCACTTTGTTCAATGTTCCAGCATTTTTAGTCACGCTGGTTCTTGCTGGCCTGCTCACATTGGGCGTGTCGGAATCGGCCAAGGTCAACAATGTGATTGTCGCCATCAAAGTGTCGGTGATTGTGGCATTCATCGTGATTGGTGGCTGGAAAGTCCTGACAAGTCTGCCTGAATTATCGAAGAATTGGACACCATTTATTCCCCCCAATGAAGGGGAAGGCAAGTTTGGCTGGGAAGGCGTGGTCCGCGCCGCCTCCATTGTGTTCTTTGCTTATATCGGCTTTGAGGCGGTCTCAACGGCGGGCCAGGAAGCCAAAAACCCAAAGAAAGACATGCCCATCGGCATTATTGGCTCTTTGGTCGTTTGCACCGTGCTTTATATGATGGTTGCCACGGTCTTGACTTTGATGGTCAATTATAAGGAACTCAATGTGCCAGACCCTGTGGCTGTTGCTGTCGATAGCCTCGGGCCACAATGGGCTTGGTTTGCTATGACGATCAAAGCGGGTGCCATTATTGGTTTGACGTCGGTGATCTTGGTTTTGATGTATGGTCAAACGCGCATCTTCTACGCCATGGCGCGCGACGGCTTGCTGCCAAATGTTTTTGCGACTGTTCACAAGACCTTTAAAACGCCTTGGATCAATACAATCGTCGTCGGGCTGTTGGTGGCATTCGCTGCGGGCATGTTTGATATCAACACGTTGGGCGATGTGACTTCGGTGGGCACTTTGGCGGCATTTGCGATTGTCTGTCTGTCGGTTATCTGGTTGCGCCAAACCCGTCCGGACCTGCCGCGGGGCTTTAAAGTTCCCCTTTATCCGGTCTTGCCAGTTGTGGGGATTCTTTCGTGTTTGTTTCTGATCGAAAGCGTTGAGAGACGGGTCTTGATCTTCTTTGGCTGGTTCTTGCTCGGCGCGATTGTGGTCTATTTTGTCTATGGCATGTGGAACTCAAAGCTCGCCAAGGGTGACCTTGTCGTGGGGCATGAGCCCAGCGTCGGCGGTTTGCCCGAAAAGCTCAATTGAGTTTGCCGTTGCGGACCTGCGGCACGTGACGCAGGCTAAGTGACGCCCATGACCCGAATACGCGTTGACTTACTTCTGGTGTCGCGTGGCCTTATCGCCACGCGCGCCAAAGCCCGAGAGGCGATTGAGGCTGGGCTTGTTCAATCGGGCGAGCGGATCATCACTAAGCCGTCTGAGCTGCTGGACCCCGATTGCCCCCTAAAGGCGCATTTGGCCTATCACTGGGTCTCCCGCGCTGGGCTAAAGCTTGTTGCCGCCTTGGATGGGTTTGGCGTGGATGTTACAGGTCGCCAGTGTCTGGACATTGGTGCGTCAACAGGCGGTTTTACTCAAGTGCTGCTGGCGCGTGGCGCCTCTCACGTGATCGCGGTTGATGTGGGTCGCGACCAGCTGGATGTGAGCTTGCAAGATGATCCCCGTATCACCAGCCTTGAAGGGCGCGATGCACGGGGCCTCACCCATGTCGATCTCGGCGATCCTCCGCCCGATCTGGTTGTGGTGGATGTCAGCTTTATCGGCCTAGAGAAAATCCTGCCACGCCTTCTTTTGGAACTCGCTGAAAAAGTGGAATTGGTCGCGCTTGTTAAGCCGCAATTTCAGGCCGGTCCCAAACGCGTCGGTAAACGTGGCATTGTTGACCCTGATACTGCGGCGATCATTGCCCAAGAAGTGCGCGAGGCGATCCATGGCATGGGTGGCCTCAAGGTCCTCGCGATGATCGAAAGCCCAATTTCAGGCGGCGACGGCAATCGTGAGTTTTTGCTGCACGCGAGACGGTGAGGTGAGCGTCGCTGGACTATAAGTGCGAGGGTATTTCCTTCACAGCCATCGCTTAAACCGATCAGCGTTGCGACGTTTCGAATTTTTTGTCTGGGACGGCCTTTGCTGACGGCTCTGCCTTCCCAAAGGCCTTTTTCAAACATTTGCGCGCGATTTGGGGTCTCAAGGGTTGAAATCGGCGTCGCCGACGCAGCGTCGCTGCGCCCCTTGATACCCCAAATCGCGCAACTCCAAAATGGATGAACAGCTTCAAGGCAAGCACAGCGACGCATTGAAGCGTTCCTAAGTTTCTGACTCTTCGATCAATTATCGCGGCTTTTTGATCACTGCTTTCAGCACATATGCAAAGCCCGCAGCCCGACGACCCCTTCCCACGTCTGCCGTATCATCCTAAACTTGTCCTCATGATGGCCCGCACGTTTTCCTTGGCAACCTTGATTGTCGCAACCTCCGCTTTGGCTGGCGCGCAAGAGCCGCTGGCTTATGTGCCGCCAAGTTTTGCTTCCTCAGGCTCGGAAGAGTTTGATGCATGGCGCACCCGCTTTACGGCGCGGGCGGTTCAGGTGGAAAACAAAGACCGGTTCATTGTTGAGGCGACCTTGGCCGGACTGACACCCAATCCAGAGGTTAAGCGCCTCAATGAGAGCCAGCCTGAATTTGTCCGCCCGATCTGGGACTATATGGCGAGTGCCGTGTCGAACGCGCGGATTGCGCGAGGGCGGGACTTGCTGGCGCGCAACCAGGACGCTCTGGCAGGCTTTTCAAGCTCATTAGGCGTGCCTGTGGAATATGGAATCGCGATTTGGGGCTTGGAGAGCGATTATGGCGCGGTCAAAGGCAGCAACGACGTGGTGCGCTCACTGGCGACTTTGGCCTATCAGGGCCGAAGAACGGCTTTAGGCGAAAGCGAGCTTTTGGCGGTGTTTGATATTTTGGCGCGCGGCGAAGCCAACCGCGCGACTTTAGTGGGATCGTGGGCTGGCGCTATGGGTCACACCCAATTCATGCCGAGCTCTTTTCTCAGTCGCGCCATTGACGGGGATAATGACGGCAAACGTGATATTTGGAACAATCCCATTGATGCCTTGGCCTCAACCTTGTCTTATCTTGAGGGCGCGGGTTGGAAGCGCGGCGAGCCTTGGGGTTTTGAAGCTGTTGCGCCTGAGGTGTTTGACTGGTCTTTGGCCGATGGCACTTTGCGGCCATTGTCATTTTGGACATCGATAGGCGTGACCGCAATCAACGAGACCTCTGAAGCTCCGTTAAATCAAGACATGGCACTGCGTCTTTTGGTGCCTGCAGGGGCAAAAGGCGCGGTCTTTTTAGTCGGCAGCAATTATAACGCCATCCGCGCTTATAATGCGGCGGATGCTTATGCGTTGTCTGTGGCGATCTTGGCAGACCAAGTCGCCCTGCGCGGTTCGGTGCCATCGCGCTGGCCGACAGACAATCCACCCCTTGGGCGGGCCAATGTGACTTTGCTGCAAACTCTTTTGAATGAACTTGGGTTTTTGACAGGCAGCCCCGATGGGCAGGCCGGGCCGCGCACACGTGCGGCTCTTCAAGCCTTTCAGAAGAGCCAGAATCTAGTGGCCGATGGCTATCCGTCCCTCGCGGCTTTGAGCTCGGTTCAAGCGGTGGCGGCAAATTCAGGCGCTTTATCGACCGCGCCAGCACCAAAGGTGCAAAGCGACCCTGTGCCAGCTCCAATTTTCAATTCAAAGCCCGACCCCAATTACAAAGGCCCAGCACCGGTAAAGATGACATGGTGAATTGGGGGGTGGCCGAGCGGCCCTCAGCGGATGGCGGTCTAAGCCTTCCTATCAGATTTGGGCCTTCCCCAGATAGAATGCTACTTTGTTGAGAAGGTCATCCTCCGTACACGAATCAATGTTGATCTTTCTCAAGCCAAGAGCTGTTACCTCACTTGAAAGTCTGTCGGAGAACAGCTGCTCGCGCTTCAAATGGTTTCTAAGCGCAATGTCGGGTTGACTGGTCCGGTTTGGGATTTTCCATAGGGAGCCTCGGGTTTCAAAGGCCATGCGCCTGAATTCCGGCGTGGGGATGAGCCAAATCCCGCGGTTCAATTGGTACAAATGGGGCTTTACTAAGTGCGGTAATAGGCGAAATCCCTCTACGAAAATGGGGGCATCTCCTTGGATGTTGACGAGGTCCTCAAGTATAAAGGCGAAACCTTCGCCATTGAACCAATGGAAGGTCTCCAGCATCACTTCTGCCGACCTTTCGACCCATCGCTCGTCCATTGTCATGTGCTTGAATTCTTGGAGGCGCGGGCAGTCTTCAGCGCTACACCGCGCCGCATGTGCAGTCATCGCGGCGTCAGTGGAATAGACCATGCCGCCATAACTATCTGCAAGCCGCTTGGCAATCGTCGATTTTCCAGCACCGCTTCCCCCACCAATCCAGAATATATTGGGTCTGTGCCCAAGGATTGAGGCTTCCAGCATGAGCTAACTTTCTAGGCTTGAGCACAATATTATTAAATCGAGAGCCGCTTTAGTATTTTTGACTATGACAGCTTTTGGTGATGGCTATGCCATACCAAAAGCCTGTTTCGATTGTCTTTTGGGCGATTTGGCGGGTCAAGGCCGCAGCTCCGCTGCGCCACGGCGTGGCTGATTTTTCTTCGAATAATCAGGCCTTGACGCGCAAAATCGCCCGCGCACAATGACACAAGGGTTTTGGTAAACCAGAATGGGCACCAAAATCCTTTCCAAGCGAAACGGCTCAAACAAGACGAACATCATTCGATTTGCGGCTCCTGTTCAGAGATGATTCCATCTAGGACTTAGGCACCCCTATCGTGCCAGGTCCCCGATCTGCGCGTCGCGGGGCTAGATTTGTCGGGGAAGACGGGCTTGGGGATAGGGTTATCTCATGGGATATCGGCCTTGACCGCCCCGTCAAACACCCGCGCAAAGATCGTGTCGACATGGGCGAAATGGTGGCTGTCGTCAAAGAGAGCATTCAAGTGCGCGGCTTCTATCAATGCCGTCACATCTTCATCGCTGCGCAAATGGTTAAGCAAAGCCTCGGCTGGGCGCGGCGATGGCATGGACCAAACGGCCATCGCATTGCGCTGGACAAGGCGATATGCATCCTCGCGGCTGGCGCCAGCTTGAGTGAGCGCTAGCAGCACGCGCTGGGAATTATGCAGCCCACCTAAGAGATCGAGATTGGCCTTCATGCGGTCAGGATAGATCAAGAGCTTCTCGATCACGCCCGCTAAACGGTGCAGCGCGAAGTCAAGATGCACGGTCGCGTCGGGGCCAATGCCGCGCTCCACACTGGAATGGGAAATATCGCGCTCATGCCACAGCGCCACATTCTCCAAAGCCGGGATCGCCGCGGCGCGCACAAGACGCGCCAGACCTGTCAGATTTTCGGTCAACACCGGATTGCGCTTATGGGGCATGGCCGACGACCCTTTTTGCCCCGGCGCAAAATATTCCTCCGCCTCCAGAACCTCAGTGCGCTGCATGTGGCGGATTTCAGTAGCCAAGCGCTCGATGCTGGACGCCACAACGGCCAAGGCGCAGAAGAAGGCAGCGTGGCGGTCGCGCGGGATGACTTGGGTGGAGACAGGCTCTGGGATCAGACCCATTTGGGTGGCCACATGGGCTTCAACAGCCGGGTCAATCTGGGCGAAAGTACCAACGGCACCCGATATCGCGCAGGTCGCGATTTCAGCCCGCGCCGCGATCAAGCGGATTTTAGCGCGCGTGAACTCAGCATAAAACCCTGCTAGCGTCACCCCAAAAGTGGTGGGTTCGGCATGGATGCCGTGGCTGCGGCCAATGCGCACGCTCATTTTATGCTCATAAGCGCGG
Source organism: Hyphomonadaceae bacterium (assembly GCA_040378245.1). Taxonomy (GTDB): domain Bacteria; phylum Pseudomonadota; class Alphaproteobacteria; order Caulobacterales; family Aquidulcibacteraceae; genus Aquidulcibacter. The sequence goes on along the minus strand of JBEINE010000034.1, from coordinate 8,409 downwards.
GTCTTGAGCGCTGCCAAAACGCGATCAACCCCGCCAATCAGCAAATCGCTCGCGCGGGCCAATTGCACCGCAAGGCAGGTATCAAGCACATCTGAACTTGTCATGCCCTGATGGACGAAGCGGGCTTCTGGCCCGACAATCTCGGCAAGATGCGTCAAAAAAGCGATGACATCATGCTTGGTTTCCGCCTCAATGGCATCAATGCGTGCGACATCGAATACAGCGTCGCGGGCCTTGGCCCAGATAGTCGCGGCCGCCTCTTTAGGGATCACGCCGCGCTCAGCCAAAGCGTCAGCGGCATGGGCCTCTATCTCAAACCAGATACGAAAGCGCGTCGCTGCGTCCCAAATGGCAGTCATTTCGGGGCGGGCGTAACGGGGGATCATGGCGGGCGCTTTCAGGGGGTCAAAAAAAGGTCGCCAGCACAGCTGTGTGGGCGACCTTGTGTGTGAGACTTTGGGCGCTCAGGTCAAGCCGCTTTTGCTTCCTCTGCAGTCGCGGCGAGGTCTTGAACAATTGTTTTGCGCCCCATCCAGAAGAAGATGATGGCCAATATGCCCACTGAAGACGTTGCCAATAGAGACCATCTGATGCCTTCAGCTTGCGCGGCACTGCACAAAGCATCTTTAGCTGTTAGAGCCCCGCGTGCACAGAAACTGGCATAATCCAAGCCATTGCCAATGGTGGCAAAATGCTGGTGCGCAAAGAAATCCGAGAAAAAGCCGATGGCCGTCGGGCCAGCCCCAAGGCCAACCATATTGACAACAAACAGCATGATCGCCACCGCCGTAGCCCTTGTCCGCGGCTGAACAAGGCTTTGGACGGCGGCATAAACAGGGCCATACCACAGCGAGTTTAACAAGGTTGGGATCGCTATCAGAATAATGGCCGTGGGGGCGGTTTTGGCAAACATCGCCAGCAAAAAGAATGGGATACCGATCATAAACGCGACCATTGGCACCGTCATATAGGCACGCCGGTCATTCTGTGCGGCTTTGTCGGCCAAGAAGCCCCCGATCAAAGTTCCAACCACGCCAGCTACCAGCGTCATGCCAGCCATCGCCGCCCCCCGCTCTGCCAAGCCCATGTCGTGAACGCGGGTCAGAAACGACGGTAGAAAGTAAGCATGACCATAGCCGAGAAATGACACAGTCGTGGCCGCAAACACGCCATACCAATAGGATTTTCTCTTGCTGAGTTCGCGCAACGCATCTTTAAACCCAGGTGCGGCACTCGCTTTGGCTTGCGCCATATGCCCTAAAACGCGGGGTTCCTTTAACGTCATCCAAGCAATAATGCCAACGACAACGCCAGGAATGCCCACGGCAAAAAAGGCAACGCGCCAGCCAAATTGCTGGGCAATCAAAGCCCCGATGATAAAGCCCATCGCCGATCCAATCGGCACACCCAAGGAATAAAAGGCCAAGGCTGATGCCCGCTTTTCAGGGGCGACATAATCAGAAATCAAGGAGTGGGCCGGGGGGGTGCAGCCGGCTTCACCAACGCCAACGCCGATCCGAGCCAATAATAACTGCGCGAAATTCTGTGCCGCGCCTGATACCGCGGTAAACCCGCTCCACACAACAACCGCAACAGAAATAATCTTGACCCGGTTGCCCCGCTCTGCATAGCGAGCAATGGGAATGCCCAGAAAAGTATAAAAGAAAGCAAACGCGAGGCCCCCCAAAAGGCCGAGCTGACCATCGCTAAGCCCCAAATCCTTTTTGATTGGCTCAGCCAAAATCGCCACAATCTGGCGATCCACAAAGTTTAAGGTATAGATAGCGAGCAAAAGCCATAGGGCATAGCGCACATAAGATGGACTAAAGGGCTCAGACTTTGCGCTGAAGCTGCCAATTACCTCTGTCTTTTTGCTCATTCTGTGATCCCCCGTCAGCTGATCTCTCGCCAGCCTTCTGTGAGGCCTATCAAGAGTTGGAAGCGCCAGAAAGCAACTCAATTTCACTGTCTTAATGTAAAAAGTTTGTGTTTTGGGGGCGCTGCTTCTGTGTTGGCGCTATGCTTTGCGATTAGGCCCAAGAATAAATCCAAGCGTGCGTGGGTCCGAAACGGGGGGGGAAAGGGCTATTGGTAAGCGTGCTTAAAAGCGATTTGCTCAAGCAAGTAAGGCTGCCGGTGTAGGATGTGTCATACGTCTGATTTGGGCCGCGGTCTCGGCTTGTTAGATTAATTTGCCGTTTTAGACTCATTTAGCGCAATATTATACCTGAAACACAGACTTGACCATTAAGTTACGCATGGTTATACTGCGAGCGAATTTTGAGGACACGTCAATCATGCGCGAAGCTGCGATTCTAGTCGTTATGAGGCCGCAATCTGGCGAGGCATGAGCCTTAGTCCAGTTTGCGGCGTTATCGGTTCAGGGGCTCGAAAGGCCCCTTTTTTCATGCTCAAAATCCTGTCCAAAACCCAAAATGGATATCTCCCATGTTTGATACACATACAGACACAATGCCCGCATCTCCAAAGATCCCAAGCTCACCACCCCTAGAGCTGACCGGGGCTGAGGTGCTGATCCGTGCCATGCAGGAAGAGGGTGTGGACACAATTTTCGGCTATCCGGGCGGGGCGGTTTTGCCGATTTATGACGCCATCTTTAATCAGGACCAAATCACCCATATCTTGGTGCGCCATGAACAAGGCGCCGGGCATGCTGCGGAAGGCTATGCGCGCTCAACAGGTAAATGCGGGGTGTTGCTGGCGACATCAGGGCCAGGTGCCACCAATACCGTGACCCCACTGGTCGACGCGCTGATGGATTCCATTCCTTTGGTCTGCATCACCGGCCAAGTGCCCTCTCATTTGATCGGGTCTGACGCCTTTCAGGAATGCGACACAATCGGCATCACGCGATCAGCTACTAAGCACAATTATTTGGTGACCGATGTGCATGACTTGGAGCGCATCGTACATGAGGCGTTTCAAGTGGCCACCACGGGCCGCCCGGGCCCCGTCCTCATTGATATTCCCAAAGATATTCAGTTCAAAAAGACCATTTATCGGGGGAAGTCGGCCGTTTTATCGCCATCCTATCGCCCATCGACTCAGCCTGATTTGATTGCCATTGAAAAAGCCGTTGAGCTCATGGCAGGTGCTAAAAAGCCGGTTTTCTATACCGGCGGAGGCATTATTAATTCAGGGCCGGAGGCGTCGACATTATTGCGTCAATTAGCCCATGCGACTGGCTTTCCCGTTACCTCAACTTTGATGGGCTTGGGGGCGTTTCCAGCTGCCGACCCGCAATGGCTTGGGATGCTGGGCATGCATGGGGCTTATGAAGCCAATATGGCCATGCATGATTGTGACGTGATGATTTGCTTAGGCGCGCGCTTTGATGACCGCGTCACAGGCCGATTAGACGCTTTCTCCCCCAATTCCAAGAAAATCCACATTGATATCGACCCTTCCAGCATCAATAAAAACGTCCGAGTTGATATTGGGATCGTCGCTGATGCCGGCAAAGCCATCGCCGCTCTTCTGGCGCGTTGGCAGTCATCTGTTGGGCGCAAAGCCGATGTCGCGCCATGGAATGCCCAAATCGACACCTGGCGGGCCCGCAAAGGCTTTGCTTACAGCCAAGCGACAGACGTCATTAAGCCCCAATATGCCGTCGAGCGCCTTTATGAGCTGACCAAACACCGCACAACTTATATCACGACCGAAGTTGGCCAGCATCAAATGTGGGCCGCGCAATTTTATCGCTTTGAGGAGCCCAATCGTTGGATGACGTCGGGTGGGCTGGGCACGATGGGTTATGGCCTGCCAGCGGCGATTGGCGTGCAACAAGCTCATCCCGGCGCTCTGGTGATTGATATTGCTGGGGAAGCCAGCATCCAAATGTGCATGCAGGAAATGTCATGCGCCATCCAATATGGCTTGCCGGTTAAAGTCTTTATTCTGAACAATGAATGGATGGGCATGGTGCGCCAATGGCAGCAATTGCTGCACGGAGAGCGCTATTCGCAAAGCTATTCTCACGCGCTTCCAGACTTTGTCAAAATGGCCGACGCATTTGGCGCCAAGGGCATACGCTGTTGGGACCCAGCCCTTCTTGACGCCGCTATTCAAGAGATGATTGACTATGATGGCCCGGTGATTTTTGATTGCCGCGTCGCGAAGGCTGAAAATTGCTTTCCGATGATCCCATCGGGGGCGGCCCATAATGAAATGCTACTCGGTGATGATGGCCGCGATTTGGGGACCGCGATTGACGACAAGGGGCGGGAGTTGGTTTAATGCAGGCTGGGGCCGAATTAGGGCGATGGCTTGGAGAGAAAAAGGTCTTGCAACGCTTCAATGCGTCGCAGTGCTTGTCTTGACACTCCAAATCGCGCGCTGATGATTGAAAAGGGCCTTTGCCAAGGCAGAGCCGCCGGCAAAGTCCTTCCAAGACAAAAGAAGGTTCACACTGTCGCGATGCATGTCGCTTTAAGCGATTGCCGCTGGGGAGGGGGGGCGCAAGGCCTGCCGCCTTGCCAAAAAGCCTACCAAAAATGTCACACGGACCCGTGTCAGCAGTGTGAATGGCTTTGAGTGCTTGACGCCGCGCGCTTGATCCTCAAACAAGGCCTTCAAGAGGAAAAAGAAGCTGTTATGTCTGATATTTTGATTGCTGCCGTGCCCGATACGAGCGTTGATGTCGCAGAAACCTTCGGGTTTGAAAGCAAGCTGCGTGCGCCGGCTTTCTCCACGCCCGACGACTATGTGCCGGAGTTTGATCCCACTTATAAATTTGATCCGATGACCACGCGCGCCATTCTTGCGGGCTTTACACATAATCGCCGTGTTATGATCCAAGGTTATCACGGCACAGGCAAATCAACCCATATTGAACAAGTCGCAGCGCGATTGAATTGGCCGCTGGTGCGCGTCAATCTCGATAGCCATGTCAGCCGGATTGATTTGGTCGGCAAAGACGCGATTGTGCTCAAAGACGGCAAGCAAATCACAGAGTTTCGCGAAGGCATCTTGCCTTGGGCGCTACAGCGCAATGTGGCTCTGGTGTTTGACGAGTATGATGCCGGTCGTCCAGACGTAATGTTTGTTATTCAGCGCGTGTTGGAGGCTTCAGGGCGGTTGACGCTTCTGGATCAGAATAAAGTGATTAAGCCTCACCCAGCTTTCCGCTTGTTTGCGACCACTAATACTATTGGCTTAGGCGATACGACGGGCCTTTATCATGGAACCCAACAAATCAACCAAGGCCAGATGGACCGCTGGTCTATCGTCACCACTTTGAATTATCTCGATCATGATGTTGAGACCGATATTGTCGCCGCTAAACTGGGGGTGACCGATCCAGCCAAGCGGGCTGAATTGTCCAAAATGGTGCGCGTAGCGGATATGACACGCAACGCCTTTATGAATGGCGATATCTCAACCGTCATGAGCCCGCGGACCGTGATTACTTGGGCGCAAAATGCCGATATCTTCGAAGATGTCGGCTTATCGTTCCGCATGACATTCTTGAACAAGTGCGATGAACTGGAGCGGCCTACGGTTGCGGAATTCTATCAGCGCTGCTTTGGGACTGATTTGCCAGAGGCGGCACACCGGGTGCGGGTGGCTTAAGGGGGGAGGCCGTCTTTCTGATTGACTGCAAACTTAACAGGCTAGGCTCGCGGATATGGATGCGATCAAAGAAGAACAAGCCTCTGCAGACCAAAAAGGTGGCCGAGTTGGACGGCGAGCCGATGAGGCTGCGGTTAATTGGTGGGCAAACTGGGCCAAAACTCATGGCGGGCAGATTGAAACCTATAACAAGGACGTCGCAGAAAATGGGGTTTGGTCTGATGGGTTGCGCACGTTTTAGAGGCGATCGTGCATTTTTTAGACGTCCTTCAGTCGAGAAAGACCCAAGAACGTCGCGGCATTATCGGGTTTATCGTTTTCCAGTCTGACCGTGCGGCAGCCCTTGAAACAGTCCTTGTTATCCCTTGCCGCGAAATTGGGGCGAACTTGGACCTTGGAAAACTAACCCCGAAACTGCAAATCAACGGAAAGCCCGCCTTGGCAATGGTCCCGCAGATGGCAGCAATTGAACGCCTCACGTTAGGCGATATTGTTATAGGAAACGTGTCAGAAATAAGAGATGAACTCGTCCAAGCGCTTGATCGGTTGGTGACAGGATTTTCATGTAGCTCAGCAATGAACCACCTGATTTATCTAGGGAATAAGCTCTATCGACCAGTCCTTAAACAGGCAGAGGGGCTAACCCGCGACCAACTCACCCTTGAGATCGCTTGATACGCCTTCGCGCGCGCGCGCTGGGATCGACAAATAATGGGTTGGTTCGGCAATGTTGAGCTGCTTACGGACTTCAACCAAGGGCTGGCTCAACAGGGCCTGATAATCGGCTGCTGGCAACCAAGCCGCACGGCGGCCATTTATATAGGCTTGCCATGTCGCCCGCCGCACCGGGTGGCCGGGTAACAGGCGTTGAAGTTCATTGGCGCCTGCTGCCGCGATCAGCGCAAAGCCTGAAGATTTGGTTTGGGCAAAAGAAAACGCCACGACACACACTTCGCCCAAAGCGTCAGTATTATAGCCACTCAGCACATGCCACAGATCATGCACGTCGCGCATCCGCCGCGCATACCATGCATGGGGGTGGGCCGCATCAATCTGGTTACCGACCTTCCGGCTCTCACCGGCTAAGCCTTCAGCGGAAATCTTGCGGCCCTGCACAAAATCCAGATAGGCGCGTCCAAGGCTGCCAATAGGCAATGTCGCAAGTGTCTCATGATCATCCAAAATGGGCTGCAATTCCTTGGCCTGAAGAGCCATTTTGCCGCCTTCAACAGATCGCAGTAATTTACGGTAGCCGTTAGACACAGACGAACCCGACAAAGCTGTCATGATTTCGAAAACGGCTTTCGTGTCTTCCTTATTGGAGAGCAATTTCGAAATTGCGTGGGCTGCCGCGGGCAGGTCAATGCGGTTTGGGGCGATGTAGGTCAAGTTCATGAGAAACAAATATCAAAAAAGCGCCAGCCCGTAAAGTGACGGATGCGTCATTTTTCTCATTCGGACGTCGGGGTGATCTTTACCCCCCGTTTTGCGAGTGCTTCGCGCAACAAAACTTCGATCTGGGCATTAGATGAACGTAACTCGCTGGCCGCCAACCGTTCCACCGCTGCAAGAACCGCGGGGTTCATGCGCAAGAGGAACGGTTTTTTGGAGGAGGACGCCATAAGTCGCCGTCGGCCTAGTAAAGTGAGCCAGCGTTGACAACAGGCTGGGCTTCACGGTCGGCACATAAAACAACGAGGAGATTAGATACCATTTGCGCCTTTCGTTCCTCGTCAAGGGTGACAACACCGCGCTCTGCAAGCTGCTCAAGTGCGCTTTCAACCATGCCAACCGCACCCATGACGATTAATTGACGGGCAGCCAAAACGGCCTGCGCTTGTTGACGCTTAAGCATGGCTCCGGCGATCTCTGGCGAATAGGCAAGATGGGAAATGCGGGCTTCGTCGACCTGCATACCGCCAACCATTAAGCGCGCGTTGAGGCGCGCACCCAAAAGCTGAGACACATCTTCAGCATGACCACGCAGAGTTAATTCGCCTTCGCGAGCATGGTCATAGGCATAGTGGGCCGCGATATCGCGCAACGCTGTATCAATTTCAATGCGGCAAAAGCTTTCGTAGTCATTCACATCAAACAAAGCTTGCGCACTATCTTGCACCCGCCATACGACATTGGCGGCGATCTCGATTGGGTTGCCGTCTTTATCATTTACCTTGAGTTTATCCGAAGTCACGTTGCGGACTCGCATAGAAATTTTCTTTCGCGTCAACCATGGGAACACCCAACGTAGACCATTGGAGCGGTCGGTGCCTTGATAGGCACCGAACAACAAAATCGCGACAGCTTCATTGGGCTGTATTGAGTAAAAACCTGCAAAACCAAGGCTGCCAAGCACTACCAGCACAATGCCAACGACCAAAAAGGTCGCGTCACCGCCGCTAACAAACAAACCGCCAGCCAAAAGAATGGCGATCAGAAAGAGAAAGAACAGAGTAATGCCGGGCAGGGAAATCGCCAGACGTTCTTTCGTATGTGTAATGCTACCTTGTGACATAGCGCTTGGCCCTCCAGAATAATATCGAAGTGATATCACTTTAGTATCAACTTCGTCAAGTATGAGTTCGAAACCTCTTGCATCTCTCGTCCGCCAGGTTCAACAAAAGATATATCAAATGGAGATTCGTCATATGATCACCTTTAAGTCCATGACATTCTTAACGGTTGGTTTGTTTACGCTGGCGCCGTTTCTGGCACTTGGCCAAACGACGCCTATCACGCCGCCCGCCGATCCCACCAAAATTGCTGCACCTCAAGAGCGCGTACCTATCGATATTCGCCGCACGACGATTATCGTCC
>JBEINE010000071.1:0-13787 GCA_040378245.1 Hyphomonadaceae bacterium | reverse complement strand
AGCGCGCATTGAACAATCCCAAGGTGGCGTATTCCTGACAGGGCGGGCGGGAACTGGGAAGACCACTTTCCTGAAAGCCTTCTTGGAGGCCACGCCGTTAAAGGCCGCAGTCGTTGCGCCCTCTGGCATTGCTGCCCTGAACGCGGGCGGGCAGACAATCCATTCCCTATTCAAACTACCCCCCTCCATGATCCAACCCCAAGACGTACGCCGGGTCCGCGAAGGGCGGATGCTCAAAGCGCTTGATCTTTTGGTGATTGATGAAATCTCCATGGTACGTTCTGACCTTATGGATGCCATTGATCGATCCATGCGCTTGCATCGCGGCATAGCGCGCCCCTTTGGTGGGGTCAGGATTTTATGCGTCGGCGATAGTGCGCAATTGCCACCCGTCGTCAGCCGTGAGGATGAGCCGACATTGGAGGCTTGGTTTGGCGGGCCCTACTTCTTTGATGCGCCGTCTGTGAAAGCCATGGATTGGACGGCGATTGAACTTCAGCAAGTGTTTCGCCAATCAGAAGCACGGTTTTTGGAACTGCTGGACCGGATGCGACGGGGCAAACCATCACGCGATGATGCAGAGCTTCTCGATGAGCGGGTCGTCGGTGAGCCGCCACCCTTTGAGGATGATGGCAGCGAGGGTGCCATTGTTCTAACCACCACCAATGATGCGGCGCGGCGCATCAATGATCTGGAAATGTCGCGCTTATCGGGAAAGGAGGCGACTTATGGCGCTAAAGTGGAAGGCCAGTTTGACGAGCGGATTTTCCCAACCGACAGTGAATTAACCCTGCGCGTTGGCGCGCGGGTCATGTTGTTACGCAATGATGCAGACAAACGCTGGGTCAATGGCACTTTGGCAACGGTTGTCGATCTGGCCGCAACATCGGTCTTTGTGCGGATCGGGCGCGCGACTTATGAAATTGAGCCTGCCGATTGGGAGCGTTATGTCTATGAACCCGATGGCGAAGGCGTGCCCCAACGCAAGGCTGTCGGTGTTTTCCGGCAAGTGCCGCTTCGGCCCGCTTGGGCCTTGACCGTGCATAAGGCCCAGGGCCTGACCTTTGATGCCGTCCACGTCGATTTTGGCCGGGGTGCTTTTGCACATGGGCAGACCTATGTGGCTTTGTCGCGCTGTCGCACGTTGGCGGGCCTGACGCTGTCACGAAACTTACGACGAACCGATGTTCGGGTCGATGACGCGGCTTTTGCCTTTGCTGACCGCGCCACTTATGCGGATTTGGGCGCGTTTCGGATTGGAAGGATTGAGGCGTAGGGGGGTTATGAGCGCGTGTCCTTATGAAATTTGACAGACGCGAGTTGTTTTAGAGCTGTTTAGTTTCGGACGAGTTTTGGTGCGAGCTATGCCTGAACCAAAAACTCTTTCACGATTATCTTAAGGCCTGTTTGCGACCGTCAAGGTAAATGCTTCGCGGGCGCTGCGCGAACATTGACCGCCTCAAACAGAGGTCCAGCTTCGAATACACGGGCGCGCCGGGTCAAGCGGGTCAAGGTCGCGCAGCGCCCCAAAGGGGTCGCCTTGAGGCGCTTGAGCTGGCTAGTCACAATCGAGACCGGCTTTTGAGTGAGCAGAATGATCACCAAAAGCGGTCCCAAGTCGCTTTCTTGCATACTCAAACAAGAGCGCAGCAGATCTAGTTTTTACCAACTCCAGAGTCTGAACTCGCTGAAGATGATAAATGATGGGCCTCATATCGTCCCTAAACGTCGTATGAAGACAAGGTCGCTTGACAAACAATAGGCCTAATGAGACAAGCGAACTTGACATTTAGTCAAGTGAAATTGATCCTATGAAGATCAATGCGGTGATAGAGGAGTTTCGTACGTGACCACGACAAACACCACCCAAACCGGCCCCGGATCTAAGGCTGAAGGGCCAATCAGCCTACCTTGGGGTGTATTCTGGCTCAAAATATTGCTGGGATTTGTGTGGATGATCCTTGCTCATGCGCCAAATAGCGTTGCACAGGTAGGAAAGACGCCAGCGGCTATGTGGCTCCTACCAATTGCAATCATTGTTGGTATCGCGCCTGTGATCTGGATTGCATTGACCGCATTTAGCGCTCGCAAGCTCGATGAACGCGAGCGGATTTTGCGTATCCTCTCGACGCTCGAAGGCTTTGGTTATGCAATCAGCTTTGGCTGTTTGTGGTGGTTGGCAAGTGCTATCGATCAGATTGTGGGAACCGATCTGGCACCGGGCCGCCCATTGCCTATTGTAGTGCTCCCAGCGTTGGGCTTCCTATTTGCTACTGCTGCCAGCCAATTTGATCGATGGGTTGAATTGCGCGCTGACACAAAAGACAGAACACCTTAAGTGAAGAACCACCTGAAAGTTCTGCGCGCCGGACGCAATTGGTCGCAAGCCGATTTGGCCGATGCGCTCGATGTCTCGCGTCAAACCATCAATGCGCTGGAGACAGGTAAATATGACCCGTCTCTTCCCCTTGCCTTCAAGATTGCGCGACTGTTCGCGCTTAAGATCGAGGATATTTTCGAGGATTTGCCATGAATGAAGAACAACCAACGCTGCCCGAATTTTCGCAAAAGCGCGCCAAAAAACTGAGCACTAAAAGGGAAATTTGGTTGATTGCCCTATTTGGAATTATAGTAATCGCCTTAGGCGGTGGTCTGATAGGCAGCATGGTCGGACATGCGAACAATCGAGCAGGGTTAGGCCTGAACGACGGCTTTGTACCTTGGTTTCTTGTTGCATTCTCTTTTGCCACGATGATTCCAACCTTATGGTGGAGCATTAAGTATTGGCGCAGCATCGACGAAATGGCCAAGCGCGCTCACCTTGATGCTTTCTGTTGGGGCGGAGGCATGAGCTGGGCCGTATTTCTGCCACTCACCGTTCCCATGCTTGCGTTTGCAGAGTTCAAACTGGACTTTATTGAGGGGCTTGGCGCTTCTGCGACCCGCGCTTTCGGTCTTGGGGTTTTCACGACTATTATGATTACGGTGCTAGGTTATGGCCTGTTTTGGACTGTCTGGTGGGCCAAGAAGCGATAATCTTTGCAAGGAATCATGACATGAATCTCAAGTTTATAGTGTCAGTCACGTTGGCCGCTTCTGCCCTGTTTCAAAGCCTCCCTGCCTACGCCCAGACCAGCAGCGCCCCTGCAATAGCGGCGCCCAAAGCCGCGCAACGCAATGCCACCCCCGCCCTTTGGGTCGTCAGGGATGACGACACCACAATCTATCTGTTCGGCACGTTCCACTTTCTGCCCGAGGGCCTCAATTGGAACACTGGCGCGGTGAAATCAGGGTTTGAAAGCGCTGATAGTTTGAAGCTAGAGATTGCCAATTTGGCCGCCGATACCCCGGCTATCCGTTCGATCATGACGGAACAAGGTCAATTGCCCCAGGGCCAGAGCCTTTATGACGGCCTCAGTGATCGTCAGGCGCGCGAACTGCAACGTATCATTTCTGAGTCCGGCATCGCCGCAGATAGCATTACCAAGCTGCGGCCTTGGCTGGCCAGCATCATTTTGTCGGTTTCGCTCTATCAAAAGCTCGGCCTCAATCCGGGGAATGGGGCGGATCAAACCCTTGATGGGCTGGCGCGGGCGCGCGGGATCCCAGTTGAAGGGTTTGAAACGGGGGCGGAGCAAATGCAGTTCTTCGCGAGCCGACCTGCTGACCAGCAGCGGGCCATGCTGCTCTCGACTCTAAAGGAATGGGATGAGTCTAAGTCCATGCTGGACCAGATGCTGGCCGCTTGGTCGCGTGGCGACGCGCGCAAGATTGGGACCATGATGTCTGATGGGTTGCGGGCTCAACCTGAGCTGGCGGCTGTCTTGCTGACGGATCGCAACCGGCGATGGGCTGATTGGATTGAGGGCCGCATGGCAAAACCCGGCACCGTCTTTGTCGCGGTCGGAGCGGGCCATCTGGCAGGACGCGACAGTGTTCAGGCTTTCTTGAACAAAAAAGGCCTTAAGGCAAATCGGGTCCCTAATCCCGTTTCAAACCAGCCAGTTACGCACCAAGGGCGCTAAAATCGCCACCGCCAAAGTGATGACGCCAATTCCCATTAGGTTCAATGCAAAGCCAATCCGCAACATCTCGCTTTGCTTGGGCGCGCCGGTGGCATAAGCAATGGCGTTGGCCGCCGTTGCAATGGGCAACATGAAACCAAAGCTCGCAGCAAAAGTCGCCGCAGCGCCGACAATCAATGGATCCGCACCCGTGGCCACGACAATAGCGGTCAAGACGGGCAGCATGGCCGTTAATGTCGCGACATTAGAGGCCATTTCAGATGCAAAGACCGTGACACCAACGAGCGTCAATACAATAGCGATGATTGGCAGGGCGCCAATTCCAGCCATTTGGCTGCCGACATAATCGGAGACGCCGGCTGCCTCAAGCGCTGAGGCCATGGATAACCCGCCCCCAAACAGAATGGCAATACCCCAAGGAATACGCTCCGCCACCGACCAATCCAAAAGAGCTTTGCCGGGCTTGTCTGGATCGCCCGATGGAATGATGAACAGACTAATAGCCCCCAAGAGGGCGATCACCATGTCTGTCAGGCCGCTGGCCCCTGGCAATTTGGCGAGAGGCTCGCGCAGCATCCACGCCAGTGCAACGCAGACAAACACAATGGTGACGCGCATCTCTGCGGGGCGCATCTTCCCCAGCGCCCGGTGTTCAGCCGCAATGACCAAATGTGCGTCCTTATCGCCTAGATGTCGGGGCAAGGGATAAGCGATTTTCGTCAGTATCACCCACGTTGCGGGCACCATAATGATGATAATGCTGACACCAATCGCCATCCATTGCGGAAAGGTCAGACCTGCGTCATTGGCTTGCAACCATTTAAGGCCAATCAGATTGGTTGGGGAGCCAACTGGCGTGCCAATCCCGCCAATGGACGCGCAATAAGCGACCCCTAAAACGCAGGCGGCAATCAATTTGCGCTGATCGCCGCCAGAAGGGGCGGCCGCCCTGCACACGGCCAAGGCGATGGGGGTCATCATTAAAGCTGTTGCGGTGTTGGATATCCACATGGACAGCAAAGTCGTCGCGATCATGAAACCACCAACAATCGCCGAGGGGCTTGATCCAACAGCGACCAATACGCCCAGCGCTATGCGCTTATGCAAACCGCTTTGCTCAATCGCTGCCGCGACCATAAAGCCGCCAATGAACAGAAAGATGATCGGGTCCCCATAAGGTGCACCGGCCTGCGCGGGGGTTGCGACGCCCAGCAGCGGCAGCATCGCCAAAGGTAAAAGGGCGGTTGCGGCAACAGGAATCGCCTCGCTCACCCACCAGATGATCATCAATGCTAAAAGAGACAGCGCTGACCAAGCCTTGGGCGAAAGGTCTTGCGGCGGTCCCGCAATGCCCATAGCGATGAACACGGCAATACCAGCGATCAAGCCCAACCGCCTTGCCCAATTTGAAGACGCGGGCGGTTCGGCTTCATCCATTTGTCTTGGTATCGTGTCTGTCATAAGGCCACGCTACATCACATATCTGACTGGCGGAATAGACCCCCTAAAACCGCCTACATTGGTATTGATTAAGTCAAACTGGATCATCTTGTATCTGAATGAGTGTGCCAGACGGATCTGAAATAGCCCGATAAAAACATGACTTAAAGCCAACATGACAGCAACCGCCATTACCTTGCACATGGACGCGCAAAAGCAGCGTGTCCTGATCGCAATCCACGCAGATCTCACGCACCTCTTGCAGCTGACCTGACGTCTCCCCTTTTTTCCACAATTGGTTGCGCGAGCGTGACCAGAAATGCGCGATCCCCGTTTCAAGCGTCAACGCAAGGCTCTCCGCATTCATCCAAGCCACCATCAAGACCTCTAGCGTCCGCACGTCTTGGACAACGGCGCAAATCAGGCCCTGTTCGTTGAATTGGGGTTTCAGATTAAGTCCGCGTTCGAGTTGGGTTTTGGAGGGGTCAGAACTCACTTTTTCAATTCCTCAAGATCGGCTTTTAGGGCTTGATCCAATAGCTCAATATCGAGATCGACCGAATGGAGGTCAGGCTCCAATGTGGCCGCTTCAAAGCCTGCGAAAGCCTCCACGAGCCGCGACAAGGTTTGATCAATTTCCTCCAAACGTGCCGAACCGGCATGATTGGCCAGTTTGATGCGGTCCATCACCAGATCAGCGGTCGATGGGAGATAATAAGTAAAAAATCGCAATACCGGCGTCAATTTTTCAGGCGCAGTGGTTACATGCTTTATGATGGCCAAGCTGTGGCGATGCAAGGCATCCACGTTCGTCGCGATGGCTGGGGGCATATGCAGGCGCGCGGCACCCAAAGTGGCGGCATGCTGATGGGCCTCAACCAGCAATTCCACCCGCGGATCGTCAGACGGCGCGGCTATGCCGTTCTTTGCGCTGAGGGCGGCATCAGGGCCAACGCTCGCGATTGCGGCTTGGCGGCGGGGAACGCCAAAGGCCATCAACAAATAAGCACCAAGTGCCCCAAGAGCGGCCAGAATGGGTCCGGCCCTAAGCTCGGTAAGCAAAAGAAAGCCAAAGCCGATACCGACCAGAAAAGAAGCCATCGTCCAACCCGGTGTGGCCATGAATCGGCTTTTCTTGGCACGCGATCTGTCGCGACGATCTTGACGTTTGCTCACGACCGCTCCCTATCCCTTTACCCAGAGATCAAACTCTTCATCTAGAGATTGGTCCAATAGACGCAAGTCAATTTCCAAACTACGGGCATCATGGCCCTTTAGGCGCGCCGCAAAGTCTGTATAGGCCAAATCCAACTTGGCGATCATCCGATCAATTTCCGCCAGCCGACCCAATTCACCAGCCCGCAAGCTCGTTCCACGCGCGTTTAGTAAATTAGCCGTTGCCGGCAGATAATAAGTGAAAAGTCGCTGGACATCGGCTAATCGGCTTGGTTCGGTCTCAAGACTGGCTTCGACTTCGGCCACTTTGGCGACCATATGGCGCAAATGATCGCCCAAAGCTCCGTCTCCAACGCTGGCCGCCGCCTCTAATTGGGCTTTGGCGATCCTTGCGTCGGCAATGACTTGGCGGTGCAAAAGCGGTGGTGGGCTATAGGCCGCTGCGGGTGCCTGATCTTCGCGGGCCTGGGCCGACTGAGCCGTTTCGCCGCCGCGCCCGGCTCGAAAACCGCGATCATCATCTTTGTTGTCACCGCGACGGCGATCTGAGCCGCCAAACAATCCTATTGATGCGGCCCAGGCAAAAAACAACCCAAATCCGACCCACGGCTCAAAACTCGCCATGGCCCAAATGACAAGCCAGCATAAAGTGGCGGCCACCCCGGATACTGAAGCAATCTTTGGCCATAACGCATCACCATCGACATCCTCTGACCTGCGTCTGACCATAATGCCTTCAAGTCCGTTCGTAGGCTAGATTACCAAATCGGCGGCCAAAGAAGCCTAGCCTCAACACCGCCCCGTAGATCATTAGCACATGTGTGTCGTTAAGATCAGCCATCTGTCAGGATTTAAATGCCCGAGTCATTCAGCTCAATTTCCAGTCAGGCATGTGGGTAGTGCCCAATATCGGTGTGCGCGGCATTTGTCGCGCCATCTTGCCTTTAAAACAATAACTTGGGATAAAGATGCGCATCCAGTCCGGCGCGCTCATATTTTTGTATTTCCCTGTGCGCAATTTGGTGGCTCAAAAGCCGGTCCACCCCCACCCCGCTTCAAAACCCTGCTGCCCAGCAACGGCACCAAGAAAGCCGCAAAGATCAACGTGTTGGTAATAACATTAGCGGGGATGCCACAAGGGAACGACACAATTCCATCGGCAACATACCATACCACCACGGCGGTCGTGATCACGCGCCAAAGAGGCGAGGCCGGATCATCCAGCGCAATCTTGATGACGCCTTGCAACATGATCGCCCAACCGAGGAATACCGCGCCCAAGATCGCTATCGTTGGGCGGGCGACGTCGGTGAAACCGCTTTGGTCATCAAGAGGCCAATAGACGAAATCGTAAAAGAGGCGTGCCGGGAAATCCGTCGCGGGAAAAGCGGCCAGCACGAAAACTGAGCTCGAGATGATCATCGCAAAGCACCATGCTTTCATCCAACTGCGGCAAATTCCGCTCATATCCTGTCACTCCCATGTTTGCTGTGAGCCGTGTTTAGATGTTTAGGGATAGGGCTGACAATTACGTCAGAGGTCATAGACACGACACATGTGTTGGCAGAAGTTGAGGCTACGAGCATCACAGCACCTAATTCAGACTTCCCCAAGGCCCTGCGCTACTGGCGCCTTGTTCGCCGCATGAGCCAGATGGAATTGGCACTGGAGGCCGACGTATCGACCCGTCATATCTCCTTCTTGGAGACCGGGCGGGCGAGGCCAAGTCGGGCTATGATATTACAATTGGCCGATGCCCTGATTATGCCGCGCCCAGCGCACAATAGCCTGTTGCAACAGGCAGGTTATGCCAATTCATACCCGATGAAGCCGCTGGACTCTCACTTGATCGCACCTCTGCGCGATGCGCTGGCCTCCATGATGGACAAACACAACCCCTGGTCCGCCATTTTTTGTGACGAGCATTGGCGTGTGATCAAATCCAACCAAGGCGCGGCAACTTTGCTTGATGCCCTGCGCTCTAGAGGCAGGAAATGACCCATTCTTGCGCGAAGTGGCGGAGGAAGTTCGCGCGTCATTGTCTGGGCGTCCGTGGACCGCAGATGACATCGTCATCGGCGACTGGCGTCGGGAATGATTGTTTCCAGCCGATGACGCGACAAAGGCCTTTTTCAGCCCCTAAAGGAAACGAGAGAACGCGTTACTGCTAGGGGTCTCTAGCGCGCTTCAACAGAATCCCTAAAGGCATAGGCTCTTGGTGACGTCGCAAAGTCACCAAGCGGGTTGCGGATTAGGAAATTGAATGATGGCGGTGCTTGTCACGGGGGCAGCGGGATTTATTGGCTTTCATACCTGCGCCGCGCTGTTGGCGCGCGGGGACATGGTTGTGGGACTTGATAACATCAATGATTATTATGATCCGGCGCTGAAACAAGCCCGCCTCGCGCAATTGGACGCGCTCAACACCCAGGGCCGCTTTCGTTTCATCAAAGGCGATATCGCAGACCAAGCCAGTATTGATGCGGTATTTGGGGCTCACAAAATCACCCGCGTCATCCACCTCGCAGCCCAAGCCGGGGTGCGCTATTCGCTTGAAAACCCGCGCGCCTATGTCGCGTCAAACATTGTGGGCTTCACAAACATTTTGGAAGCCTGTCGCCACAGCGCCGTAGCACATCTCACGTATGCCAGCACCTCAAGCGTTTATGGCGGCAATACGACTTTGCCTTACCGCGAAGATATGGGCGCCGATCATCCGTTGCAATTTTATGCGGCCACCAAGCGCGCCAATGAGTTGATGGCGCATTCTTACAGCCATCTCTACAGCTTGCCGACTACGGGCCTGCGGTTCTTTACCGTTTATGGGCCTTGGGGGCGTCCTGATATGTCGCCTTATCTGTTTACCAAAGCGATCTTTGACGGCACCCCGATTAAGCTGTTCAATCATGGCCATCACTCGCGCGATTTCACTTATGTGGCCGATATTGTTGAAGGTGTAATCCGGATCAGTGATCAGCCAGCGAGCCCTGACCCCAATTGGAGCAGCGACGATCCCGATCCGTCGTCATCTTCGGCCCCTTTCAGGATTTATAACATTGGCAATTCAAGCCCGGTAAATCTGCGCGACTACTTAGAGGCTATCGAATGCGCCGTCGGCAAGAAGGCCATCATCGAAGCACTTCCTCTGCAGCCCGGCGATGTTCTCGATACCTATGCGGATGTCAGCGCCCTAAAGCGCGCTGTCAATTACCAACCCGCCACCCCAATACAGATCGGGATCAATGCTTTTGTGTCATGGTACAGGGACTACCACCATCTGTAACTGGCCTTGGGGCAAAAGTCTTGATATATTGACCCTATGAACGCTCATCTAGCATTATTGGACCGCCTGAAGGGCATTCTTGGACCCCAAGGCTGGACACAAGACCCTGAACTCATCGCCCCGCATCTGATTGAATGGCGTGACCGTTGGAGTGGTACCACGCCCATTATGGTCATGCCTCACACTGTGGCGGAAGCTCAGGCTGTTTTGTCGATGTGTAACGAAGCTGGGGTCGCAGTAACTACCCAAGGTGGCAATACCGGCCTTGTGGGCGCGCAAATCCCGAAGGGTGAAATCCTGATCTCGACCAAGCGCATGACGGCGATCCGCGCCATTGATCCCGTTGATGACAGTCTGATTGCCGAAGCGGGTGTTATCTTGACCCGCGTTCAAGATGCGGCCCGTGAGGCCGGAAAACGCTTCCCGCTCAGCCTCGCGTCAGAAGGCTCGGCCACCATCGGCGGCTTGATCTCCACCAATGCCGGTGGTGTGCATGTTCGTCGCCACGGCATGATGCGCGCGCTTGTTTTAGGGCTTGAGGCCGTCATGCCAGACGGTTCCCTTTATGAAGGCCTATCGAGCCTGCGTAAGGACAATACCGGCTATGATCTCAAGCAATTATTCATCGGTGCTGAGGGCACTTTAGGCCTTGTCACCGCCGCCAGCCTCAAAATGGTGGCGCGGCCCCGTCACATGGCGGTTGCTATGCTCGCTCTTGATACGCCGGGGCAAGCCGTTGAGCTGCTCCATCGCCTCGAAGAAGAAACCGGTGCCGTGGCAGCCTTTGAAGTGATGAACCGCACGGGCGTTGATTTAGCGCTGAAGAATATTCCAAATGCGCGCGACCCGTTTGCCGAAAAGGCCCCGTGGCTCGCTTTGGTTGAGTTTGAAAGTGCATCGGCTGATTTGTCTGATCAAGCGCAAGAGGCCTTAGCGGGCGCACTTGAAGCGGGGCTGGCACGCGATGCTATCGTTGCTCAAAATGAGAGCCAAACCAAGAGCTTTTGGTATCTGCGGGAAGAAATGAGTGCCTGTCAGAAGCCCGAAGGTGTGGCGGCCAAACATGATGTGTCGGTGCCGGTTTCCAAAGTCCCCGCTTTCCTGACTGATGCTGATGCCGCCGCACAGAATATCGCGCCGGCGTGCCGCATTGTGGCGTTTGGTCACTGCAGTGACGGCAATATTCATTATGATGTGCTGCAACCGACTTCTATGTCGGCCGATATCTATAGAGCGTTATTGCCAAGCATGAACGAAGCCATCCATGACGTGGCGATGTCTTATGAAGGGTCGATTTCGGCTGAGCATGGCATTGGTATCAGCCGCCGGGATGAATTCATTCGCCGCGAACCAGCGGCCCATTTGTCCGTTATGAGGGCGATAAAATCCGTGATTGACCCCAACGGCATCATGAACCCGCGCGTGCTTTTGTAGGCCGCGCGCTCTGCCGCCAGATGCTCATGGCCTTCATCCTAACAGCATTGTAATCCACAAGAAGCGCCACACTACGTTGACATTTCAAGTCAATAATTTGCACATGGCATGTGACAGTGGCCAAATTGGCGTCGCAAGCAGCTACCGCTGGGCGGGGGGATCCTCATGGACAGACGTGCATTCTTAACTTTGACGACAAGTGGGCTCGCTGCCTCCGTGGCACCGACCTTAAGTCTGGCCGCCGTATCTGGACGTGCCAGCTTGGGTAGTTTCGGCTTTGACATGGCGGGGCGCGATCTCAGCGTTCGTCCCGGGGATGATTTCTTCAATTATGGCGGTGGCACTTGGATGAAGAATAACCAGATCCCCGCCGACCGAGCCCGCTGGGGCGCTTTTGATGCGCTGGCAGCAAAAGCTGAGGCTGACGTGCGGGCCATTATTGATGAGTTGGCGGCCAAATCCAGTGCACCTGGGAGCATTGAACAGAAGATAGGGGATTTCTATCGGGCTTTCATGAATGTTGAGGCGATCGAAGCCGCAGGAATAGCCCCCATCCAGAAAGAACTAGATCTGATTGCGGCGGCAACCACCCATACCGACATTGCAGTCTTGTTTGGTAAGCCTGATCTGCCAACCCCTTCGCCAATCGGCTGGGGTGTTGGTATAGATGATGCCAATCCAGATCGCTATATAGTCACGATAGGCCATGGTGGACTTGGTCTGCCCGAGCGTGACTTTTACCTTAAGGACACTGACCGGTTTAAGGATTTGCGTGCGAAATATCCCGTTCATATCGCTAAAATGTTGACTTTAGCGGGACAAAGCGATGGTAGTGCAAAAGCGGCCGCCATCATGGCGCTGGAAACCGAAATAGCCAAGCTGCACTGGGTCATCACGGACCGCCGTGATGCAACAAAGACCTATAATCTGCGCACCCGCGCCGAACTCAATACACTCGCGCCCGATTTTCCTTGGGCGGCAGGGCTTGGCGCATCAGGTGTTGATGGTATCGAAGACTGCATTGTGAGCGAAGTCACGGCGATGGCCCCTCTGGCGACTTTATTCAAGAACACACCGGTTGACACTTGGAAGACCTATTTGACCTATCATTTGATCGCTAACTCTGCCAGCCTGTTGCCAAAAGCCATTGACGATGAACGCTTTGAGTTTTTTGGCAAAACCCTTTCAGGCCAGCGCGAACAGCGGGATCGTTGGAAACGTGCCACGCAGGCCGTCAATGGCGCTTTGGGGGAGGGCATTGGCCAAGTCTATGTGGCACGCCATTTCTCACCGCGGGCAAAAGCGCAAATGTTGGAGCTCGTTGAGAATCTGCGCAAAGCCTTTGGCGTCCGCATTGACGGCCTCAGCTGGATGACGCCTGCGACAAAAATTGCCGCTAAGCGGAAGCTGGCGTCATTCAATCCCAAAATCGGCTATCCTGACAAGTGGCGGGATTATGGCGCTCTGGAGATCAAAGCTGACGACCCAATCGGTAATGCCCGACGCGCCCAAGCCTTTGACGCGGCCCGCGATGTGGCGGATTTAGGCCGTAAAACCGACAAAACGCGCTGGTATATGACGCCCCAGACCGTCAACGCTTATTATAATCCATCCTTCAATGAGATTGTGTTTCCCGCTGCCATTCTGCAGCCACCCTTCTTTGATGAGAATGCCGATCCTGCCGTCAATTATGGGGCCATCGGCGGCGTTATTGGCCATGAGATGGGGCATGGGTTTGATGACCAAGGCGCAAAATATGATGAAAAGGGTGTGTTGCGCGATTGGTGGAGCCCGGAAGACGTCAAGGCTTTCAATGCGTTAGCCGACAAAATGAAAGTGCAATATAGCGGCTTTGAACCATTGCCAGGGCTGAAACTCAATGGCGCTTTGGGCATTGGCGAGAATATTGGCGATCATTGCGGTGTCGTGGTTGGGCATGTGGCCTATAGGATATCGCTCAAGGGTCGCCCTGCCCCGGTTCTGGAAGGCACCACTGGCGATCAGCGCTTCTATCTGGGCTGGAGCCAAGTTTGGCGCAGCCTTTACCGTGAAGAGGCGATGCGCAATCAAGTTCAAACAGGGCCACACTCGCCGCCGCAATTCCGGGTCAATGGTGCCGTGCAGAATGTCGACAGCTGGTATGAGGCCTTCAACGTTAAGCCCGGCGACAAGCTGTATGTAGCGCCTGATAAACGCATACGGATTTGGTGACCTGACCTTTAGGGGCTAGACCAAATACTTACGCCGCATTTTTGCAATTCCGGCATCAGTCAGGCCAAAGCGTTGTTTGGCAAGTTCAACCGGCCCGCCAAACTCATGGTCCATGCGGGTCAACGTTAAAGACACTCCGTAACGCAAGCTATTCGCTGGGCGGATGCCTTGGGATCGCGTGTATATGCGCCCTTTCTTTCGAGTGATCAAATTTGGGT
>JBEINE010000220.1:0-4134 GCA_040378245.1 Hyphomonadaceae bacterium | reverse complement strand
GGGACGGCGCACGGGGTAGCTTGAACTTTGAAAACGTTTTCGCAGTGAGTGAGCGCGGTTCCGTCAGTGGCCTACGCGGCAGCCTCTCGAACCTTCCCAATAGCCGAAGACAACTCGGTTTCAATGCCATGGCCATAAGTGGTACATTTTCGCCTTTTGGAGACATAAGAGGGGATTATGTCCGTGCCACAATGTTGCTTGGCTCTGATTACGTCCCTTTATCTGGCAATCTTAACGCCCAGTCTGTGTATCTTCAAAGCAAAGCCCAGCCCCAGACTGAGACCCAGACCCAGCCCCAGACCCAGATCAAGGCCGATCGTATCAATGTGGTCCTCAATGCGCCTAAGGCTCGGCAAAATCGTGGCATCAATTTGAATTTGAGTGGCCAATCGATGTTTGGTTCCCTAAATGGTCGCCCCCTCAGAGGCGGTCCTATTACGGCTCAGATTGAAGGCGTCCGTGGCGCTACGTCCGTCGCCTTCTCAAAAGTGAGTGTGCAAGCGGATAGGTTTGCAGCGAGTTTTGTTTCAAAAACCGGTTCACAGGCCTTTGACTTTTCGTCCTTAAGACTGAATGCGGCTCAGTTTTCGGTTACCAAAGACAGCCGCTTTGCTTTGCCCAAATCACTTGCTTTGACCAGTGAGAGGATAAGACTAGGGGGCGATGAAGTTTCTCTCGTGAATGGGCAGCTATCGGATCTATCGCTGACAGCAACAGATCTTTGGACTGGCTCGTCCCAGCTCACGGGCAGCGTCAAGCAATCAAATATTGGGATAGCGGATCTAGGTGCGAGCGGGCGCAGAATTGAGTTTGATCTCAATCAGAATGGGCCCGCATCGGCGGTAGTATCCCGCTTTGATGCCGAGGCCCTGCGATTTGTGAAGGGGCCCTTAAGCGCTGATCTCTCTCGTGTCTCCGGCAGAGGAACCATTGATGCTAGCGGCATAAAGAATGGCCAGCTAGCTGCCGCGAGGCTTCAGATTACAAATCCCAGAGAGTTGCCACGCCCGCTGGTGACTGAAGATGTCCAAGTCAGCGGGCGGCTTGGGCCGCGTGTGGTTAGCTTGGATCAAGTCTTTTTGCGTCATCGCGGTGTAGATATCACGGGGTCCTCAACGATTGCGTTGGCTCCACGAGGTTCGCCGCGCATTGACCTTGCCGCTGATATTCGGGGTGCCTTTAGCGTGACAACCTTATTGTCAGCATGGCCGCACAGTCTTTTGCACGATGTCCGCACAGTCATACAACAGCTTATACCCAATGGCATTGCTGAAGTGTCGCGCTTGAACTTGGCACTGCCCCCTGGAATGATGCGCGATGACATTGCACCCACGGGGGCCATCGACCTTGAGTTCTCCCTCAAAGATGTGACGGTGACTTATCTTGAAGGCATGAGTGCGATCACAGACGTCAGCGGGAAAGGCACTTTAACAGGGACTAACCTTAAGCTCGACCTGCCGACTGGGCGCATTGGGAGCCTGGCGCTGACGAACGGCCGTGTCGAGATCCCACAATTCATGCCGCGCGGTGCCCATATTCTGATTGATGCCGACGTCGCTGGCGACGTTTCCGATATGGCAAACGAAATTGATCGCCAACCACTTCGGCTTCTCAGCAACGTAAAGATCAATCCAGATCGACTTTCAGGAATCGGCGCGGCTGCATTTCATTTGGACATTCCCTTGAAGCCAGCCATTTTGAAAGGGGATATCGGCGTTGCCGTCAACGGATCCTTTCGCAATGCTCGCCTCGCTAATACTTTTGCGGGATTAGATGCAATAGACGGGCTGGTTCAGCTTAAGATTGATAATCAGCAGACCTCTGTCTCTGGCAAAGCTGTGCTGGCTGGGAATGCTTTTGATTTTGACTGGCTGACGAGCCAGTCAAAATTCGCTGAGCATCAGACTCGACTGATCGTGACAGGGGACGTTGCTCCTGCCAGCCTATCGGCATTAGGCCTAGACATAACGCCCTATGCCAAGGGCCCGGTTGCTCTTGATGTTCGGGCATTCCTGGAGGGTACTCAGTTTGCTGTTGCTTCAGTCGATGCAGATTTCTTAGAAACTGACCTTTCACTACCCGGCGACATCTGGCGCAAGCCTCAAGGGTCGGAAGGCCACGCATCAGCTCTCATATATCAACGTGAAGGCGGGGGTTGGAATGCACAAGATGTGCGATTTGATGGCAACGGCGCGATTGTTCGCGGCGCGCTTGACCTGACGCCGGAAGGTGAGATCGTTGATGCGCGTTTCTCCCGCATCATGATCCCTAATGGTGCCGACATTTCACTCGGTATGACATCGGGTCAAAATGGGCTAAACTTCGTGCTGAGAGGCAGCTATTTGAACCTCAGTCCATTCTTACGGGCTCAAAACGTGTCACAGCGCGCAGTCGACTTGCTGGACCGACCTTTGATTCTAAGTGCCGAGATTGAGCGCGTCACCACAGCTCCACAAAGTTCACTGAGCCATGTACATGCTGATATCGTCCGAGACTTAAAGGGATGGCGCAGTCTCTATGCAACAGGACAATCCCAAAGCGGGCGGTCAGAGATCAGCTTAAGGCCAGAGCCGGACGGACGACGGTCCATTTCAGGCGTGCTGAGTGATGCGGGTTTCTTCGCGCAACTCCTTTATCCCGGCGCGCCTCTGTTTGGTGGGACCGGCCGCATAGAAGGGGAATTACCAGTTGTAGGGGCCAATAGCTTGGGCACACTCACCTTCGAGGGTCAGGATATTAGTTTTGGCCGCGAAGGCACCACGCCCATATTGTTTGACAGGGTTCAATTGCCAATGAGTGTGCAAGGTGGGATTGTTACCCTCAAAAACGGCCAAGCCGATGGAGACGCTTACACGGTCAAAGCCTCAGGCTATGTTGATCTTGGGGCGGGCCGTCTTGATATTCGTGGCGTTGCAACCCCCGGTGGTCTGAACCGGGCTTTGGGCACGATCCCAGTCTTTGGCGGTCTTCTGGGAGGTGGTGCTGACGAGGGGCTATTGGGTCTAACGTTCGACGCGGTAGGAAGTCTCAGCGCGCCAAAGCTGCGCACCAATCCGATTTCCGTTTTGGCGCCGGGCTTCCTGCGCAAGATATTTGAAGGAGTGGCCCCGATAGGCCCTGTGCCGCCCTTCGTGGCGACTTATCTTGCCGGCGATCCAAACCCCACGACATGGCCGTATGGCCCAACCGAGGATATGACTGAACCTGCGCCGAGCACCTCAGAAGACCAGCGCGTCGGCCCGTCTCAATAATCATCAAGGCCTACGTCGAGACAGGGGGCAGAGTGGGTGAGGGCTCCAACTGAAATGATATCCACGCCCGTTTGCGCTATTGCCCGTACATTGGATAAAGTAATCCCGCCAGAAGCTTCCAAGGTAACCTTTCGATCAACACGGATCACGGCTTTACGCAAATCCTCCAGCGTAAAATTGTCCAACATGATGCAGTTCGGGTTAAAGCAGATCGCCTGCTCAAGTTGCGCCAAGCTATCAACCTCCACCTCAATGGGCAGCAAATGTCCAGCATAGGCCTTCGCGCGCGTAAGCGCTTGCGCGACGCCGCCAGCCGCGGCCACATGATTGTCCTTTATCAAGATCGCATCATCGAGCCCAAAGCGATGATTACTGCCGCCGCCCAATCGCACAGCCTTTTTCGCAAGCGCGCGCATACCGGGGCTGGTTTTGCGGGTGCATGCAATTTTGGCTTTAGTGCCTGCAATCTCTGCGACAAACTGAGCCGTAAGCGTGGCAATGCCCGATAATTGGCCGATAAAATTCAACATCACACGCTCAGCTGTTAACAGGCTTTGAGCCGCGCCCTTAAGGCGCGCAATCGTATCCCCCGCCATCACTTTGCAACCGTCACCGGATACGACTGAAAACCCAACTGTGGGATCGATCAAGCGCATCGCGAGGATTGCTGCATCCACGCCGGCGATAATGCCAGCCTTGCGGCTTCGGATAACCCATTCAAAAGGCTTTTGACTGATGATCATGGCCTGCGACGTCACGTCTCCCGCCCGGCCGAGGTCTTCGGCAAGCGCCAACCTGACGATAGGTTCAATAATGACGTCGGAAAGGGGCGGCAAACTCATTTCATCATCGTTTCGAAACTGAATCGGATAAAGCGTAGGTT
>JBEINE010000195.1:0-5022 GCA_040378245.1 Hyphomonadaceae bacterium | reverse complement strand
CGATGGGCAAGAGGCAGCCCCTCTTTTTGAATGAACTGGGCCAATCGCGCGGTTCAGCTTGGTGATGGCGAGGCGCGTTGGCTGATACCCCGCGCGATTGATCGTTGGGCTCTTAATGGTGGCTACAAGCAGTTGTTTGCTACCAATTTGGTAACTGAGAGCTATTTTGGCCCTGTAACTGAGGCAAGTCAAAAGACTTGGTGTGTCTGGCCCAATGTCGCTCGCATCACCGATCGCCAGCGACGTGCGCTTGGCGTCAACACCTTGACCCAGCAGGTCACGCGCGCCAAGGGCATGAATATCAAGCCGAGTTCTGGGCTCTGCAACATCCAAGTTGACGATCCACCGCGTGGGATGTTTCCGGGATATTGGTAAGGCTTAGCCTGCTAAACGACTCGAACTTTGTAAACATCACCAATGCGTCCCGCGCGGTATGGTGCATCCCCTCTTGGAATGCTCCGTCTTTAGGCGTCCCACCCAAGATCTGTCTTGTGACGTGAAATCGCGCATTAGAACGCGTCTGGTTCTTTTAGAACTAGGTTGCGCGTCTAGGTATCTAGTTTAGGGCCTGTTTATCCCGCTTTTTTGATTCAAAAAAGACGGGACAGACCCTAGAAATGACGTTGCGCTCGAAACAGTCACAAAAAAGCCCGCCCCAGTTGATCAGGGCGGGCTTTACAGTCAGAATAGCCGAGACATTACGAAGCGTAATATTCCACAACCATATTAGGTTCCATTTTAACGGGATAAGGCACATCGGCCAGTTCGGGCACCCGCAAAAAGGTCGCCTTCATGGTGGCTACATCGATCTCGATATAGTCTGGGAAGTCGCGCTCAGCGGAGTCGAGCGCCTCTAAAACCAGTGCCAAAGTCCGCGATTTTTCGCGCACTTGGACCACATCGCCAACTTTTAGACGGTATGAGGGGATGTTCACTTTGCGGCCGTTCACGGTGATGTGGCCGTGATTGACAAATTGGCGCGCCGCGAAAACAGTGGGCACAAATTTCGCGCGGTAAACCAGAGCATCCAAGCGGCATTCCAGAAGACCGATGAGGTTTTCAGCCGAGTTGCCTTTACGGCGCGCGGCTTCCTCATAAAGACCGGCGAACTGCTTTTCTGTAATGTTGCCGTAATAGCCTTTCAGCTTTTGCTTGGCGCGCAATTGCGCACCAAACGCCGATACCTTGGCAGGACGCGCGGTTGGGCCGTGCTGGCCGGGCTTATAGGTACGCTTGTTAACTGGGCTTTTGGGGCGACCCCAGAGGTTTTCGCCCAGACGTCGATCGATTTTATACTTCGCAGCAATGCGCTTTGACATGTTAAGTCCGCTTATCAATGACGGTTCGGGTGGCGCACAATGCGCCACGATCCCAATGGCCGAAGGCCCGTCTCCCATATGAAATCCCCTGTAGCGGCAACGCCATCACATCGGGAAGGCGTGCTTAAACGGGATTGGAAACGCCAAGTCAAGGAATTGGGGCAGTTTGAGGCGCTGCGGGGCAGAGTTGACCCAGCCGCCGCGGGCGAAAGCCTCAAACCAAGCCGATATCCCGAAACGCCACGCGCGCACGATTGACCGGCTGATTCCCCGTGCCAATGGTTTCGAGCGCCAGCGTGCGGGCTGACCAATCGATGCGGACCATGCCATAATTGGGCGGCGTGTAAGAAGGACCCAGACGGAAGGACCCCGCCTCACCATTGTCAGTCGGGCGCCCTTGCTGCCAAGAGCTGGTATTGATGGCCGAAGCGGTCAGGTCAAATAACGGATAGGATGAGGCGGGCGTGAATTTATTGATCGCGCCCAAATGCCGATCCCCCGACACAAAGACCACGCCTTTAGCCCCGCTCGTCTCAATCAGACGATAGAGGCGATCCTGGGCTGCCGGGAATTGGCTCCACCGCTCCCAGCCGTGACCATCGGCGACGACCTGAATGGAAGAAACGACAATTCGGACATCGGCTGGTTGCTTCAAGACAGATTCGAGCCAAGCCCACTGGGCAGGCCCCAGAATATCGGCTTTGGACTCAAAAGGGTGGGGAATATAGCGCTCGCGGCCCGGGCTATTGCGTTGATCGGTCAGGCGCAACGGATCGCGGAAATAGCGGGTGTCGAGTATGATGATCTGAACACGACGGCCTGCAGGGCCAATCTTGACCTCCCGATAAATGCCTTCGCGTGATCGCAACGGACTGGCCGCTGGAATATTCCAAAACGAATTGAACATCCGCTGAGCGAGCGCCTTATAAGCAAAATCACCACCCGCATCATTCTTGCCAAAATCATGATCGTCCCAAACAGCGAGATGTGGGATTTGGGAGGCCAGCTTGGTGAAATCAGGATTGGCGGCCATGGTTGTGTAAGCGGCCCGCAGATCGCTGAGCTCTGGGTCATCGGGCTTGGCCGATCCATAGACATTATCGCCAACCATCAGGAGAAGATCGGGTTTGGCCACAAGAATGTCACTATAGAGTGGAGCCGGACGATCCTCATTGGAGCAGGAGCTGACCGCAATGCTTGTGAGTGGGCCACGAGGCAAGGGCGGTGATAGCGGCGCTGTTGGAAAATCTGGGATTTGATCAAAACTGGCACGCGGCACGTTCGAGATAGTGGCAGGGCCATTCGACGCACACGCGGCCAGAACTCCCGGCAAAGAGAGCACGAAAGTGCGGCGTGCAAGGTCAAGACGTTCCATAAATACCTCCCAAATGAGCTGACATGTGAAGCCAGGGCTGCTGAGGCCCAGCCTGACGATCAAGCCTGTGCCCCCCGTATACCGCGAGAGACACTTCGGTTTTGTGACAAGCCAGACAGAGGCAACATCAAGATTAAGCGATGGGAAAAAGGAACCAATAAATCCTTGCGGCGTTTACCACCACAAGAGGATATCTAACATGCAGAAGTCATCTTTCGAGCTTGACCCAGAAGCGGATCGGCGCGCTGAAGAGAATCGCATCCGTGGCGATATTGGCATTGATACCGCCGAGACAGACTCTGATTCGGGGTCAACGGGCTATCAGGCTTTTGACGAAGAAGCGGAAGGTCAGGACGGAGAGGTGTTGGGGGGATTTGCGGATTTTGTCCGCCGTCAACCCGTGCTGACTTTGTCTGTGGCATTTGGGCTTGGTCTCATTGCGACCAGTCTTCTGACGGGACGGCGGTCGTGATCGGTCGCACCCTCTCACTGCGCCTATTTGCTCTGGTGTTTGGCCTCGCTTGCGCCATTTTTGTGATCGCAGGCAGCTATCGCGCCCTACTCGCGGCCACTAATCCCACAATCGCCCCCATTGTCATGGCGGCCTTAAGCGCCTTTGGGGCCATGAGCTTTATTCTTATGGCGCAGGTTCAGGCCAGTCGGCGGCGTGCCAGAATGACGGCTCTCATGTCGGGGCTGATTGACCATAAGCCTCTCGCTGGCTTGGCTGCGGCCGTGGTGGCAGGTGCGGCTTCGCGCTTTGGTATTGAGCCGGATGAGCTTTTCCCAATCTTTGAATCTTTCGTAAAAGCTCCCCAAACCGACACGAGGGACCACGCGGCTCAAAGTGCTAACCCACCCCCCCCACAAAGTGTTCATTAGGAGACTAAACCATGGCGAACTCAAATGAGAAGCTGATAGCTGGACTTGTTGCCCTTCTACCCGTCGCCCGTGAGGCGTTGAAAGACAGTCATTTTGATCGTCAGCTTGATGCGTTTGCATCAAACGACAAGATCCGGCACGCTGGATCGGACATGATCAACAAAGCCAAGAAATATGTTCGCAGGGGTGTTGGCAACAATAAGTTTGCCCGGCAGATCGCGGCGCAATGGGCGCCCCAACCGTCTCCCCTTCCAGCGATTGCGTTGGCTGTCGTTGGTGCAGGGCTTATATGGGCCTATATGGCGCGCCGGAAGACAGCTCGTGGCAAGGCCAATAGTATAGCGAAAGCCGAGACACACCATGACCACCACGCCAATCGGACGGTGGATGGAACAGCAAGTCCTAATCACTGAGCTGGCAAGCCCTCCTAAAAAGGGGGGCAGCCCAGCGGGGTCGCGCTCTTAGCGGGAAAGCCCTTGGAACTGAAGATTTGACAGTCGGCACCACACGGTGGTGACCGAAAACGGGAGGCCCTTATGCTCAGAATGTCACCGGTTTTTTTAATAATCGCGTTAATCGCCGCCGTGTTTGGTTTTGGCGGTATTGCGAGCACCTCAGCGGGCATTGCCAAAATCCTGTTTGCCATATTCATAGTGTTGTTCGTGGTCAGCGCCCTGATAGGGGCTCTGCGCGGTCGCACACCGACTTAGGCTTCTGCGAACCTATCATTCAAGACGAGAGTGATCGCATTTGAGCCACGAAGGGTGATGAAAAGCCCATTCCCCTTGTGCGGGTTTGGCGCGCTCACCATCGTGACACGCTTTTTGTTTCCAAGGGTCGCGGCATTCTGATGTCATGAGACAAATGAGCAACATCCCAGACAAAGTTCATCCGGCGCAGTGCGCGCTCTGAATGCAGAGTTCCGCCCCGCACCGAAATAGGTCGCACCGACTTGGATGGAACATGTATCCCTCTGCCGCGTTTGAAACGCTACAGAACGAAGGCAGGAGCGCTCTATGGGAACCCAAGACCTGAACGAAATCGTCGCAAAAACCGACGCCACACTCATTTCCAGCGGTAAAGTTCAAGGTGTCGGCGTTTATCGCTCAACCGGAGAGCGGATCGGCACCATCAAACATATCATGATCAACAAACGGACGGGCCAAGTTGCTTATGCGGTGATGAGTTTTGGTGGCTTTCTGGGTATGGGCGAAGAAGGCTATCCCATAGCTTGGTCATCGCTGAGCTTCCAAGAAGAGCCGGATGGTTATGTGGTCAATCTTACCGATGAACAATTGGGAAAAGGGCATGATGGCTCACTTGAGCTTCACCCCAATCTTAACTCGAACCGGGCGGGCTCTGACCCTCCAATCTAGAGCTCGTCTGGTTGTTTTTGAAACAGGATGCGCGTCTAGGTATTTGAGTTACAGCGCTTCTGGTTCTGTT
>JBEINE010000293.1:0-2062 GCA_040378245.1 Hyphomonadaceae bacterium | reverse complement strand
GTCATGATGACTTCATAGCGAGGGTTGGGTGTTTGGAAAAGATGTCATGGCATTAGAGGGGGGACTGGGTTAGTCATTGGCGAAGTTGCTGAATTAGCCGGTCCTCCTTTGCGCCAAGCCGGGTTGTCGAAGGCCAATCCTCCGACAAGCGAAAGCAGACACTCGCGCGGCAAAAGGTTGGGCTCACTCCGCCGCCACGGCCATCGGCGCGCTTACATCCGTCACGACCCCGCCTGCGACCAGCAATGTCCGGTCCGCGCCCTCAATCGCCTCTTTGCGGTGCGCGACGAAGATGCGGGTGCACGATAGGCCGCGCAGGGTCTCTGTGACGCGGGCTTCGGTCTCGGGGTCAAGGTTAGCTGTGCCTTCGTCGAGGAATAGCACGGTCGGATTGCGATAGAGCGCACGGGCCAAAAGCACGCGCTGTTGCTGCCCGCCAGACAAAGTCGACCCCAAGTCGCCGACCAGCGTCTGGAGGCCCATGGGCATCTTCATAATGTCGTCCAACACGCACGCTTGGACCAACGCCTGCTCAACCTTGCCCAAATCGAGATCAGCATCAAAGAAAGACACATTGTCGGCGATGGTGCCGGCCAGCAGCCGATCATCCTGCATCACCGCCCCGATCCGGTGGCGATAGGTGCGCAGGCCAAAGTTCTTGAGGCCTACGCCTTCAACCCTGACTTCACCCTCGGTTGGGTCAAGCAGGCCCAACAGCACTTTCATCAATGTCGTCTTGCCTTGCCCCGATGGCCCGATGATGGCGACAAACTGACCGGGTTCGACGTCAAAGCTGACATCCTTAAACACCACAGGCTCGTGGGTGGCATAGCGGAAAGACAGATTGTGCGCCCCGATCCGCCCCTCAAACAAACGCTCTTCTTGGATTGGATCATCGACGCCGGACTCTGCATCCTCATGCACCAAATCGGCGAGGCGCTCCAGATGCAGGCCCAAAGTCTTCCACTGAAAATAAAGCCCAATTAGCCCCTGCAAAGCGCCCGAAAACTGCCCAGCATAGGATTGAAACGCCATCAACATGCCAAGGCTCATGGTGCCGTCAATCACCTGCTTGGCCCCCAGCCACCAGACGGCGACCCCTTGGAGGCCAGTCACGATGCCAAGCCCTGCCCCACCCCACAGGCCGACGCGCTGCATGGTCACGCTATTGTTAATGCTGGCGGCGGTATCATTCTGCCATTGGCTGACGCGGTCACGCTCTTTCCCGAACAGCTTAAATGTCCGCGCGCCCCGCAACGTCTCCATAAAGGTGGTGGAGGCAACGGCGCCGAGGCTGATGCCCTCATCGGTTTTGCGCCGCACCCAAGGGAATGTCACCGCCTGCACCACAAACGGGATCACAAGGCTGGCAACCACACAACCAAACAACAACGGCGAATAGAGCACCGCAAACACCCCGCCCGTAATCAGCATAATCACATTTAGCGTCGCCCCAATCGGCACACCGGTCAGGAACCCTTGCACAGGCCCCAGCGAGGAAAACCGGCTCATAATGTCGCCAATGTGGCGCTTTTCAAACCAGCTGACGGGCAAGCGCAACGCATGGCGCAACAAATTGCTTTGCATCTGGAAATTCAATTGCGTGCCCAGATACATGCCGACAAAGCCCTGTATCAAGCCAATCCCCGTCTGGATCAGCAATAGGATGATCATCCCCATGCCAATGGTGGTCAGCAAATCCATATCGCCCTTGGTTATGGCATCATCAATGATCAATTGGTTAAGCATAGGCGACAAGACGCCAAACACCTGCATGACGAGAGCGAGCGCAAACAGCTGCACCACAGGGCCAACAAGGCCACTCATCCCGCTCCACATATCGGTCAAGCGCACGCGCTCAATCTGCTTTTTGCGCACAAAGGCTGGCGTCGGTGTCATCTCAAGGGCCACGCCGGTAAACGCCCGGTTGATCTCCGCCGGGGCGACTTTGCGCACGCCCCGTGCCGGATCGTGAATGATCGCCCACACCCCGCCCGCCCCCTGCTAGGCCTTCTTCAGCACCACATAATGAGACAGGTTCCAGTGCAGGATGCACGGCGGC
>JBEINE010000210.1:0-4535 GCA_040378245.1 Hyphomonadaceae bacterium | reverse complement strand
GATTATGCGCGCAAAATCGCGGGTAGCATCGCGCAATTGGCGCGCGACACAGATGGTGAGAGCCGCGACCTACAATTTCCGGCGCTGAGGCGTTTGGCATGATCTCGCAAGCCCTTGATCCCAACCTTAATCCCTTCAGGGACGATTTAGCCGCCTTTAAGCTAAAGGGCCTGGTTGACGCGCCCAAATATGTTGAACCAACGATCTATCAGGTCAGCGCTGGTGTTGCGGCCCTGCGGAAAACACCAGCCGAGGATGGCGAGCAGCTCAGTCAAGCCTTGCATGGGGATATGATTGACATCTACGAAGAAAAAGACGGCTTTGGCTGGGGCCAAATGGGCAGTGATGGCTATGTCGGCTGGTTTGATATGGTGACTTTGTCGCGGCCCGTCATCCTCGTAACGCGCAAGGTTTCGGCGCTGCGCACCTATGCTTATGCCGACCCTTCTCCCAAGGCACCGCCCCACTATCTTTTGAGCCTCGGCGCGCGTGTCTGTGAAACGGGCGAGCGTGCCAACGGCTTTGTGCGGTGCGAGCGCGCGGGCTGGGTTTATGAAGCCCATCTGGCGGACCTGACTGACTTTGAAAACGATCCTGTCGCGATTGCCGAGCAGTTCTTAGGCGCACCTTACCAATGGGGAGGTGTTGAGAGCCTCGGTCTTGATTGTTCTGGCCTTGTTCAAACGAGTTTCAAAGCCGCTGGCCTTACCATGCCGCGGGATTCCTATAGGCAACGCGAAGTTGGGGCGGAAGTTCTCATCGGCCAAGATTTGGCAGGCCTAAAGCGGGGCGACATCATCTGCTGGCGCGGTCATGTCGCTTTGATGTTGAACGAAACCGAAATAATCCACGCCAATGCGTTTCATTTGAAAGTCGCGCGCGAACCGCTGGTCACTGCTCGCACGCGGATTGCGGGCCAGTACGGGGATATTCTGACGATTAGGCGAGTGGAGATCACCAAGTCTGCGACGATTGCGCAACCCCTTGACCTCATAGCTTCAACACACACGTCTCGATCCAGTTGATGATTTCGGTGCGCCGCCGTCGATCGTTTGTAATGTCTTGATCAATCCCCAATTGCCAAGCTAGCCCGGCATCGTCGGGGTTTTCGACAAGCCCTTGCATCAGCGCCACATAGGCTTTGAGTGCGGTTTTGTCCCTGAAGAAGCCCTGCGCGATCAGATCATCGGCATAGAGCGTGTAAAGCTGAACCAATTGTTGCAGGTCAAACTCTGGATGATATTGCACCGCCCAGACCTCTGACGTCCCCAATGGAATGATCGCAGCTTGAATGAGGCTGTGGTCATTGGATGCCAGCAAAGTCGCCCCAAGTGGCAAGCGCGTGACCTCATCATAATGGATGCAGGGCGCGTCAAACACCCGCGGCTTGCCAACAAACATAGGGTGGTCGACGGCGCTATCAGCAATGGCGATTTTGCGGGCAAAGCCGACTTCACGACCTTTAGAATTGTATTCCACAAGGCCACCCGCCGCCATAGCGGCAATTTGCAAGCCCCAGCAGCTTCCAAAGATCGGCAGGCCTTCAACTCCAGCTTTGGTGATGAGCTCAATCTGATTGGTGACGGCAAATTCGGCGTCATAAGCATGCAAAGCCGATCCCGTCACGACAAGACCATCATAATCACCCAGCGCTTTGCCCTTGGGCAGAGACCAATCTTCATCGGCGGCATTGACCACATCAAGCCCGATATCTGGGAAATGAGCACGAATGGCCAAAGCATAGATTTCTGAAGAGGTCCGCACACCGAGGCTAGCGCTGAGCTGGCGCTTGGCGGCCACATTACCTTCCATCAAGATCAGATTTGGCATTTTCCCACATTCTCCCGCATGCAAGCTGCCCGTTCAGTCCCGCCCGGGAAACCAATCGGCGTCCGCCAACTCAAAATGCTCGAACAAAAATCCCGGTGCAACGACGCAGCTAACGAGTGTCCATGCGCCAAGGCTTTCGGCCGCTTGCCACGCCAGAGGCGGCACCACCGCTTGCGGGCGCTGACCAGCGCGCAGATCGGGACCAAGATGGACAGCGCGGGCGCTCTTTCCATCTTCGCTAATTGATAGCGCCAAAGGACCGCCCGCATGCCAAAACCAGTGTTCAGCCCCATCCACGCGGTGCCAAGCGGACACTTCGCCAGCTTGCAGCAAGAAATAGATCGCCGTGGAATGTCCCCGCCCCAGCGGACCGCTCAGATCGCGAAAAGTTTCAACATAATGGCCACCCTCGGGATGAGGCAGCATCTGGAGAAGTGCGATGATTTCCGAGGCTGACAGATCGCCTGAGATCGCTTTCATTTGAAGTTATCTTTGCGTTTGCGGACTTCGCCAAAAACGTCGCTGGCCGGAGCGTCTGCCATATTGAGGGCGGCGCGGACCTCGGTCATATCAGCGCGAACAAATGGATTGGTGGCGCGCTCTAGGCCAATGGTGGTGGGCACTGTGGGCAGGCCATTTGCGCGTTTGGTGTCGATATCGGCAATCCTTTGCGCAAGCGCGACATTATCTTGCTCAATCGTCGCGCAGAAACGGGCATTGGACGCCGTATATTCATGCGCGCAATAAATCGTCATGTCATCGGGCAAAGCCATTAGGCGGCAGAGGCTATCCCAAGCCTGCACGGGTGTGCCTTCAAACAACCGCCCACAGCCAAGCGCAAATAGCGCGTCGCCAACAAAAGCGACTTTCTGCGCATCAAAAACAAAAGCGATGTGGCCTAAGGTGTGGCCACCCACATCCAGTACGCGGGCTTGACTGGCACCCAGTTCCACCACGTCACCGGGCGAGACAATGCGATTGAGGGGCGTTATGCGGGTTTGCACTTCTTCAGGCCCGAGCGACATAGAGCCCATGGCCTTTTCGATCGCCGCATTGCCGCCCGCATGATCGGGGTGCCAGTGGGTGTTCCAGATTTGATCAATGTTCCAGCCGCGCGCCCTAGCTTGCGCCATGATTTCATTGGCGTCGGGCGTGTCGATTGTTGCTGTCAGGCCGCTGTCTTCATCATGGATCAGGAAGCCATAATTGTCTTGGAGGCAGGGGAACATGTGGATGTGAAGCATAACCCCTTCTAATCCTGATAGGGGCAAGATACTAGAGCGCATGCGCGTTGACGTTTTGGCCCTGCAGCAATTTTATTCAGGCCCTTTGGGTCAGGCTGCGCTTTCAATGGCTGGACGGCGCATGATTGACGCTTGGGGCCATTGCCAAGGTCTTGACCTGTTAGGCTTTGGCTATGCCACACCTTATTTGGCGCCATGGCAGGGCCTCACACGGCGAACAACGGCCCTGATGCCCGCGACCCAGGGCGTAGAGCGCTGGCCCAGTGTCGGTCCTAATCAATCATGCATCGGGGATGAAGATCGGCTGCCATTTAATGAAGCCGTGTTTGATCGGATTTTATGTGTCCATGCTTTTGAAGAGGCAGAAAACCCCAGCGCTTTGATGCGCGAATTATGGCGGGTCTTGGCGCCAGAGGGCCGGCTCATGGTCTGTGTCGCCAATCGCAGTGGCATGTGGGCGCGTGCCGAGAATACGCCCTTCGGCCAAGGTCGCCCTTTTAGCCGCAGCCAGCTCAATAGCCTGCTGACGGATGCTATGTTTCAGCCCATCGCGTGGTCGCGCGCCCTTTATGCGCCACCTCTGCCCTGGAAAGTGGCGGCAGGTGGCGCGGCAGAGACGTGGGAAAGTGTCGGCGAAAAGGCTTGGCCAGCTATGGGTGGTCTCCTTTTGGTTGATGCCGTAAAGCGGCTTTATGCTGATAGTCTGCCCAGTGGCGGGCGAAGGGTCTTGCTCGCCCAGCCGGCGATCGCACGTTTCGAAGGCAAATAGGCGCTAAATTGCTTATAAATTAGGCATTTGAACCGCACGACTGTCAGACGCAGTTTGCGCTGGTCACAGTCAGTATTAGTATCCTAGTGTGCTGTTTAGAAAGACGAAGGCTGCACAGCAGCTCAAAGGGGAAGACGATGAAGCTAGTCACGGCCATTATAAAACCAAGTCGGTTGGATGCCGTTTTGGATGCAGCAACAGACGTTGGTGTGTCGGGCTTAACGGTCACTGAAGTGCGCGGGTATGGCCGCCAAAAGGGGAAGACGGAAGTTTATCGCGGCGCTGAATATGAAGTCAAGCTTTTGCCCAAGGTGAAGGTTGAGGCCGTGGTAACCGACGATATGGTGGAAAAAGTAGTCGAAGCTTTGGCCGCGGCCGCTAATACCGGCAAAATCGGCGACGGCAAGATTTTTGTCTATGATGTCGAAATGGCTTTGCGCATCCGCACCGGCGAGAAGGATGGCGCCGCGGTCGCGAGTTAGGCTCGACTAAAAGGACCGCCTTTGTCTGTCCCGAAGGTCGATCTCAATTGTCTTTTGCCTGTTTGAGGCCGTCAAGCGCAGCTCCGCTTCGGTTCATGACGGCCCCAAATAGGCGGCGCAGCACGGGCGTGCCGCCAGCGCCACTCCAAACCAACGGCCCATGGCTAATCACCCCCCATGACGGCGGGCTCCCCTCGCCCCTATGGGGCT
>JBEINE010000113.1:0-9966 GCA_040378245.1 Hyphomonadaceae bacterium | reverse complement strand
CGCGCCGCCACGCCAAAAGCGTCTTCAACCAAAGCCAAATTGCGATGCGCCGGACCGGCAATCAGCGGCGACAGACCTTCATTGCCCACATGCACCCGCACTTGGCCCGTCTCGCGCGTCATCGTCATCTCGTCTGATTTCCGGCGGCGCATTAATGGCGTTTTCCCTCAAGGCCCGTTAACCGCCCCGTCAAGGAATTGGGCATGGTCCCAATAATGGTCACACGTGCCAAGTGCCCGATCAGGCTCTCAGGTCCCTCGACATGGACCGATTGCAGCCAAGGGCTTCGGCCGAGGATTTGGCCCTCATTACGGCCCTTTGCGGTGAAGAGCACATCAAATGTCTGGCCGACTTTCGCCGTGTTAAACGCGCGCATTTGTTCGGTAATTAAGGCCTGTAAGCGCTGAAGGCGGTCATCGGCGACCTCAGCGGGGACTTGACGGCCCATTTCTGCCGCCGGGGTTCCAGGACGGCGCGAATATTTAAAACTATAAGCGCCAGCATAACCAACAGCGCGAACCAGCTCCATCGTATCTTCAAAATCGCTTTCGGTTTCCCCGGGGAAGCCAACAATAAAGTCGGAGGCCAGCGCGATATCGGGGCGGGCTTTGCGCATCGCTTCCAATGTTGCCATATAGCTCTCGATCGTATGCTTGCGGTTCATGGCTTTGAGGATCTTGTTGGATCCCGATTGCACGGGCAGATGCAAATAGGGCATTAACTCTGCCACATTGGCGTGGGCCTCAATTAAATCCGCGCTCATATCATTGGGATGAGAGGTGGTATAGCGAATGCGCTCGATCCCGCCGATTTGGGCCATATGGCTAACGAGCCGTGCCAAGCTCCAATCCTGTCCACCCAATAGAGCCGGGCCCTTGCCATGATAGGCATTGACGTTTTGCCCCAGAAGCACGATTTCGCGGACGCCTTGGCGCGCAAGGCCGCGCACTTCGGCAATGATCGGGTCGACAGCGCGTGAAAACTCAGCGCCGCGCGTGTAGGGCACCACACAAAAGGTGCAAAACTTATCGCAGCCCTCTTGGACTGAGACAAAGGCCGAGGGGCCATCGGGTGTGCGGGTTGATGGTAAGGCGTCAAACTTCTCAATCGCCTCAAAACGAGTCTCCAGCCGCTCGCCAATGGCGCGCGAAGATCGGGCGATCAGTTCGGGCAATTTGTGATAGGCTTGCGGCCCGACAACCAGATCGACCGTGGGCGCGCGGCGCATAATCTCCTCGCCCTCGGCCTGCGCCACACAGCCCGCCACCGCGATGGTCATATGCCCACCCGCCGCCATTTTGGCGTCTTTAAGCATTTTCAAGCGACCAATCTCGGAATACACCTTATCGGTGGCCTTTTCACGAATATGACAGGTATTGAGCACGACAAGATCGGCACCGTCAGGCTTATTGACGCTGACATAGCCCAAAGGCGCCAGCACATCGGCCATGCGCTCACTATCATAGACATTCATCTGACACCCATAGGTCTGGATGAATAAAGTCTTGTCCGCTTTGGTTTCAACAACCGGCGCAGCGCTCTGCTGGTCGATCTGAGCTAAACTGGCGTCTTCATGCATAAAGACAGCTAAAACGCCTAAATGCCCAATTTTGCAAGGGGGGTGGTTGAGCGGGGGGCATAGTGTCATGACGTGCGTTGACCTATGGGATTTTTGGTGTTGTGTCTCAAAGTGACTGGCGCGTTTAGGGGCTGCAAGCAGCTCACATAGCCCCTGAACGGCCACAAGAGCGGGTGCGCGTTCAGGCGTCGGGGAATAGGCATGGCATCCAGCGGCCAGCGAGGCTGGCGGGAAAGGCAAGTTTCAGCGGGGTGCGGGTGGTTTCTGAAGTAACCGCACCGCTAGCGATTAGAGCCGTGGTGATGCGGCTGGCTTGGCGCTCACCGACTCCTAAAAGTGTTGGTACTGCGCTGCGAGGCAGTTCGCCGCGATAGAGCAGGGCGTCGAGGATTGTGACGCTGCCAGCAGGCAATCGACTTAGGCGGGTTTCTTCCTCGGCCCAAACCCGTACCCGGGTTTGCAATTCTTCTGGCTTCATCAAGCTTTCCATAAACAGGACTTGATCGAGGCAGACTTGCAAAAAAAAGCGGGTGAAATCGGCGAGCGCTTCTTCGCTTAGGGTACCGCGTCCATCACGGTCATTGCGACGAGGAAGGTTGCAGGCGGCCAATAGCGCCTTATAGCGGCTCGCGTTGCGCGCGAAGCCACGTGCGACGGACCAAAGACCGCCTGAACCGACGGCACCGAGCATAACCGCATGCGACATCAGGCGCATGACGCGGCCATTGCCATCTAGGAAGGGGTGAATCCAAGCTAGGCGATGGTGCGCAGCGGCCGCGGAGATAACGGTCTCCAGCTTTCCTTGCTTGGTGTAATGGGCCTCAAAGCGGTCTAGAAAGCGCGGGACGGCACTGGGGCTGACGGCGACCAATTGGCCGACTTGAACGTCTTGATCGCGCCACGCGCCACCTCTTACGCGCACACGTTCGCCAGTTTGTGGGTTCTCGGCCCATGCCAGTTGGTCTGGCATGAGAGCATAGAAGCGGCGGTGAATCTCTGCGATGCCTTCTGCGGTCATCGCGCGACCGCCATTGAGGCCGCCTTCGTCCAGCCAACGTTGGACGTGAATATGGGCACGGGCTTCCAGTTGGAGGTTGCGTTTTTCAGGACTGGCGCTGAAATCTTCTGCCAGCGCGCGCTCAATATCGATGGGGTGTGTATCGTGGCCTTCGATCAGGTCGGAATAATGGCAATTCATCGAACTTACGAGATCAGCTAGGCTACTAACCATCGCAGGCGGCAGGCTGCGCCTAAAGCCTTCAGACTTCGCCACAAGTTCGAGTGCAAGATCAGCCAGCGGTGCGCGGCGCGGGCTACTCTCTGCGATGGACAGTGGTTCCATGGCACCAATACTATCGCCGCGATCTGGTGCGTTTGTCATGTCTAGTTACTTGTCAGGAAACTATAGAGCTAAAAATACAATATTTCAATAATTTATACATGTAACATGGAATGATCCGGCTTGTTGAATGTCGGGTTTGACGTCGGGTTCACAGTGTGAACCGTCTTCGTCGAGTTATGTCGGGTCAAAAGTTCGCCACGGAAAGGTGTATAAAGGTCTGGGAACAGTTCAATGCGGCGCCTTGCTTGCATTGAAGCTGCTGGTCTATGGTGTTTGCGCGATTGTGCGTGTCAACCCCTCGCGCCTTCGGCGCGACCCCAAGGAGCAAAGGGGTGGACACCCAAAATCGCGCGCGGCGGGTTCAGAGGGTGGGGTTAATCGGTTAAAACCGAGGCGGAAAGCTTCGCGTTCAATAGCGTAGCACTGGAGAACTCGGTGTCGAAACACATCGAAACGCAACACCTCGTTTCGAAACGCTACTCCAGCTCACTTGCCAACAACCCAATCAAGCCTCAAATCGGTGGTAGCTTTTATGGATTAGCCTTTTTGAGGCGCCTAAAATGCATGCTAAGTCTCTGATTTTATGGCGCACCCAACTGGATTCGAACCAGTGACCTTTGCCTTCGGAGGGCAACACTCTATCCAGCTGAGCTATGGGTGCGCGATTGCAGATATGGGTAGCTGAGTTGGGGCGTGGTTTCAACAGCCTTGCGGATTGAGGACGCAGCCGGGGCACCAGGGCCGGACCTTTCGATGGTACGTTTTGCCCCAAGACGTGTTGTCATTTGACCCCCGCGACGCGCGGCTTTGACGATTGCAGCCCTCACCCATAATCGGCCTTGTTGTTTCCCGTCAGCTTGTGCCA
Source organism: Hyphomonadaceae bacterium (assembly GCA_040378245.1). Lineage (GTDB taxonomy): Bacteria > Pseudomonadota > Alphaproteobacteria > Caulobacterales > Aquidulcibacteraceae > Aquidulcibacter. The sequence continues at coordinate 6,180 of JBEINE010000113.1, read as the reverse complement.
ATGGCGCTATGCAACATTCAACCGACCAAGCCGCGCGAAATCTCATCAGGCAATTGGGGGCTTTGCTGGGCGATGTCATTCGTGACCAGCATGGCGAGGCCCTGTTTCAAGCCATTGAAACCATCCGGGCCCGCTCGGTCAGTGAATATGCCGGCAATACGCCTGCCGGGGGCGTTGGGCCCTTATTGGATGATCTCTCGCGTCAGGACATGCTCGTCTTTATCCACGGGTTTTGCGTGTTTTCTCAATTAGCCAATCTGATTGACGACCACGTCACCCGCCAAAGCAGCGACGACAACATCAAGAGTATGATCGATACGATCGAGGAATTAACCGCGGCAGGCATTGATGGCGATCATCTTCATCGGGCCTTGTCGTCCATGATCATCGCGCCGGTTTTAACCGCTCACCCGACAGAGGTGCGGCGCAAAAGCGTTTTGGACCGCGAAGCGGCGATTTCAGCCGCCTTGGACGCGCTCGTGCGGCGTGGATCTGAGGATAGTGATCAAGATGAGCAATCGCAGGAGCGTCTGCGCCGCGAAATCAGGCTTTTGTGGCAGACTAGGGTGTTGCGGGATACGCGCATTGAGGTGCGTGACGAGATTGCCAATGTCGGCGCGATATTGGTGCGGTCATTCCTGAAAGAAGTGCCAAGTTTAATCCGGCGGCTGGAACGAAAGCTCGACAAAGCCCTGCCCGCGATTGTCCGCGTTGGCTCTTGGGTCGGCGGCGACAGGGATGGCAATCCATTTGTGAATGCCACCACTCTAAAGACAGCAACAGAGCTTCATTGCGAGATTTTGCTGGCATCATTTCTCGATGAGCTGCATCAATTGGGCAGCGAATTGTCAATCTCTACGCAATTGGCCGGTGTCTCGCCGGAACTATTGGTTCTGGCGCAAGCGGGCCAAGATGCTTCGCCCCACCGGGCCGACGAACCTTATCGGCGCGCCATCCGTGGCATTTATGCGCGACTGGCGGCGACCTATCGGGCCTTGCTAGGGCATGAGCCAGCCCGCGCTTCAGATTTGCCCGCTGTGGCCTATAGCGGCCCGGAGGAATTGAGCCGCGAGCTTTTCATTCTGGACCAGAGCCTGCGTGCCAATCAGGCAGGGGATGTGGCCGATGGTCGCCTAGCGCGCTTGCGGACGGGTGTGAAGGTTTTTGGCTTCCATTTTGCTGAAATGGAATTGCGACAAAATGCGGATGTGCATGAGCGCACCCTACATGAGCTTTTGGGCAAAGCTGGTGTCCATGCTGACTATCTGGGCCTTGATGAAGCCGCCCGCGTTACGCTTTTGCGGGCTGAACTGCGCTCACCGCGGCTCTTACGCACGCCTTACGCCGACTATAGCGCTGAAACAATCAGTGAGCTCGACGTCTTTGATACCGCCAATGCCCTGCGCCTGCGCTTTGGGGCCGAGGTTTTGCGGCGCATTATCATTTCAAAAGCCTGTCGTGTTTCTGACTTGCTGGAAGTTGCGGTTTTGATGAAGGAAAGCGGGCTATGCGACATGGGGCCAATAGCCAGACCCATCATTCCCATTGTGCCACTTTTTGAAACCATTGATGACTTAACCGCCAGCGCCGCCATTATGGCTGATTATCTCGATCTACCTGAAATCCTAAATGCGCGCAGCGATCCGGCTTACGTCCAAGAAATCATGATCGGCTATTCGGATTCCAACAAGGATGGCGGCTATCTAACGGCCAATTGGGAAGTGCGCGGCGCCATCACGGCACTGGTTGCTTTGGGCCAGCAGAAAGACGTTGCTATGCGCTTTTTCCATGGCCGGGGTGGTTCAATTGGACGCGGCGGCGGGTCAAGCCGCGAGGCGATTCTGGCGCTTCCCGCCGACGCGGCCAAGCGCGGCCTTTCAGTCACAGAGCAAGGCGAAGTCATATCTTCCAAATATGGTCATCCCGAAGGCGCACGGGCGGCCCTTGAAACCTTGGTTGGCGCCACCTTGGAAGGGGCGATGGCGCCCCAAGATCTTGAGGCAGAGACGCTCCTCAACCAGATTATGCCCCAGCTAAGCGCCCATGCCTTGGCGGCCTATCGGGGTCTGGTTTATGAGACCGAGGGCTTTGCAACTTATTTTCGTCAGTCAACGCCTTTGAAGGAAATTGCCGAACTCAAGATCGGTAGTCGTCCCGCGGCGCGCACCTCATCGGGTAAGATTGAGGATTTGCGGGCGATCCCATGGGTGTTTAGCTGGTCGCAGGCACGGGTCATGCTGCCCGGCTGGTATGGATTTGGCAGCGCCGTCAGCGCTTTTGTGGTCGATCATGGCGACGCGGGTCGACAGCAATTGCAGCTTTTATATCGCAAAAGCGCGTTCTTTGCGACTCTGGTGGCCAATGCTGAAATGGTCTTGGCCAAAGCCAATATGGACATCGCCGAGCTTTATAGCGGCCTTGTGGAAGACCAAGGGTTCGCCGCCACGATTTTCGCGCAGATCAAGCACGAGTGGGAGAAGACATTATCAGCGCTCCGTCAGATTACCGGCCGTGACGTCCTCATTGGTGACAATCCGGCCTTAGCACGGTCGATCAATTTGCGCTTGCCCTATATTGACCCTTTGAACCTGCTGCAGATCAAACTCATCGGCCACTATCGGGCTGGAGCCTTGGATGACAGCGATCACCTTATTCAAGGCATTCAGCTGGCGATAAATGGCATTTCAGCGGGTTTGCGCAATACGGGTTAAAACCTCTTGCCAAACCGTGGACCGCGGCACTCCCGTGCCGCCTTTCCATCTGGTCGCGGCAGAGGGCTAGTGCGTTCCGGCGGACTTACGACAGGTCTTTTAGCGCGCTTGGTTTCCATGGAAACGAAGTTGCGCTCTAAACTTCTGAAACGGTAAGTGAGCCCCTAGAATCTGTCCCGTCTTTTTTGAATCAGAAAAGCGGGATAAGCAGACCCTAAAAAGAGATACCCAGACGCGCAACCTGGTTCTAAAAGAACCAGACGCGCTATGAATCAAATACCCAGACGCGCAACCTGGTTCTAAAAGAACCAGACGCGCTCTGGTGATTAAGTCTTTAGCTGACAAATATGGATTGGCGTTACCAAATTTTTCAGCTTGTCGTTCTACGCTTGCTTGATGTATTCGAGCCCGACCCCGCGTCACCACATTCGCAATCTGAAAGCAGCCCCCTTAATGGTGGGTCCGGCTGTTGTGGTCATCATCGTAGCTTTTGCGCTTAAAGGCGATTTGGAACCAGCTTTTGGCGGCATTGCGGCCGCGATGGCTGTTTCGGCTATTTTTGGTCTCAATTGGATAAAGGCCAAACAGCGCGCCGAGATCGCCTCACAAGCTCTTGTCAAAGAGGTTTTGGCTTACCAAGAGATACTGGATTTGACTCAGGAAGCGGGCCGCTCCTGTCTGATTGAGATTGACTTATCAACTTACACCGTAACCGCTGTACACGGTGTCGAGCGGATTTTTGGTCGGGGTTTTGACCCTGTGATCTTGCTCCATCCTTTCAAAACGCCAATTTGCCGCGAAGATCGCCGCGGTAGCTGGGGCTTCCTAAAGGCTTTGAGTGCGGGTGAAATAGTGGCGCGCAGTGAGTTTGCGCTCATTGGAACTGACAATATCCGGCGCACGATCAAGGCCATTGGTCGTACCAACCCCAGTGCGCCAAGCCTATGTCGCATAGTCGTTTCCGATGTCACTGAGACGATGGGTGAGCGAGTGGCCCTGCGCCAAGCCATTGCCAAAGCTGAGCAACAAACAGCCATTCTGGAGATGGCCTTGATCGCTGCCAAGGGCCATACGATAGAGCTCGATCTCATAGCGAAACAGATTCGGATCGATAGCGATCCCGTTGATATCTGGGACCAAGAATTCACTTTCCAAGAGATCATGTTGGGCATGTTCGCATGCGAGGAAGACCGAGAATCGGCTTTGGCCTTTGTCCACTCGGGCATCAAAGATGGGCATTTCCCAGCCCCCATTGTTTTTCGCCCCAATCGCAGGGACGGTGCCATGCGTTGGGTGGAGGCGATCGGCAGCTTTCATCGCGGCCATGACAATGAGATCAAAAGCATGATCTGTGTCTCTTTTGATGTCACTCAACGAGAAATCAGCGCGCGGGACACTTATGCTGCAAAGGTGGAAGCCGAAAGCTCAGCAAGTCGTCTGGATTTTGCTCTGGCAAGCAATAATTCCCTTGTTATTGAGCTTGACCACAGGAACGGGGTCGTTCATGGCGTTGAGCGGGCTCAGAAATTACTCGGCCGCGTGCCGACAATGGCGGATTTTTATGCCTATAGATGGGTTCATCCTGACCATATCGATCGAGTTCGCACGGCCATACTAACAAGTGCTTCTGCGGGCGTTCACATCACGATTGAGTTTCCGTTAGCGCCAGAGTTTGGCGAAGGCCGTTGGCTTGAAGTGCGCAATGCGACAACTTTCGATGATGCGGGGCGGTCGATCCGTAGCGTGATGTTGTGGACAGATGTTAGCAAACGTAAGCAGGCAATGCTCGATTTTGAAGCCTCGCTCGAGAAAGCTCAGGACAGTCTCATGGGGCGGCGCACGTTGCTGGCAGCATTAGGTGCAGCCCATGGCTTTGAATTTGATGTCGATGAGCATGTCGCCAGCAATACTGCAAAAATCAGTGCGACGGGTTCAGAGCTTGAGTCGCTGCAGATGCGATTGGGGTCAATTCTGGCCGAGATCGATGCGCGCGACGCGTCATTAACGGAAGCCATTTACGCATTGGAACAGTCCAAGGAAGGGGCAGAGGCGGCCAGCCTATCGAAAAGCCAGTTCCTCGCCACGATCAGTCATGAGCTGCGCACGCCCCTAAATGCGGTGATCGGCTATGCCGAAATTATTGAAGAAGATCTTGAAAAACAAGGTCATGTCCAGTCCATGCACGACGCACGCAAAATCCGCAGCGCGGCGCAACATCTGCTGGCTTTGATCAATCAGATTTTGGATCTGTCCAAAATCGAGGCGGGCAAAATGGAATTGTCACCCGTTCATACCGATTTGGACATGCTGGTCGACGACGTTAAGGCTATGATCGCCAAGCTGGCCCGCGACAGGAATAATGAGCTTATCATCGATACATCACATCTGGGTGTAGCCACGCTCGATGATACTAAGATGCGCCAGTGCTTGTTTAATCTACTCTCCAATGCGTGCAAATTTACCGAAGGCGGCACGGTGCGACTAGAGGGACGCCGAGACGGTGATAATCTGTGCTTTCTTGTACAAGATACGGGTATTGGGATGAGCCAAGCTCAAATAGCGAAGTTATTCCAGCCATTTACCCAAGCCGACAGCTCAACAACTCGGAAGTTTGGTGGCACAGGCCTAGGCCTAATGATCACTCGAGAATTGGCGCGATTAATGGGCGGCGATGTCACCGTAACATCCATCATGGGCGTCGGCTCAACCTTCATTCTGACCTTTAAAATCCGCGCTCAAGATTGCATCGACGTATTGGCCGCCTGATTTGCCGCCGCATATGACTTGATCCAAACTCTGAGCGGGGGTAGCTTTTTGTTATGACAAAAGTCGCCGCCTCACCCAATATAGCCAGCTTGGATGCATTCTGGATGCCCTTTACGCCCAATCGGCGTTTCAAGAGCGCGCCGCGCTTGTTGGTGGCGGCGAGTGGCATGTTTTACACCAGTGATGATGACCGCGAAATACTCGATGGGACAGCGGGCTTGTGGACAGTTAATGCCGGACACGGGCGACGTGAGATTGTCGACGCCGTCACGCGTCAGATGTCGACACTGGATTATGCGCCAACATTCAACATGGGGCATCCGATTGCCTTTGACTTTGCGGAGCGATTGGCCACCATTGCGCCCGATGGCTTTGACCGCGTTTTCTTCACAAATTCCGGCTCAGAAAGCGTTGAAACGGCGCTGAAGATCGCCCTTGGCTATCATTATGCGCGCGGGGACCATCGCCGAACCCGCTTGATTGGTCGCGAACGGGGTTATCATGGCACCAATTTTGGCGGCATTTCAGTGGGGGGCATTCTCACCAATCGGCGTGTTTTTGGGCCAGGCCTGCCCGGTGTTGACCACCTGCCTCACACACATGGCTTATCTGAGAATATCAATGCACATGGTCAGCCGCCCGCGGGCGCGCATCTGGCTAAAGAGTTGGACCGGATTGCCGCTCTGCATGGGCCAGAAACAAT
>JBEINE010000118.1:0-9586 GCA_040378245.1 Hyphomonadaceae bacterium | reverse complement strand
GGTGGTGATGGTGACAACGGTCAAAGCCAAAAGAAGTGAGATCCGCGCGCCCATGATGGCGCGGGAGAGGATATCGCGGCCAAATCGGTCGGTCCCCAAAAAGTGCACCGCGCTGGCAGATGATTTAGGGCCCAGAAAGTGCCTGTCTGTTGGCACCAGCCCAAAGAGGCGATGTTTGTCTCCCCGCACAAGAAAGCCTAGAGGGACAGCAGAAGTGCCTGCAATGGAAATGATCGGTTGGGCCGTTACTGGATCGAGCAGGCCGGTCTCCACTGGATTGCGTGCGGCGATCCCAATACCATCGCCCGAAAACCCGATTGAGCTCGGCGGCATAAAGGGTTCAAACCTGCGATCAGGATCATGGGGGGCCAGAAAGCTGCCAAGAAGCACAAGCGCCATCAAGACGGCCATCAATGCGGCTCCAGCAATGCCCAAAGGTGCCCGTTTGTAACGCGCCCATACCAAGGCACCATAAGACTGGGAGCTGGCATCTGCCATTACAAATCACCCAGGCGAATGCGCGGATCAATCAAGGTCAACGCAAGGTCTGCTAGTATGTTGCCAATCACCAATGTCACTGCGAGCACAAGCATGAAGGTTGCGGCAACAAACACGTCGCCAACGGCCATGGCTGCCACAATGGCTGTTCCTACAGTCGCCAGTCCGAAGACAATGGCCACTTCGATCTCGCCCGTCATCATGTAGGGCAGCGCAACGCCTTGATAAGCGACCAGTGGATGGGCGGCGTTAGGCAGGGCATGCCCCCAAACAACCCGCGACGGTGAAAGCCCCTTAGCGCGCGCGGTCTCGATATATTGGGCATTGAGCACATCAAGCATGTTTGCCCGCATGATGCGCATGTTGGTGGCAAGCCCGCCCCAAGTCGCAATTACGACCACCGGCCAGATATGAGCTATCGTGTCGACCACTTTGCCCCATGATAGAGGCGCGCCTGCATAAGCGGCCGAATTGAAACTGCCAATCTGCTGCACATCGAATTGAAAAATCAGAATGTAAAGCATGAGCAAGGCCACTAGGAACCGCGGCGTCGTCATGCCCACAAACGCGATCATATTGATGATCGCGTCGACCCATGTGCCTTGGCGTGTTGCCGCCAGCACGCCGAGCCATACACCCAAGCCGGTGGCAAGCAGGTGACAGACCAGCGCTAAAGCAATAGTCGGGGGCAAACGCTCTGCAATGATGTCCGCGACGGGTCGGTTGAGCGCCAGTGACGTCCCAAAATCAAACCGTGTGACAATGCCCCATATCCAATTCGCATACTGGATGATCAGGGGATCGTTCAGACCATTCTGCTCGCGAAACTGGGCTGCCTGCAACTCAGCTTCCGCCATGGTCGCTCCGCCTTGATTGACCAGCATAGTGCGGAGATAATCGCCATAATCACCTGGAGGTGCCTTGATGATCGCGAATGTCACCAAGCTCAACACCAACAGGATTGGTAAGGCCGCGGCGATCCTCTTGAGCAGGAAAAGGCCAATGTTGAGCATGATTAGGATCTGACTCCACGATTTGAGGTGCAATAGACGCAAGGCGGCAGCGTTTGGGGCCGTAACTCAAACCGGCTCCGACGGCCTTCAGGCACAAACAACAGCTCTCGCATCAATGCATCCTCGGCCCAGTTGAACATCAAGACAGGAACACCGGGTGCTACATTGGCAAAGCGCTTGTCGATCATCAAGGCACCGGGAAACTGAACCAGACCGACCGCATTGACGTTTTCTGTCGAGGTCCGCTGATACTGCGCCATGATTGAGAGGCGTTGGCTTTGGTTCGTGGTGTTTGAAAATGCCTTTACCTGCTCAATCATGGTCGCCTCGTAAGGCATCAGGTCCAAGCGACCGTCTGGGCCGGCGCGGTGAAACGCGTGCGAATAAGGTGCCATGGGTGCCAAAGCATCGCTGCCTTGAACCACGGTTACCAGCTCGGTTGTGCTATTGCGCGCGAGCATCCAGTCAAACTGGCCGCTGGCGGTGATGGCGTCGCGCTGGGTGCCGCCCATATAGCGCAAGATCACGCGTAAGCCGATATCCTTGGCAAAGATCATGATGGCCTCAGCGAGGCTGCGGTCGGTCACTACATCGGCACTTGCGGTCAGCACGATCTCGACATTGGCACCGTTCAATATCTCTGGGCGGTGATTGAGATATCCATCGCCGTCTGTGTCCTTCAGGCCAATGCCGGCCAGCAAGGCAGCCGCTTGATCCCTATTGTGCTCAAAGCGAACTGTCGCTTCAGCATTGTAAAACGGTGTCCCCGAAAGGATGCCACCGAAATAGGGTCTGATGAGTGGCCCTTTGACTAAGGCCTTACCCAGTAATTCCCGATCGATTGCCAAGCTGACAGCCCGACGAAAATCAAGCGTGCGGTTCAGGGTGCGGATCGCCTGAGCGCGGGCATCTGGTTCACCCCACCCGTTCCCAGACAGATTCATATTGATGGAAAATGCAGTATTTGGGGCACCAAAAGCAACACGGAAAGCGGCGTTAGGTTTTGCCGCTTGACGCAAAACTTCGATAAAGCTGGCAGGCGTTTCCATATTGGCCAGATCGCTGCCTCCGGCGACCACCTGAACTTCCCGATCACCCCAACCCAGAAGCCGAAACTGAACTTCGTCGAGATAGGGCAGCTGTTGGCCCTTGGCATCAACTTTCCAAAAGAACGGATTGCGCCGCATGATGATGATATCGTCGGGCCGATATTGCGTAACGACCCACGCACCCATGGTCGGAAAATTCACCATGGTCGCAGGAAAGGCGTTTTTATAATCGTCGTAGCTATTGTCCTTGTTGAAAGCCGGATGCTGGGGCCTTAGAATATGGGCTGGGCCTGGACAAAACTTTCCATAGGCCATCTGATAAAGGCTATCGACGGGAAAAGGCGTCGTGAAGGTCCAACGCAGCGAATAAGGACCCGTTGCTTCAAGCTTTGTGCCGATACCAAAGCTGTCATTATTGGCGCCGTTTAGGGGCGAAACATTCGGGTCCAACACGTTATGGACCCAATAGAACATGATATCATCGCTGGTAAATGGGTGACCGTCCGACCAGCGCGCGCCTTCAATCAGCTTCATGTCCAATATCAGGCCATTTGACGACCAGCTCCATGACCGGGCTAAGTTTGGCAGCGGTGCAAGATCGGCACGAGCAACACGAAACAGCGGCCCAGTGCGTGTCAGACACTCATTGAGTGTGATATCAACCCCGCCCCAGCCTTGGGATTGTCCTGCACTATAGTTCCAACCTTCTGGGCGCCCGCCAGTTACATGGCGGATGACATCACCATATGTGCCAATGCCTGACGACATGGCAGCAGGCAGATAAACCATGGGTTCTTTGGGCAGACGGTCCTTAAGTGCAGGCAGAAGGCCTGTGTCGACGAACTGGCTGCGGACCCATTGGGGTTCACCATAGGAGGGCAATGCGGCAAATGTCAGCAAGTCGGCGGGCTTGAGCGTGGGCACGGCCACAGCTTTCAACGACTCGGCCAAGCTCTGGCTGTTACCATCGCGGCGGGGGACAGTGCCGCCAGCCTCAACCTCATAAGCTGCCCAATCTCGTGCCCAATCTCTTGCCCAATGTCTTGATTGTATCCAAAGCGAAATGAGTGCCAAAACAAGGCAGCAGCACAGCCCAATGAGCGCCACAAGAGGTCCCAAGTTTGGCCGTTTTGATACTCCCATGCTTAAGGCGACCCGTGTCAAAAAACCAGCAATTTCTATCCATAAAGGGTAGGAAGACGACAAGCATAAAGAGCTAACATAGCGTTTTCTCAATGTCACGAACGGCTCTAACCGACGTCAAACTGGCCCCCTATACTCATAACGAGGCCCGGGAGACGGGCCAAGCCTGCCCAACTTATGGCGCTTGGTCCAAGCGTGCATCATGCAATTAAAGACATCTCAACATGCTTGATCCCGATATGGTCAGTCGCATTCGACAATTGCTGTAGCCGGTTAATCTGGCCCAAGGAGTGGATCATTGCATAGATTGTTTGCAAAAAGCCGTCGCGATGAAGCGCCAAGACATCTGCTTCAGCTAGCTCCTGCAAAGCGGTTTGTGAAATCTGGTAAAGGCCTTCAATCCGCCTCGAGCCGCCCTGAATATCTGTAAGGTCCAAGAGCAAGGGCTTAATCAGCCCATGGGCGCTGCAGGCTTTTGCAAAGCGGTGTGCAGCTTGAAAAGTCTCCAGCATCGTGCTGACGCCGGCTCGGATATTGGTCAGAAAATCGGTTTCCAAACCGGCAGGGTCAAACAACCGCTTCCCTGACTGGCCCTGCACAAGAGGACTGGCTTCATCCAAGGCCAATGTCAGTGGCGCGCCAACCAAAGCCAAGGGCCGCAACAAGATTGAGCGCGGCACAAATGTTGCGTGCCAGCTGTTGCCATGAACAAAGCAGTTTTGTTGAGGATCAAAGCCGAACAAGGCCATCAGCACAAACTGACCAGTCTGTGCATCCTTTAGAAATGCGACGGGATAATCACAAACGGCCAGTTGCACCTCATCAAGACCGAGCCACGCATGATTGGCGGCAAGGCTTGTGGACACATCAATGCCATCGCACAGACGCACATTGCGATGGCGCTGTGAATTCAGAGGTACGATAGCTGGCCTAGACATCAAACCGTCTGCAATCCGAATGCTTTGATTTTATCCAAAAGGTCCCGGTTCTTTGGCAGTTCGCGCAGCGTCTTTTGCCTCAGGGCTTCTGCTGCGGCGAAAAACCTTGTGCCATTTAAGGTTTCTTCCTGCGTAGTGCGGCCCTGGCCCAGAGCCGTTTCAAACCTCATGCCATGCAACACATATTGGTAACTGGGCCAGGAAAAGACCTCGCGATGGTGAGGAAAATCTTGGGCCGTCGGCGGGTGATGGCGCCAAAGTTTCAACTGATCCTGCAGCACTTGTGGGATGGTTGCAGGATCACAATTGTCGCGCCAAAAGGCGGTGTCAGTCCGTTTGGTGAGGACGTAGTGCAGCTTGAGAAACTCAATAATACGAGCCCAATGATGGGTGAAGGCGTTGTTGAATTGGGCCGACAATATCGCCATAGCAGACCGATTCTCAGGCAAACGGTCGGCAACCATATCCACCGCTGTCTCGATCAACATCAGGGCCGAAGCCTCCAAAGGTTCAAGGAAGCCGTTTGACAGGCCAATGGCCACGCAATTATTGACCCAGAAGGTTTGCCGATGTCCTGAGCGTATCTTGATCAATCTGGGTGTCAGCCCGTCTGAGACCGAACCCAAATATCGACGCAAAACCGTTTCAGCCGCGTCATGGGTGGTATGCCGGCTTGAATAGACATAGCCTGTGCCCCGTCGTGTTGGCAGGCCAATATCCCAAATCCATCCGGCATCCTGTGCTGTGGAGATGGTATGGGATGCGATAGGCGCCTCCTCGGTGTGATAAGGGACCTGAAGGGCCAAGGCGTGATCGTTAAACAATACATCATTGCAATCAATGAAGGGTACGCCATAGACCTTCTCAATCATCAATGCGGCGAAGCCAGAGCAGTCGATAAAAAAATCACCTTCGATATGATGACCCTGCTTTGTTTTGACGCTTGCGATATCCCCATCCTCGGATTGAAGGATTTCCGTTACATCGGCAATAATGTGAGTGACGCCAAGTTTGCTAACGCTGTGATCGCGCAGCAGGTTTGCAAACTTCACCGCATCGAGATGATAAGCGTAATTGGCGATGCCGGCATATTCCGGCGATGTGATCGACTTGGGTGCCAACCCCGCCTCGCATAGTGCCGCCTGAAAATCGACAGCATCGGCGAAATCCAGCCCATGGGTTTGGCGCGACCTTTCCCAATAGCCAGACAGATTGGCCTGCGTGGCGCCTTGAGGCGGGTTGAGTGGATGGTAATAGCCGTCTTCTGGTGTGCCGTCTGTCCACTGAACAAACTTCGCGCCCTGCTTAAAAGCAGCGTCACACGCCCGCACGAATTCAGTCTCTGTGATCCCGATTTTACGCAGCGTATTGCGCATTGTGGGCCAAGTGCCTTCGCCGACGCCGATCGTACCAATGGTCTCTGACTCAATGAGCGTTACAGCGACGCCATCGGCTGAACCCGTGTTATTTTTTGCGGCGATGCGTGCGGCGGTGATCCAGCCGGCACTCCCACCTCCAACAATCACGACATGTTTGACGGCTTTGTCCATTTTTTTCCTTTACGTAAAACTTACGCTTGATATCTACAGAACCACAACATCCAAGACCGCCTAAGAGCGCGCAAGACTGTTTAGAGGCGCGACATCATCACCAATCACCAACAAAAGATGGGTTTGTGTCCGCAGGCGAGAGCTTGATGTTTCTTCAATTTAGGCTCCCAAGCGCTTCGTTTTTCTCTCAAGTGTTGCAGGAGTGTTGCAGGTTACTGCGGGACACAATATACCGCCTATTGACCTGCGTTCAATAGCAGGTTTCTGGCCGCAGCGGCGGTCGGCACAGTTAATAATTTATAAAGCGTGCAGGCCATCGTGTCCTGTGGCGGGAGGGAAACATAATGCAGGAAATACGTGCTTATGCGCACAGCAAAACTGTGCGCCGACTATTGGTGAGTTCAAGTTTGGCTGCTTTGGCAGCAGGCGTTATTGCGCCATCGGCATTTGCTCAATCGACTTCGACAAGTGCTGAGTCTGCCAAAGAGCCGGAAGTCATCGTCGTCGTCGGCATTCGCGCAAGTTTGACCAGCGCAGCGGGTATTAAGCGCAACGCAATTGGCGTTGTTGATGCGATCAGCTCTGAAGACCTTGGTAAATTCCCTGACTCCAACGTCGCCGAATCGCTGCAGCGGATTCCAGGCGTGGCTGTTGACCGCAGCGGCGGTGAGGGCCGGTTTGTGACTGTGCGCGGGTTTGGGCCAGCGTTTAACACGGTGCTTGTTAATGGTCGCAGCTTTGCTAGTGAAAACCAAGGCCGCGAGTTCAGCTTCGACTTGCTGGCGTCTGAGTTGATCAGTGGCGCTGAAGTCTTCAAAACAGCCCAAGCCCGCCTGCAAGAGGGCGGCATCGGCGGAACCATGAATATCAAAACAGCCAGACCACTTGATGGTCGGGGTGGTTTCCGGGCCGTTGCTGTTGCTAAGGCGCTCTATGAAAATAATAGCAAGAAGACCACGCCACAGGTTTTCGGTCTGATCAGCAACAGCTTTGCTGATGATACGCTGGGTATCCTCGCTGCTATATCCTACCAGAAACGCGAGTCAGTGATCGCCTATACGCAGAACCGTGGCTACATTCCAAACACAGATGTCGGCCCCGCCGCTGCACCCCTGTTCAAGGGCGTTTATGCGCCGCGCAACCAAGACGTCGGGATTGATACGCAAGATCGCGAACGGCTTGGCATCAATGTCACTGGCCAATACCGCCCCTCCGAAGATTTGACTGTAACCATTGATGCCCTGCACAATCGGTTTGATGTTGAATCTAGGATCCAGGCCTTGGGCAGTTGGTTTGAGCCCAGCAGCTATACAGCCGCAACGATTGACAGCAATCGGACCGTTACATCGCTGACAACCAACGGCAACGCCGATCTGCTCGATATTGCCAACAACCGGTTTGTAACAACCAATGCAGTGGGCGCAAACGTGGACTGGGATATCAGTGACACGCTGAATGTGAACCTTGATGCGTCTTGGTCGAATTCAAAGAATGCCGCCGGTGGCAAGAATTACTTCACCGTGATCGGGGTCGCCAGCCGGTACAGCTTTGCACAGGCCGTCGGCAATTCCCCGCCTTCGACATTCGGTTACACAGCCAACTTGACCAATCCTGGCGCTGGTCAGGCCCATTATGTCGAGCGCTCTGGCAATAATGAGTCTGAAGACGTCGTCGAATTGAAGGCAGATGCGACTTGGCAGCTCGACAATGGCATTTTCAAAACAGCTCGGTTTGGTGCCCTCGCTAACCGCCGGGAAAAAGACAGCCAAGCTATTGGTAGCAATGGCGAAGTGAATTGTCTGTATTGCGGCTATGGCGTTGCCGTGTCGAGCAATATTTTGAGTGTTGTCAACACAAAGGGAATATTGGGCGGGCAGTTACCGACGGCATTTGCCGGCTATTCAGGCAATCGCTATTTTGAGGTTTTGGCCAGCCCGCAACAATCGGCGCTCCGTGATACGACCTTGGGCCTAACCCCGGGCACAACGGCGGCCATCATTGCGCGCAATAACGGCTATACCCCTGTGGTTCAGCCTGCCAGCTTCTCGGTCTCCGAGCAGAACATTGCCGTCTATGCAGAGATTGACTTGGAAGGCACGGCAGGAACGATGCCTTGGTTTGTCAACGCCGGATTGCGGTATGTGACAACCGAGATCAAATCCAGCGGCAATCAGCTCCAGCTTCTGGACCTGTTGCGTGTGCCCGGCGATAACACGATTTATAATGCCGTGTTTGCAAACGCTGGACGACCAACCCCTGTCAGCAAGAAATCCAATTACGGTGTGTTCCTGCCCAATTTGAACGCACGTTTGACGATAAATGATCAGCTGATCGCCCGAGCCGCAGCTTCTAGGTCGATCACTCGGCCACAGATCCGCGACCTTGCCCCCCGCACCAGTTTTGATACCAACCGCCCGGCCAGCTTGGACGGAAGCGGCGGCAATCCAGACTTGAAGCCCTATATGGCGACCAATCTGGATGCATCTCTGGAATGGTACCCGACACGTGCGACAGTGCTTTCAGCGGGTGTGTTCTACAAAAAGGTCGATGATTTCATCATCCAGTTGCGCGCGCAGGAGAAGATTCAGATCGCCAACGCCAGCGGCCTGCCGGTTGGTGGCCTGATAACGGGGCCTAATGAAGCGACCTATAGCATCCGTCGCCCCCGTAACTCAGAAAGTGCCGAGATCACCGGTGTGGAGTTGAATGCTGTTTACAACTTCGATCAACTCGAAGGCTGGGTCAGCGGATTTGGCGTCGCGGCCAACGCAACGATTGTCAACACGGATTCGGAGTTTGACACCGCATCAACAACGACATCGTTTGCGTTGGAAGGCTTGGGCAATAGCTATAACGTCACAGTCTTCTACGAGAAATATGGCTTCTCGGCCCGCTTGGCCTGGAACCTGCGCGAACGTTTCCTCGAAAATCTGGTGACGCCTGGCCAAGGCGGCGACCCTGTATTCCGTCGTGACTATAATCAGTTCGATCTGCGTACCAGCTATGACATCAGCGACACCTTCCAAGTTTTCCTTGAAGGGACAAACATCACCGGCAATGAAAACATCACAACCGGTCGGTTTGACAATCAGGTGCTTGACTTTATCAACACGGGCGCCCGTTGGTCGCTTGGAGTGAGAGCGTCCTTTTAGGGCGACTTAGGGCGACGCCAAGCTGAATGGCATCAACTTGAGGCGGGGTGACTTTGTCGCCCCGCCTTTTGCTTTGCGGTCGCGACATATCCCAGTTTGACGGCGATTGCGGGACAGGTGGCGCGCTAGGGTCTGTCCCGTCTTTTTTGAAACAAAAAAGACGGGATCAACAGACCCTAGATTAGATATCCAGACGCGCAACCTGGTTCTACAAGAACCAGACGCGCTCGAGGGTCTATCCCG
>JBEINE010000229.1:0-3735 GCA_040378245.1 Hyphomonadaceae bacterium | reverse complement strand
GCACGACGGCGCGCCAAGACCAAGCGACCCCCCTTGGTCGCCATGCGTGAACGGAAACCGTGGCGACGAGCGCGAACGAGGCTTGAGGGTTGAAACGTGCGCTTCACGACAGGAACTCCTAGCGGACGGCCGCCTAAATCGGATCGAAAATTGAAGGCAGGCCGTTACAGTCCTGTGGTCTGTAAGTCAATATGGACATGCAGGCTAAAGCCCTCAAACATCCCTAAACCAAAACATGCTCTTTGAGATGAGCGCCCACGCGCATGGCGTTAGCAACTATGGTCAATGTCGGATTGACCGCAGCGGATGAGACAAACACACTGGCATCACAGACGTAAAGATTTGTCAGCTCGTGGGCCTTGCAATAGCTGTCCACAACCGAGTCTAGGGGATTATGGCCCATCTTGAGCGTTCCGCATTGATGGGCCGTGCCATAAAGGGGCATTAATTCATCGATCTGGAAGCTCGGTTCAAACAAGGTGTGCTGGTCCCGCACAAAGCCCGAAAGGCCTCTTTCCAGTTTTTCGACTAGGCGCGTATGGCCTGTTACATCGCCATAAGTGTAGGACAAAGTGATTTTACCGTCGGGACCCAGTGTCACTCTATTGTTTGGATCGGGTAAATCTTCCGACATCACCAAAAAACTGACCATATGAGTGGCTAGCTGATCAGACAGCTCATTGGGAATAAAGTTCGGTGGCACCAGGTCAGCAAATTGGCCTTCAAGGGTTTGGCCCGTCATATATTCCAGCATCTGGATTTGCCCCATCGGATAGGGGAAGCCACCGGCTGGGTCCTCAAAATAAAAGTCGTTGACGCATAGGGTCTTAGGGAAACCTGCCCCAAAGGGCGTTGGCAAGAGCGATATGACCGCTGAGGTTACGTGAAACATATAATTGCGGCCAACTTGATCGGAGCCATTGGCCAGCCCCCGAGGATGATGATCACTGTGGGAGGCCAATAGCAAAGCCGCAGAATTAGCTGCACCGGCTGCGAGGAAAAAATAATCCCCATTAAATATCTCAAGACCATTTGGACCTTGGGCCCATGCCGTGGTGACGACGCTGCCTGTGTCGTCCGTCTCCAATTTCACGACCGTGTAACCTGCCAATAGTGTGACATTGGGGGCATCTTTGAGTGTCGCGAGCGCCGCGGTTCGCGCGTCGCCTTTAGCCAGTATTTTGCACGGATAACCGCCACAGGTTTTGCACCTAATGCACAGGCCTTTGCTTGGCTCCTGATCATTGCGCCGGATGGCCAAGGGTAGGGGCGAAGGCGTCCAGCCAATATGCTCAAAATGCTGGCGAAGGCGTTCAACACTCGGGTCATGGACAAGTGCCGGAAAAGGGTAAGGCGGGTCATTATCCTCATCAGTCGGGTCAATGCCACGCGACCCATGCACTTCCCATATTATCTCAGCCTGTTCATACCATGGCTTCATATCGTCATAACTGATAGGCCAAGCGGGACTGAGGCCTCCCGCATGGAAGGTTTGGGCAAAGTCGTCACGCTTAAAGCGCATCAAAGCGCCGCCGTAAAAGCTCGTATTGCCGCCGACCCAATAATGCGTGTTTGGGGTGAAAGACCTGCCGTTCTTATCGCGCCATTGTTCCTTGGTGCGATATTTGCGGTCAATGAATACCGCCTTTGGGTCCCAATTGTCGTCTTCGACGGGCAAATGGGGGCCCCGCTCTAGGATCAATATCGACTTGCCGGTTGACGCGAGGCTTTGGGCCATGGTCGCCCCACCCGCCCCCGACCCAATGATGATGATGTCAAAATGTTTCATGACGCATTCTTATGAGCAATTGAAAACTTGCGCGCTTGCGGGCGGATGATGGCGGCAACCAAATTGTCGGGCAAGAGCTTCATCGCCAGCACCGCGATCTTATTGGGCCAGCCAGGCACTACGACTTCGTGGCCCGCTTCATTAGCGGCAATCGCTGTCTCGACAACGGCTTGCGCTGTTTGCTGATAAAGACCCGATTTAGCGATGGCTGCGCTTGTGCCATTGACTGAGGAAAACTCCGACACTGTTTGCCCCGGACAAATAGCCGTCACTTTAATCCCCAAATGGCTGACTTCAGCAGCCAAGGATTGGCTCATCTTGACCACGAAACTCTTGGCAGCGGGATAAAGTGTATGGCCAGCGGCACCGGGCGAAAACGCAACCATGCTGCCCACATTGATGATCCGCCCATAGCCTTTGGCCGCCATGGAGGGCAATAAAGCATGGGTCAAAGAGACGACTGAAGCGACCAAGACTTGCACAAAGTCGCTTTGCTGTTGCCCAGTGGTTGCTAAAAACTCCTGCGCCAGCGAATAGCCAGCATTATTGACCAATATGTCAACATCGCGCCCTCTCGCCGATAAGGCCTCGGTGATAACAGAAATAGCCGAAGGCTGACTCAGATCGGCTTGAATGCAAAAGGCCTCAATTCCAAATCTTGCCTGAATCTCATTCGCAAGGGCTTCAAGCCTATCAAGTCGGCGCGCCACCAGACAGACATCGCATCCTTGCCCTGCAAAAGCCTCTGCGAAAGCCGCGCCAATCCCAGAAGATGCACCCGTTACCAAAGCTAAGCGTTTTACTTTTGACATGATAAACCTCTATCGCCCTTGGCCACCGCCCTAGTCATATAAGGCTAACGCGCCTAATGAGAGACGGGGGAGAGTTTCGTAGCATGGTGCCTGCAAGTTTAAACCATCACGATGTGGCCAAACTGACCATGCGCGCAGCTTTGGCCTCTGTGACGGCGGCTTTGTTTCTGGTTAGTCTCAAGACGTGGGCGCAGGTTCAGGCTGATTCTGCTGCTCTTTTGGCCTCACTCGCTGACAGCGCCCTTGATGTGGTGGCTTCGGTGGTCACCCTGATTTCTGTGCGTTATGCGGCCACACCTCCCGACGCCGAGCATCGATTTGGGCACGGCAAGGCGGAGGCTTTAGCCGGTGTCTTTCAAGCCGGTGTGGTGGCCCTATCCTCCATTTTGGTGGCTTGGACGGCGCTACAACGCCTGTTCAAGCCAACCCCGCTGACCGCTGAGACGACCGCCATGGCGGTGATGGTGGTGTCGCTGTGCGTCACCGGCGCCCTGGTATCATTCCAGGCTTGGACGGTACGCCAGACCGCTTCTATCGCCACAAAAGGCGATATGGCGCATTATATGTCAGATTTTTTGACCAATATTGTGGCCTTATTAGGCATTGGTGCGGCGGGCTTGCTTGGCGTGCTGTGGGCCGATGGGGCGGCGGGTTTATTGGTGGCGCTGTGGCTGGCTTATGGATCTTGGGGCATTGCCACTGAGGCGGCTGACCATTTGCTGGACCGCGAGGCCTCAGATGAAACGCGGAGTGAAATTCAAGAGATAGCTCATGGTGTTGAAGGTCTGCGCAACGTTCATGATTTGCGCACCCGTATGTCGGGGCCTTGGTTGCATATTCAATTTCACGCAACCCTAGATCCCGATCTGACTTTAGGTCAAGCGCATCTGATCATTGTCGAAGCTGAAAAGCGCATCCGTGAGGCCTATCCCGGTGCCGATATCATCATTCATCCCGACCCCGATGACGACGGCGAACATCATGGCCACCCGGCCTTCGGCGGGGGTCTCTAGGGCCTAGCACAAACCAACTAAACTCTGAGCCGTCTTTTGAGTTTTCTGTCTGGGACGGCCTTTGTTGATGGCTATGCCACAACAAAGGCCTGTTTCGATTATCTTTGGGCGATTTAGCGCG
>JBEINE010000044.1:0-16689 GCA_040378245.1 Hyphomonadaceae bacterium | reverse complement strand
TTGGTGCCCAATGCGAGTTGGCGCGAGAAGCTGGCGACCCCAAACACTTTACCATCATGGCGCTCCCCGGTTTGCCATTGGCTGTATTCGACGGTGTCGGGCAGCATCGCCCACACCAGCATGAGATACGCAGCGTTCCCGGCGGCGATCAGGCCAAGCAGAAGCGCATTAATGATCGGGTCTTTTGAGCCTGTGAACCAAAAAATCGTGTACCCAATCACAGACACACCCACCGCCCAAAGCCAAGCCTCACGCTTGGAGGTTTTCCAGGCGACATAAGCCCAGAAAGGTGAAAACACACACTGCACGCCCAATATGAAAGGCAACACATATTGACGCAGTTCTGGCGCTTCTAAATAATGCGTGACGTAATAGGTCACACATTTATTGGTCATGGTGAACGCCAAGGACGACACAATCATGCAGGCAAAAACGCGTAACAAAGGCCTGTTGCGGGTTACGATACTGAAGATTGCGCGCATATCTTCCAAGATTGCGCCTAAATGAAACCCCGATGGTGCCGCCTCTGCCAGATGCGGCGGCTCTTTGGTTGTCAGGAACGTCACCCAAAAAACCGGTATTGAGAAGACGCCCGCCAAGCCAGCAGCGATCACATAGGCCATGGGATTATCGTCACCTGTCCGCGCTTGGAGCTCATCGACAATGGAGGGCATCACGAAGGTGATCGTCATGCCGCCCAGCATGGCAAAGGCGATACGCGCACCCGCCATAAAGCTGCGCTCGTCACTGTCAGAGGTAATGCGGCTAGACAGGCAGGTGTAAGGAATATTGACCACCGAATAGGAGGTCCGCAAGAACATCTGGCTCAAAAGCGCATAAAAGAATAATCCGCTTTGCTCCCAATCGGGCGTGAAAAAGCAAATCATAAACGCCACCACCATAACGGGGCTGGCGAAGATCAAATAGGGCCGATAGCTGCCATATTTAGAGCGCGTACGGTCTGCAATGGCCCCAATCACGCTATCGGAAAAGCCGTCCCACAGGCTGGCGACCAAAAACACGGTGCCCGCCAACGCGGCCTCCAGACCCAAAACATCAGTGTAAAATGGCATCATCAGCAAGTTCAAAGCCTGCCAATAGATGTTGAAGCCATAGTCCCCAAACGCCCAACCAAGTTTGGACTTTAAGCTCGCCTTACCGGGATCTGGTGTCATTTGGTCCACAAGTCCTTGATGGTAAAGGCGGCCTTTTTGGGCGTGCGGTCGCGGGTGAAAACGCCCTTGAGATTAAACACGACGCGCCGACCATGCTGGGCAGTACGAAAGTCTGCAAAGTTCCAGACATGGCCGCCGATCACATGGGGATGGGTGGTGATCGCGCGCCAATAGGCGACGATAAAATCAGATTGGAAGTCTTCGGTGAAAAGTTGGGGGTAGGTTGCGTGCTGGCCCGCCAAAGCGTCGGCTCCAAACTCTGACACCAATATCGGCTTACCGTGCGCTTTGGCCAGATGGTCAAAATCGGCGTTGAGCATAGCTATGGCGCGGGGTAGGTCTGCAGGTGCCTGATACCAGCCATAATAGCGGTTGATCATCAAAAAATCTGAATGGTCAAAAGCGGGATCATCGAGGCCAGCGTAAGTCACATTGGCGTGCGTTAGCGGGCGGCTTGAATCAAGGGTGCGCGTAAAAGCAAAAAGCTCGGCCCAATAAGGAGCGCTGGCTTGCGCATAGACTTTCTCGCCCAGATAGCCCGGCTCATTGGACAGACTCCAAGCGATGACGCAGGGGTGGTGACCATCGCGCGCGATCAATTGGACGACCGCAGCCTTATGCGCGTCCAAGCCCGCTTGTGTCACTTTGCGAAAATCCAGATTGATTGAGAAAACCTCATCAATTACCATAATCCCGCGCTCATCGCAGAAGTCGTAAAATTCCTCTGCATAGGGGTAGTGGGACGTGCGCACAGAATTGGCCCCACACCAATCCAGCAAATGAAAGTCCTTGACCATTTGAGGCAAGTTCAGCCCGCTCCCATGCATCGGGCTATCCTCATGCTTGCCAAAGCCCTTGAGTGTTATGGCCACGCCATTGAGCAAAAGCTCTTTACCCATAACCTGAATTTCCCGCATCCCGGTGCGCAAGCAAACTTGATCAATCAGCCCTGCTGCCCCGGCAATAAGGTCGGCACGGACGTCGAATAGATTGGGCGTCTCTGGCGACCACAAAGGACAATCCGCGATGACCGCTTCCCCTGCGCCGCGTCCAGCGGTCAGCCAAATTGTTGCTGAGCCTGAAAATCCCTTATGATTGAACACAACAATGGCGCGGTCAGCACCCGATGTGGTTTCAACAGAAACTGAGAACACCCCGTCCTTGCCCATGAGGCGCGGTACGATCTTGATTGACGTAAACCGTGTCTTGGGCAGTGCCACCAAATGGACCGGTCGATTGAGGCCGCCATAGGGGAAGAAATCATATCGCACAGTGGGCAGATATTCGTCTTTGGGTCGTGCTTCGGTGATGTAATCTTGCTGGCTCACGCGCTGGGTGGGGCCTTGCTCTGGCAAAAGTGTGGTGATGCGCACGACGATTAAGGCTTGCGTGTCAGGCTGCACAAAAGGACTGACATCCAGCTCAAATGGTAGATGCTCGGCTCCCGACGTGCCAACTTTGTGGCCATTGACCCAGACCGTTGCGCTGTAGTCAGCCGAAGCAAATCGCAGTGCCAAATCACGGTCCACAGCAAAGCCAGCAGGTACAAAAACCTTTGTCTCCAACCACATGTCGCCGACAAAATTCATAAGGCCCCGCTCGGCCAATTGTTCGTTCCAGGAACCAGGGACTGCCAAAGGCAGCGTTTCACCCTTAAGCCCACTGGGCCAACCCAGCGCTTGCCCGCGTCCATCGCTATCGGGCAAGGCGCGCCAGATGCCCGATAAATCGATCATGTCACGGCAAACATTGCGTTGCGGGCGGATCATGATTGCGTCCCTGCAAAAGTGTGAGCGGATCGGGGCATGATGGCGCCGGAATATTGAACCACTTGGGCCGCCAAAGCTGCTCCCGCCCGCGCCGCCGCGACGACGTCTTGACCGCCAAGGCGCGCTGCCAGATAGCCCGCGTTAAAGCTATCGCCTGCCCCTGTTGTATCGATTGGTTCTGTCACTATCTGGCTAGCGACCCAGCCCTCCGAGGTTAGAGCGCCGTGCGCACCATGCTTAACCACGACCTCATCCACACCTAAAGCGGACCAACGCGCAAAGCTTGCCTCTGGCGAGACATCGCCCCAAACAGCGGCTTCATCGTCATAGCTTGGCAAGACCACGGACATGAAAGGGACCAGGTGGCTAATCGCGGCTTGGAATACTTCCATAGATGGCCAAAGCCTGGCGCGATAATTGGGGTCAAACGCGACTTTCCCGCCTTGTGCGCGCACATTGCGCGCCAGTTCCACGATCCTGAGGCGCTGTGCAGATGTGAACAGTGCCAGGCTTATGCCGGAAAGATACAATAGACGCGCTTTGCTGGCGGTGGCCAACGCCGCCAATGCGCCATCGCACTCGAAGAAGACACGCGCTGCCGATTGATCGCGCCAATATGTGAAGCTGCGTTCGCCCTGCGCATCTGTGCTGATCGCATATAGGCCCGCGGCGCGGTTGGGATGAGTGAGTGTAAGCGTTGTATCTATGCCCTCTTGTGCCCAGCGTGCTTTTAGATCAGCTGACCAAGCATCCTCGCCTAGTGCGGTCATATAAGATGTGTCTATTCCCAATCGAGCCAGATAGAGGGCCGTATTGAGCGTATCGCCGCCAAACCCTACATGGGCCGATCCATCGGACCCGCGCGCCAATTCAATCATACATTCGCCAAAGCAGACGACTTTACCCATCCGCTCTGTGCTCATTTACCAGTTCCACATCGTGCCATCGTCAAGGCGTGCGACAGGCAATTGCATGGGTTTATAAGGGTATTTTGCAGCGAGCGTTTCGTCGATATCAACGCCGTGACCAGGTGTATTGCCCGGCGTCAAGAAGCCGCGATCAAAGCTATAGGCATGAGGGAATACAGCGTCGGTTTCAGGCGTGTGGCGCATATATTCCTGAATGCCAAAGTTTGGCACCCATGTGTCAAAGTGCAAAGCCGCGCCCATCGTGACGGGCGACAAGTCGGTCGCGCCATGACTGCCCGTGCGGACTTGCCAGATGGCGGCAAAGTCGGCGATCCGGCGCAGATGCGTGATGCCGCCAGCCCCAACAACTGTCGTACGAATATAGTCAATGAGCTGATTTTGGATCAGGTCTTTGCAATCCCAAATCGTATTGAAGATTTCACCCACCGCAATCGGCGTTGTGGTGTGTTGGCGAATGAGCTTGAACGCCTCTTGGTTTTCCGCAGGTGTGGCGTCTTCCATCCAAAATAGAGAGTATGGCTCAAGGCTTTTGCCAAGTTGGGCGGCTTCAAGCGGGGTCAGGCGATGATGCACATCATGGAGAAGATGGTGGTCAAAGCCAAAGCGCTCACGCAAGCGCTCAAATAGTTTAGGCGCAAAGTTGAGATAAGCGCGTGTGTTCCACAGCGTTTCAGTAGGCAGTGTCCCATCGGCTGGCTCATAATAAAGATCACCACGACCTACGCCATACGCACCTCTAACGCCAGGAATACCAGATTGGGCTCGGATGGCTTGGTAGCCCATCTCTATATAGCGGGCGACTTCGTCTGCGGTATGTTCAATATCGGTGCCATTGGCGTGGCCATAGACCATGACTTTATCACGGCTCTTGCCACCTAAAAGTTCATAAAGGGGCGCGCCCAAAGCTTTGGCTTTAATGTCCCAGAGTGCGACGTCCACCGCCGCAATAGCTCGCATCGTGACAGGTCCGCGCCGCCAATAGGCACCGCGATACAAGAATTGCCAAATGTCTTCGATCCCGCGGGCATCGCGTCCAATAAGGTTGGGGCACACGTGGTCTTCAAGATAGGCGACAACTGATTTCTCGCGCCCATTGAGCGTCGCATCACCAATACCATAGACGCCCTGATCGGTTTCGATTTTGAGCGTAACAAAGTTTCGCCCTGGGCACGATACAATTACACGCGCGGCAAAGATCTTCATCTGCGGCAACTTATTAGCCAGCGGTGGGGCGACTATTTCAGCGTTCATTGCCAAATCACCTGAAAGTCTTGCTCTGGCTGCATAGCTTGTTTCTTCGTTACTGGGATTGATGTAGTTCATGCTGCTTGACACCATGAAATTGGTCTGGCACCTATTGGTCAACCTACCTGACCAATTTTGGTCTGTCTAGTATGCCGTTCCACGCTCGTGTGACAGCAACACCCAGATAGGTCAAAGGTGACGATCACAACAGGAATAGGACAGGACGAAATGGACACGCGCCAGCCCTCGTCAAAGAGGCTTTATGAGCAAGTCGCCGATCAATTAAGCGAACGCATTGCAACCTGCGTGTATGGCGTGGGCGAACGCTTGCCTTCCGAGCGCGATCTGGCGGCTGCCTTTGGGGTATCGCGCCCTACAATTCGTGAAGCTGTCATTGCGCTGGAGCTGGACGGCCTTGTGGAGGTTAAAACCGGGTCTGGCGTTTACGTAATCGCGCGCGTTCCAAAATCGGGAAGTCCCGGTGTAACCGATATTGGCCCTTTTGAGCTTCTCGAAGCACGCCGTGGGATAGAGGCAGAGGCAGCCGCATTAGCCGCAGGACGCATTACAGACGCGGAGCTTAGCCAGCTAGAAGTCCTTGTTGCGGAAATGGAGCTTGAAAACAAAACCGATGTTGTCATGTCAGAGGACGCGGACCGTCGTTTTCATATGACCATCGCACGCGCGACGCAAAACAGCGCGATGATCGCGATTATTGAGATGCTGTGGGATGTCCGCAACCGCTCGCCTCAATCGGTGCGCTTCCTTGAACATGTGCGTGCCAATGGCGTCAAACCGATCATTGATGAGCATGCAGCAATCATGAACGCGCTGCGCCAACGCGATCCAGTGCTCGCGCGTGCAGCGATGCGCCAACACTTGCACAGCGTCATGAATGGCGTGCTGGAGGCAACTGAAGTGGAAGCCGTTGAGCGTGCGCGCGCCGCCGTTGAAGTTCAGCGCCAGCGTTTTGCCCTGCCGACCGATGTTTAACCCAACAATCCAAGAAGACTGGTTTTGACCTTCATGCTTGAGAGCCCCCCACGATGAGTGCCAAGCTGACCCTGAACCCTGACCGCTTGTTCCCGCCTGACCCAGCCCAGCGGAACGTGGCGCGCAGGCTTTATGCGCAGGTGAAAGATCTTCCGATTATAAGCCCGCATGGGCACACTGATCCTTCATGGTTTGCTACCAATGCCAATTGGACTGACCCTGCATCATTGTTGATCACACCCGATCATTATGTTTTCCGTATGCTCTATTCCCAAGGGATCGCGATGGACCGCCTTGGCGTGCCCCGCGATGATGGTGGTCCGGTTGAGCAGGACCCTCGCAAGATCTGGCATTTGTTTGCCCAAAACCAACATGTGTTTCGCGGCACACCGTCGCGGGTTTGGCATGATTGGGTTTACACCCAAGTCTTTGGCATCGACGTGAAATTAGATGCCAGCACGGCTGATCACTATTATGATGTGATCAATACGAAATTAGCCCACGTTGATTTTAGCCCTCGTGCGTTGTTTGAGCGTTTCAATATCGAAGTGATCGCGACCACCGAAGGCCCGCTCGATACGCTGGAGCATCATATTGCGATAACAAACTCAAACTGGGGTGGGCGCGTTATCACAGCCTTCCGGCCCGATGCGGTGCTGGACCCCGACTATGAGGGCTTTGTCGATAACCTAAGAGCCTTAGGCGCGCTGACAGGCGAAAATGCCTTAGATTATGATGGCTATTTGAGTGCACTGAGGAATCGGCGCGCATTCTTCAAACGGGTTGGTGGCGCTACCTCAACCGATCACGGCCACCCGACAGCAAACACCGCCAATCTAAGCCGCAGCGACGCTCAGGCATTGTTCACCCGCGTGACCACAGGCCCCGCGACCGCCGCAGATGCCGAACTTTTCCGCGCGCACATGTTGGTCGAGATGGCGGGCATGAGCGCTGAAGATGGCCTTGTCATGCAGATACACCCGGGCGCTTACCGCAACCATAATCAGACGGTCTTCCAAAGTTATGGTCGCGATAAAGGCTGCGATATCCCGATGCGCACCAATTACGTTCATGACTTAAAGCCGTTGTTGGACCGCTACGGCTCTGACCCGCGCGTCTCAATCATCCTGTTTACCCTGGACGAGAGCACTTACGCGCGCGAGCTGGCCCCTTTGGCGGGGCATTATCCAGCGTTGAAGTTAGGTCCCGCTTGGTGGTTTCATGACAGTCCGGAGGGTATGCGGCGGTTTCGTGAAAACGTCACCGAGACCGCAGGATTCTACAACACGGTCGGCTTTAACGACGATACACGCGCCTTCCTCTCAATCCCTGCCCGTCATGATGTTGCCCGTCGCATGGATTGCAATTGGCTCTCTCAACTGGTGACTGAGCATCGCTTAGATGAAGATGAGGCGAATGAAGTGGCTTATGACTTGGCGTATCGTTTGGCCAAAGAGGCCTACAGGCTGTGAGCTTGATCGGCCGCCTCAATCGTCGCAGCGCGCTGGGTGCTTTAGCGATAGCGCCACTGGCGGCGTGCGGTGCAGCGGCCGACCGCCCGTTGTTTGCAGCTGATACCCACCCGGGTGACTATCCCACGGTGAAAGCCGTCAAATGGATGGGCGAGCAAGTGGCAGCGCGCTCGGGCGGCAGTGTCAACATCCGCCAATATCCTGGCGGCCAATTGGGCGAAGAAAAAGATAGCCTTGAGCTGACGATTTTTGGCGGCATAGATATCAACCGTGTCAACCTTGCGCCCCTTAACGCCTTTGCACCTGAAACAATCGTGCCAACTTTACCGTTTTTGTTTCAATCCTTAGACCATATGCGCCGCGCTATGGCGGGTCCACCGGGTGACACCATTTTGAAAGCACTCGAGCCTCATGGTTTGGTCGGTTTGTGCTTTTATGAAAGTGGTGCGCGCAGTCTTTACACCACCAATAGCCCCGTGCGGTCACCCAATGACCTCGAAGGCCGTAAAATCCGGGTGCCAAACTCAGATTCTTTCGTTGCCATGATTGATGCCCTGGGCGGAGACGCTACGCCTATGAGCTATGGCGAGGTCTACGGCGCATTGTTACAAGGTGTAGTCGATGGTGCTGAAAACAATGCACCCAGCTATGAAAGCTCCCGCCATTTTGAGGCGGCAAAATTCTATTCCATGACCCGCCACGTTATGGCTCCCGAAGTGCTCGTGGTGTCAAAACGGCGTTGGGATCGCTTGCCCACGCAAAGTCAAACCCTATTGCGCGAAACGGCGAAAGAATCAGTCGGGGTTATGTCGGCACTTTGGGCAGAACGTGAGAAGGCTTCAGAGGCGCGGCTGCGGGCCAACAATGTGATTTTTCTTGAAGATATTGATCGTCCCGCATTTCAAGCCGCCGTCAAGCCCGTCTGGGACCGGTTTTTGAACACAGCACAATTGAAGTCACTTGCAGATGCGATCCTCGCGATGGATACCCCGTCATGATGGGGTTACTGGACAAGGTTTCGCGTGGCCTGAGCAGGGCCGTGCTGGTCGTATCTGGTTTGGGTCTGGTCGCACTCGTATGCTTGCTCGGTTGGCAAGTGTTTGCGCGCTATGTTTTGGGATCCAGCCCGCCATGGTCAGAGCAAGCAGCGCTTGTGGTTATGATTGGCTTTATTGCTTTGGCCGCCTCGGCTGGCGTGCGCGAGGGCTTTCACATTGGCATGACGATGGCGGTCGATGCTTTGCCGCCCCAAGGTCAAAAACTGGCGACGGCCCTGTCCTTTGGCGTGATCGCCGTTTTCGGTCTGGCATTAGGGATTTTCGGCGGGGAATTGGTGAGCGAGACCTGGGAGCATAAAATCCCGTCCTTGGGTCTACCCCGTGGTGCCGCCTATCTGCCACTCGCGATATCTGGCTGGCTGATGATGTTTTTTGCGATTGAACAAGCCATCGCTGCCCTGACCAACCGCAAAGTTGAACCGACATGGAATTAGTCATCCTCTTTGGCGCGTTGACGCTTCTGTTATGCCTTGGCGTGCCTGTCGCGTTTGCGCTTGGTGGTGCAGCTATTGTTACATTCTTGTTTTTGGACATCCCGTTGGTGGTGCCGTTCCAGCAAATGGCGGCGGGCATGAATGCCTTCACGCTGCTGGCAATCCCGTTTTTCGTCTTCACGGGTGAGCTGATGACCCGTTCTGGCATTGCCGACCGCATCATCAACGTCGCCACCGCCATATTTGGCCGCTCGCGGGGTGGATTGGGTCAGGTCAGCGTGGGTGCGGCCATGATGTTTGGTTCGGTATCAGGTTCTGCGGTTGCAACAGTCTCGGCTGTCGGTGCGACCTTGATCCCCAAAATGAAGTCTGAAGGCTATGATGCTGACTATGCCGTCAACGTCATGACTTGTTCGGCAATCTTGGGCGTGATGGTGCCGCCGTCTCACAATATGATCCTTTACGCCGCCTCGGCAGGGGCCGCGGTATCAGTGATTGACCTGTTTCTGGCGGGCGTGATCCCTGCTTTTGCGACGGGTATTGCGCTTATGGTTGCCGCGCGCTGGGTTGCGACCAAGCGGCGTTATCCTGCTGGCACATTCCCGGGCTGGTCGGCTTTGTGGACTGCCCTTGCAGGCGCGCTTCCAGGCTTTATGATCATCTTGATCATTTTTGGCGGGATTTTAGGGGGCGTATTTACACCAACGGAAAGCTCAGCCATTGCCGTTATCTACACGCTCTGTATCGCCGCCTTCATCTATCGGTCACTCAATTGGACCCAGTTTAAGCAAGCCATCACCGGTGCTGTTGCCACAACCTCTATGGTTATGCTGATTATTGGCGCGGCAGGGGCGTTTGGTTGGCTATTGGCGCTGACTGAGTTTCCGCAGCGCCTCTCAGACGGCATAGGTGCCATCACCGACAATCCGCTGCTGACTTTATTGATAATCAATGTGCTCTTGCTGATCCTTGGTACCTTTATGGATATGGCACCTTTGATCATTATCACCACCCCGATCTTTTTACCCGTTGCGGTCAATGCGGGCATGGACCCTGTGCAGTTTGGCATTGTGATGATGCTCAACCAAGGCATTGGCCTTGTCACGCCACCCGTTGGCAGTGTTCAATTTGTCGGCTGTGCGATTGGTAAGATCAAGGTTGAAGACGTGATGCGCACGATCTGGCCATTCTACTTCGCTCTTGTCGTTGCACTCATGATCGTCACTTATGTGCCGGCCTTTTCGCTGTGGCTGCCCGGAGTATTCAAATGACCCGCTTATCGGACGCCACATTGGCGAGCCTTACGGGCAAGGCAGACTTGCCTACTTATGATCGCGCTGCCGTTCAAACGGGCATTGTTCATTTGGGCATTGGCGCCTTCCACCGCGCCCACCAAGCCGTCTTTACCGAAGACTGCCTAGCCAAAGGCGACCTGCGCTGGGGCATCCTCGGAGCCAGCCTGCGCAGCCCAACTGTGGCCGATCAACTCAACCCGCAAGATGGCCTTTATATATGTGTCGTGCGGGACGGTGCGGATAGCAAAGCGCGCGTGATCGGCGCGTCGCAGGGCGTGCTGGTTGCCCCTCAAGACCCTTTGGCTTTGGTTGAGGCGATGGCGGGTGCGTGCGTTCATATCGTGTCGCTGACCGTAACTGAGAAGGGATACAAGCTCGATCCCGCTACGGGTACGCTCAACACCGACGACCCAGACGTGGCCAGCGACCTAGAAGGCATTGCGCCACCCAAAACAGCGCCTGGCTTTATTGTCGCGGCTTTGGCCCTGCGCAAAGCACGCGGCCTGGCCCCCTTCACGTGCTTACCCTGCGATAATTTGCCAGAAAATGGCGAGCGCCTAAAAGATGCTGTCATAACGCTAGCTGGTGACACAGACCCTAGCCTCGCTGATTGGATCGCCAAGAACGGCGCGTTTCCATCCTCAATGGTCGACCGCATCGTGCCAGCCACAACGGCGGATGATATTACCGCAATCGCTCAGGAAACTGGCATTGAAGACCAAGGTTTGGTGAAAACGGAACCCTTTAGCCAATGGGTGATTGAAGACAGATTTGCAGGCCCCCGCCCCGATTGGGAAGCAGCGGGTGTGCAGATCACAACTGATGTGCGACCTTGGGAATTGGCCAAGTTGCGCTTGCTTAATGGTGCTCACTCGGGATTAGCATATCTAGGTGCGCTGGCAGGCCATAGCTTTGTTCACAAAGCGGTGGCAGACCCCGCTTTTGCAGCTTTCGTTGACCAATTACATGATGAAGCGGCTGCCACATTAACCCCGCCGCCGGGCCTCAATGTCATGGCCTACCGCCAAGACCTCAAGGCCCGCTTTGCCAATGCCGCGCTTATGCACAAAACTCATCAGATTGCGATGGATGGCTCGCAAAAATTACCACAACGATTGTTGTTCACGATCCGTCATAGACTGAACAAAGGCCAATCCATTGACGCGCTCGCTCTTGCTGTGGCGGGCTGGATGCGTTGGCAATCGGGACAAGGCGAAGATGGAAGCCGCTTTGTTGTTGATGATCCGTTGGCAACAACAACCGCGGCGGTGTATGCCCAAGGCGGGGGCGCACATGCCATTGCGGCGGGTCTTATTAAACTCGAGGCCGTATTTGGTGGAGATCTGGCTCATGATGCCCGCTTCATCAAGGCAACCGGGGACGCTCTTGAACAACTGATGAGCACTGGCGCAACTGCCAGCGTCAGGGCATTGGCAAGGCAGCGCGTGTCATGAACATTCTGCGCCTTTACTCCCAAGACGATGTGGCTATCGCCCTCACCACATTGGCACCTGGCCAAGACACGGGTCTTGACGGCATTGTCGCGCGCGAGATCATTCCATCGGGCCACAAGATTGCCTTACGTGATTTAACGGCGGGGCAAGACATTCGCAAATATGGCGTCTCGATTGGGATAGCGAGCCAAACGATCCTTGCGGGCAGTCACGTTCATGAACATAATCTGGCCCTTAGCGCCACCACACGTGACGCGAGCCTTAAAACTGATGTGCGCTTGCAAGCTTCCATGTTGACACGCAACTTTGAGGGTTTTCACCGCGGCAATGGCCAGATCGGCACACGCAATTATGTCGGCGTGCTAACCAGTGTGAATTGCTCGGCCACCGTGGCAAGGCGGATTGCAAACGCTTTCCATGAACACCGCATGGCGGAATATGACCATGTGGATGGCGTGTCCGCTTTCACCCACGCCACAGGTTGCGGTACAGCCTATAGCGGGGACGGGGTTGAGAACCTCCAGCGCACATTAGCGGGTTATGCCAATCACGCCAATTTCCATTCTGTTGTGATCATCGGGCTTGGCTGCGAGGTCAATCAAATCGACCGCTTGATCGCCGAGATGGGGCTTGAGCGAAGCGACCGCCTCAGGACGTTCACTATCCAAGACGTGGGCGGTACAGCCAAGGCGATCAACTATGGCCACAGCCTTGTGGGCGAACTCGTCGAAGAGGCCAATAGAGCGCGCCGAGCGCCAGCTCCGGTTTCTGCCATTACGTTGGGCCTACAATGTGGTGGCTCTGATGGCTGGTCAGGCGTGACGGCAAATCCTGCTTTAGGGGTCGCTAGCGATCTCTTGGTTGCGCATGGCGGCACGGCCATTCTGTCAGAAACCCCAGAGATTTATGGCGCCGAGAATCTACTTTTGCGCCGCGCCGCGCGGCCAGAAGTAGCACAAGCTTTGATCGACCGTTTGGAGTGGTGGGAAGATTATGTGGCGCGCAATAACGCCAGCCTCGACAACAATCCATCGCCTAGCAACAAAAAAGGTGGTCTAACGACCATTCTTGAAAAGAGCCTTGGGGCCGTCGCCAAGAGTGGTAGCAGCCCATTGATGGGCGTGTTTCGCTATGCACAAGCCATCGACACCAAAGGCTTTGTCTTCATGGATAGCCCTGGCTATGACCCGTGCAGCGCCACAGGCCAGATCGCAGCGGGTGCCAATCTGATTGCCTTTACAACAGGGCGTGGCAGTGTGTTTGGCTCCAAGCCCGCGCCTTGCATCAAGCTCGCTTCTAATGCCGCACTCGCTGCCCACATGGACGGCGACATTGATGTGGATTGCTCGCCAGTGCTGAGCGGGGAAAGCGTGACTGGCGCAGGTGCCCGCGTGTTTGAAGAATTGCTCGCCGTAGCCTCTGGCAAACAGTCAAAATCAGAAGCTTTGGGCCTTGGAGATGAGGAGTTCGTGCCGTGGCAAGTTGGCGCTTACATGTAGGCCTGACGCTATTGATTATGGCGACTGTGCCGTCACTGGCCGTGCCATTGGCCGTTGCTGGGGTTGCGCCCCAGCCGGCACAAACAAGTATGGTTTCCGACAAGCGCCCCGCCATTCGTGCGGCTTTGTCCTCGGTCGGCGGCTATGTCGCTAATCTTCTCGTGACTCCTTCTGGCAAGGGCCGGGCCGACTATGATTTAATGAGCGGGCGCTGGCTTGAATATGAGCCCCATTGGCATACTGGCCAACAAATCTGGGGCTTGGTTGAGGCTTGGCGCATAACAGGAGATGCCAAGCTCTTGCGCGCTGCCCGCAGAGGCGGCAATTGGTGGACTGGCACACAGTTTCAAGCCCCCCATCCTTTGGCGGGTCTGGTCAACGCCTATCGTGGCGACCACATCGGGCCGCTGATCAATTTCACCACAATATCGGATGGAACGGCAGGCTTGTTTGCGTTGAGCCGCGCGACAGATGACACCCGCTTTGGCGATGTCGCCACAAAATCAGGTCAGTGGCTCTGGACCCATACGCGTGTGCCTGAGACAATAATTGGCGGAGATGGTCTTTTTTACAACTTCATCGACCCCGCCAACGGTCAAGTCATTACGACTTTCTCCCCAACTCATAAAGGCGTCGCAAACCCCAAAATTACCCAGACCGCGCGGCCCAATATCGAAGGCTCGCTCTTCAAGGATATGTGCCAGCACACGCGCGAACAGCTGTGGTGTGATCGTTTCATCACTCATATCCGCGCCGCTTTGGCCCGCCAAAATGCCCAAGGGCTCTGGATGGATTTCGACCCCAATAATCCTGACACAGGAGACGTCCACCCCCGCTTTAATATCTGGAACGCCGAGGCCTTGCTGGAGGCTTACGCGCTCACGAATGATCGCACCTTCCTTGATGGTGCGGCCCGCACAGCTCGCTTCATGGCGTCGGTACAGCGTCCTGACGGCGCGATTTATTACAATCTCAAAACCGATGGTTACTTTCGTCGCGATAGCATCACAGGAAGTGCAACCGCCTTTGCCGGTATCTTGTGGCTGCGCCTACGCGACTATGGCGTCGAGGGGTTTGACGCCAATATTGAGCGTTCATTGATATGGGTGCTGGCCAATCGATTTCCCAAGGATCACCCTGATATGAATTTACGAGGTGCGGTTCTTGAGGCCCGCGTGCGAGTTGTTGATGGCAACACAAGGATAGCCATACGCGACATTGCTTCGGCTTTCGCGTTGCGGTTCCTTGCCATGTCGCACGACGATTTGTCCGGTGCCAACGTCAACAGCCCCGTGAATTATGGAGCACGCCGATGAACGCCTCGCGCCGCAATCTTTTGGCTGGAGCTGCAATTGCCGGCTTTGGTATCGTTTTGTCAAAACGGGCTTTGGCGCAGTCCAGTGCAGCGCCCGCTTTGCCAACACCTGCACCTCAATTTGGGGGCTTGATGGGTCGGCAAACCATGTCGCTGGACGGACTGTGGAAATATGTCATCGACCCTTTTGATACCGCACGCCGCAAACCCCGTGATCGCCGGACCGTATGGAAAGACTTGCAAGAAGACGTCCTCAAAGGGCCGCTTATTGAATATGAATGGGCCTCTAGCCGCGATATTCTCTTACCTGGTGATTGGAACAGCCGCGTAACCGAGCTGAGCTTCTATGATGGCACAGTCTATTTTCATCGTCGCTTCAACTTTGCGCCAAAAACGGGTGAGCGCGTGTTCTTGCAATTTGAAGCCGTCAATTATCGCAGCCAAGTCTGGCTCAATGGCCAAGACCTTGGTGGCCATGAGGGTGGGTTCACGCCATTTAGCTTTGAGGTGACCGACAAAATCAAGGCGGGTGATAACCAAATCACCGTCCGCGCCGATAGTCGCCACACCAATGAAACCCTGCCAGCATCAGATTTTGATTGGCAAAATTACGGCGGCATCACACGCTCTATCCGCCTTGTTACAGTGGCGCAGGCCTTTGTCCGCGATTGGTTCGTGCGCCTTGAGGGTGGCAAGATCGTTGCTGACGTGTGGCTAGACGGTGCAGTCCCTACGCCAGTCAGCGTCAGTTTTGACGGTTTACGCCTGACGCTGCGCAGCGTGTCCGATGCCAATGGCCGTGTACGGATGGAAGCGGCTATCCCGCGCAATCTGGCTTTGTGGTCGCCCTCTAACCCCGTCCGTCATGCGATCACTATCCAAGCGGGCGACCAGCGTCACAGCGATCAAATCGCCCTTCGCACCATCACCTCCCGTGGGCGCGAGATTCTCCTCAACGGCCAGCCAATCTTGATTAAAGGAATCGCGCTCCATGAAGAGGCATTGGGGGCGACCGCCTCGCGGAGTGTTTCCCTGGCTCAAGGCCGCGCACTGTTGAGCGAAGCCATAGCGCTTGGCTGCAACTTTGTCCGCCTCGCCCATTACCCCCACGCCGCCCACATGGCCCAGTTGGCCGATGAGATGGGTCTGATGGTGTGGGCCGAAGTGCCTATTTATTGGGAGGATGTGAATTATGCCTCGCCAAAAGTGTTGGCATTGGCCAAGTCCATGGTGGAAGAATTGATTGTCCGAGACCGAAATCGGGGTAGCGTTATCATTTGGTCAGTGGCGAATGAGACCCCACAAAACCCTGTGCGCACGTCTTTTCTCAGCCAAGTCATTGACCATGTCCGCAGCCTTGATTCCACACGCTTGATCAGTGCCGCATTAGACAAGAACGTTGATATCGGCGGAGTCGCAGACGGGGAAACCCGTCTGAATGTGCGCGATGAGTTGGGTGCCAAACTCGATGTCATCGCGATGAATCAATATGAGGGCTGGTATGGCAATCGTCGGCCAGACACATTGGACCAAGTCTCTTTCTCCACGATTTACGACAAGCCGATGGTGTGCTCGGAATTTGGTGCCGACGCCCTTTATGGCCATCGCGGACCGAAGGAAGAGCGCTGGACCGAGGATTTTCAGGCTTGGCTCTATGAAGCAACCCTCAAGCGCTTATCGGAAACGCCGGGCCTTGTTGGCATTATACCTTGGCTGCTTAAAGACTTTCGTTCTCCCCGGCGCTGGCATGGTCGCTTCCAAGATAATTGGAACCGCAAAGGCGTGATAGACGAAAATGGCAATAGGAAACTTGTCTTTAACACCTTGCGAGATTTCTATCAAAAATGGGGTGAAGACCCTGCAAGATGAACTAGCCCGCACATGGCTTCGCGGCCTTTTTGACGCTAGTGTTGCCGCTGTCTCCGCCAGCGCGTGCCTTCCGGCGCATTTGTCAGCACACTTACCAGTTGATAAGTTTGATGGGCGTACCATCGTCATCGCTGTGGGCAAAGCAGCCGCCGAAATGGCCGCTGTAGCGGTGGCCCACTTTG